>JACYLR010000167.1 GCA_015272465.1 Gloeomargaritaceae cyanobacterium C42_A2020_066
CCCGTGTTGCTGGACAATGCTGCGGCAGATCGCCAGTCCCAACCCGGTGCCACCCCGCCGCCGACTATCCGAGGCATCGACTTGGTGGAACCGATCAAACACCGCTTCTAATTGGTCAGCCGGAATACCCGGCCCCGTATCTGCCACATCAAACTGCACCGTGTCTCCCTGGGAGGAGATACTCACCCACACTTCGCCGCCCGACTCGGAAAACTTGATGGCGTTACTCAATAAGTTAATAAGAACCTGGATGATCCGGTCGGGATGCGCTTCGAGAGAGACGGGCATTACCTGGGAGTTCAGGTGAACGCTGCTGGCTTCCGCCAGGGTCAGGACACTCTCGATGGCCTGGGTGACCAGGTCGGCGGCATTGCAGGTTTGGAGACTGATCATCGCCCGCCCCGAATCTAGACGATCCACCTCCAGGAGGTCTCGCACCAACCGCACCAATCGATCGGTATTTTTGTTGGCAATTTCCACGAGGCGCTGCCCCCGCTCGGTGAGGGTGCCGAGTTGGCCCGTGGCGAGCAGCCCCAGGGCACCGTGAATAGCCGTGAGGGGGGTACGTAATTCGTGGCTGACTACGGCGATGAATTCATCCTTCATCCGCTCCATCATCAGCCATTCTGTGATATCCCGCATGAAACAAACTCGGCCATAAATATCACCGTTGATGTTGCGAATCGGTGTGGAGTAGCAATCAAATGTTCGACCGTCCCCCAGGATGACGCGATCGGTATGGGTGGCCTCTGGTTCTGCATACTTCACCTCCATCCGGCGGGCAAACTCTTCGGGATTTGGCACTTGGCTTGCCGTCTGCTGAATCAGATCCGGGAGAGACATCACTGCCAGGGCCGCCGGCCGAATCTGCCAGAGGTCGCAGAAACGCTGATTGTAGGAGATGATGCGGCGGTGTTCATCCACCACCAGGATGCCATCGAGAGATGCCTCGGCTTGGGCGCGCAGCAGGGCGTTGCTGCGGGCCAGGGATTGCTCGACTTCCTGGCGCTGCGTAATTTCTTCTTGGAGCTGCTGGTTTTGGATTGCGAGGGCATTTCGCAAACGGGAAAGGGCAAGTTGGTGCTCCACCCGCGCCAGTACTTCCTCAACCTGAAAAGGCTTGGTGATGTAGTCCGCGCCCCCAGCTCTGAAGGCTTCGACTTTGTAGGCGGGGGTATCGGCCGCGCTGAGGAAGACGATGGGAATGTCTTGGGTGGCCGGATCGGCTTTGAGACGGCGACATACCTGGAACCCATCCATGTCGGGCATCATCACATCCAGCAAGATCAAATCCGGCCGGCCGGCCTTGATCGCTAAGAGTGCCATTGCCCCACTGAGGGCCTTACGCACCTCAAAGCCTTGCTTGGCGAGGATGGCGGACAATAGGCGCACATTTTGGGGGGTGTCATCGACAATCAGCAGGTCGCCGGTGCTGGCAGGGTCTGGAGGGGTCATTGGGTGGCGGTGCGCTAGGACGGGTGATCACAGAGGGGTGTGGTGAGGCTGAGAATCCGGTCGAACTGGAAGTTTTGCGTCCAGTCTCGCAGTTGAGCGGTGACCTCGCGGTGCTCCCCACTGCATTGATCCAGCAGGGTCAAAATCTGCTGATCGGAACCGCGTTGGGCGGCGTGGTGTAATTCAAGCACCCAGGCTGGGGACAGGTTCTCTAGCGTCAGGGAAGGCCGGGGACTGCTGGAGGGTGACACCTGGGCAGCGTCGGGCTGGATCGGGTCAGGGGCCGGTTCTGCGATCTGGTAGCAGATTTTCAGGTGGTGGGCGATCTGCTGAAACAGGGCAGCCGGCCGGTAGGGCTTGAAGACCAAGCCATCAAAGCCAGCCGCGAGGATTTGGCCCTCGGTCTGGTCGAAAATGCTGGCGGTGAGGGCAATAATCACAGGCGGTTTAAGGCCCTTGTCAGCAGCCAGAGCTTTGATCCGGCCGGCCGCCTGGTAGCCGTCGAGGACGGGCATCTGCAAATCCATCCAGATCAAATCGGGCTGCCAAGCTTCCCACAGTTCCACTGCCCGTTGACCATTTTCCGCTTCCTGCACTTCAAAGCCGACTTGGGTGTGCATCCGACCCAGAAGTTTGCGATTGGTGGGTTGGTCATCCACAACCAGGATGCGGGGGATCGGCTCGCCTGGAGCAAGACCCACGATCCGCTGACTCGGGAAGGTGGGGGCGGCGGTGGACGGGTCGCGAGCCGAGATTTCAACGGGCAAGTACAGTTGGAACTGGCTGCCCTGGCCGGGGGTAGTGGTGACAGTGACCTGGCCCCCCAGCAGTTGAGCGAAGTGTTGGCTGATGGCCAGGCCCAAGCCCGTTCCCTGCTGGGCAAGGCGGCCGGCCGTGGCTTGGCTGAAGGGGACAAAGAGGGTGGCCAGTTCACCGGCGGTCATGCCTGGCCCCGTGTCACTGATGGTAAAGATTAAGTCAGTCCGCAGGTCAGAACTCCCTTGGGCACTGACTGTGAGATGAACAGCCCCCTTGGCAGTGAATTTGAGGGCATTGCCGAGGAGGTTGATCAGGATCTGGCGCAGCTTGGTCTCGTCCGTGCGAATCCAAGTGAGGTCGCTGGCCGGCCGCTGGACACTGAAATGCAATCCCTTGGTCGCGGCCTTGAGGCGAAACAGGCCCTCCAGACTGTCCAGCAAGCCATGCAGGTCGGTGTTACTTAGATTGACCTTGGTCTGGCCCGCCTCAATTTTGGCCATGTCGAGGACATCGCTGATCAGGGCCAGGAGATGGTCGCCGCTTTGGCCAATGATCTGAAGGTATTCCCGGGTTTGGGGGTTGAGGCTGGCATCCTGGCTCATCAGTTGGGCAAACCCCAGGATGGCATTCAGGGGAGTACGGAGTTCGTGGCTCATGCGGGCCAGAAACTCGCCTTTGGCCTGACTGGCGGCTTCAGCCGCATCGCGAGCTTGGGCAAGGGCGACGGCTTGGGCACGGGTCTGGTGCAGCAGATCCGCCTGTTGCAGGGCGATGCCCAGTTGACTGGCCAAGTGGGTGAGGAGGTCAATCTCGAGCGGCTGCCACGTCCGTACCTGGGTTTGGTAGACCCCCAAGAGACCCCAGGGCTTGGCTCCCATCCAGATGGGTACCACCAGGTAGGCGATGGCTTGGAGGCGGCTCATCAGGTCGAGGTATGCGGGGGTGCGCTGGATGGTTGCCAGGTCACCACAGGCGGCGAAGTGGGGCGCTGCGGTCAAGGTGGGCGGGGGGGCAGCAAACCAGAGATGCATCAAGCAGGTGGGGTCACTGAGCAGATTCTCGGTGATCGGCCGGCCGGCCGTCGAGCCAATCAGCGCGGGCAGGTCAGGTGCCACCGCCTCGGCAACAAACTCGCCGCCCCAGGTTTCGCTGAACCGGAAGATCAAACAGCGGTCGACCCGCAGCAGGGTGAGCAGTTCCTGGGTGGTCGTCGCCAGAATTTCCGACAGGTCGAGAGTCTGGCGGATGTTTTCCACCACCCGCAGGGTGGCCGCCTCCCGTTGGGCCTGCTGGATGAAAAACACCTCCTGTTGTTTGCGGGCCGTAATATCAAACAAAGAACCTCGGCAATTCACCGGCCGGCCGCCGTCGTCCCGCTCGACCACCATTTCGTTCTGGAGCCAGCGGTAGGTGCCGTCCCGGTGGCGGAATCGATAGTCCAGTACCCTAGCCCCGCTGTCACAGAGAGCCTCCATCGCTTCAACCACCCTGGCTTGATCCTCAGGGTGAATCTGGGAAAACCAGAGTTCTCCGTGGGTCAATAGTTCGGTAGCGGTGTAGCCCACAACTTTGACAATGCCTGGGCTGACGTAGGTGGGCGCGTAGGGTGGCTGGGGATTGCAGATGTAGAGTGCGCTGGGGCCTTCGGAAAGGAGGTACTGAATCTGCTCCTGGGCTGTTTTTAAGCTCAGGGCCAAATCACGCACAGGAGAAGCATCCCGCTGAATGCCCAACAGTCCCGTGATCTGGCCTTGGTCGTTGTGGAAGCAGCGATTGTAACTTTCGATCCACAGGGGTGTTCTATCAACGCGTACCTTCTGTACGGTCATTTGCAATTCCCCCCGACTGAGCAATTGCCGCCACACCTCGCGGCCCAGTTCAGGGTCATGGGCAAAAAAATCCAGGGGCCGAGCCATCAGAATGGGCTGATCGGGAAACCCAAACAACTCGCGGAAGCGGGCGTTGCTTTTAATCTGAAGCGGTTGGTTGAGAATCTGCGTCAGGGTCGCCTCTGGGTCGGACGCCGCTTCCCAGTCGAGGGGTGTGGGCAGGGCCATGAAAAAGACCCCATCAGGGGAGTGGGCGAAAAACCCATCCAGTTCCTGTTCGGCCTGTTTGCGGCGGCTGATGTCCTGGGCAAGCTTGATCAGTCCCACCGGCCGGCCGGCCGCGTCGCGCACCAGGGTATTCGTGACCTGTACCCAAAGACTTGCGCCATCGGGCCGTAGATAGCACTTTTCTTGGGTAAAACTGGTGTGTTCCCCCGCCAAAAGTCTGGCCACCTCCGCCTGGGTCTGGGGCTGATCCTGGGGATGCGTCACCACCAAATAGGGCTGGCCCAACAAATCGGCGGCCGGCCGGCCCACCAGTTGGCAAAACCGGGCATTCACCTGCCGCCAACGCCCCTCCAAGTCCACTTCAGCAATGCCCAAGGCATCCTGCTCCAGCAGAGCACGAAAGGCATCGGGCATACCCTCTGGCTGGGAACTTAGCGCAACCACAGACTCTTCATCGAACAGGGGTGATCCAATGATGAGAGGACGAAATGCTTCTTTACGCCATACAAGTTTCTATTCTGACCCAGGACTTGGCCAGACTGGCGCGACCTAGGAATGGGGCCAGGCCAGCCAGCCTAGAATCGCCGTCAGCAATCCCAGGGTGAGGAGCACGAACCGGACTTCGGGGCCGGCCGGCCGCGGTGGGGGCGGGTTCAGATCCATCTCTAGCGGTGCCGGAGTTCGTGGCAGCGGCCGGCCGCTGATCGGTGGAGGCGAGGGGCGATCCTCCAGCCGCGTCAGGTCGGGGATCTGGCTCAGCCATTCTGGGTGTCGCCGCAGTTGGGGAGCTTCCAGGATATAGGCCACCCGCTGACTCTGCTGCCGAATGTCGCGCTGGGGGTGCTGGGCCAGTTGACGACAGAGAGCCAGGGCCTCGGCCCGCCGGCCGGCCGCCTCATAGGCTGTCACCAACCAGAGCTGCACCTCGCCCCCAAGCCGAGACCGGCGATCGCCCAAGTCCGCCGCCCGCTCCAGTTCCCGAATCGCCTCGCTATAGCGGCCCTGCTCAAAGGCGCGGCGGCCGGCCTGGAAATGGTGATCGATGAGATTCGCGACATCCGTACTATCCATAAGGACACCACCCTAATGGGACGTTAGGGCCGGCCGATCACCGCCAGCCGCTGGATCTGGGCCTGACTGAACCCCGCCTCGGTCAGGGTCTGGAGACCGGCACGGGTTTGATAGCGCGCCTGGAGCCGGCCGGCCGCCTGGAACGCCGCTTCCGCCTGGGGTCTTTGGTGCAGGGCCAGGTAACTCACCGCTTGGGCCAGGAGGGGATGGGGATTCCGGGGTTCAAAGCGCTGGGCTTGGCTCTGGGCGGCCACCGCTTCGGCAAAACGCCCCTGGCGATCCAAACTCAGCCCCAAGTTATAGTAGGCCGTGCCATTCTGGGGATCCAGCCTGAGGGCCTGACGGGTGCTGGCCTCGGCCGGCCGGGGCCTGTCGGCAAACAGATAGACCACCCCCAGGGCATTGTAGGCTTCCAGGTTTTGGGGATCGAGGTGGGCGGCACGCTGGAGGAACCGGATGGCCTCCCCATGCTGCCCCGTTTTGTGAACCGCCCAGCCCCGCATCACCCAGCCCGCCGCATAGTTGGGTTGGAGGGTGGTGGCCTGAGCTTGGGCTTCAGCGGCCGCAGCCCACTGGCCCTGTCGCCCCAAGGCAATCCCCAAACCTCGCCACGCAGCAGGTAGCTTGGGGTTCAGCCGCAGCGCTTCCCGAAAAGCCTGGGCAGCCTGGGTGGCATCCCCCACCGTCAGCGCGGCGCTACCTGCTTGAAAGGCTTCCTGGGCCGTGACCGTCCACCCCGCTCCTGCCCAGCCAATCGCCAGGCCGGCCGTAACCCCCACCACCCAGGCCCTCACGTCCCCGCGTGCTGATCGAGAAACGCCTGACGATTGCCATAGATCGGAAAAATCTTGTTCAGGCTGGTGATTTCCAGCAGGGTACGAATCTGATCGCTGGGCGCACAGAGGGAGAGGCTGCCCCCCTGAGTTCGCAGGGTCTTCAGGGCAGAAACCAAGGCCCCCAGTCCGGCACTATCGATAAAGGTCACCCCTTCTAGATCAACGAGGACATGAACCGGGCCGGCCGCCGCCGCCTCATGAATGTCCTGTTTGAGACTATCCCGACTGAGAATGTCTAGACGGGTCGCCGGGGTGACGATGGGAAACTTGCTGGCCATAGGAGGGGTGAGAGGGGCTAGGGAGGGGTGAGAGGGGCTAGGGCTAGCATACCGGCCACTCTGGGGGGAATCAACCAATGGCCAAGCCTTGCCCCCAGTCCCGAATCAGCGATCCCCCCTCACCCCCAGAACGGCATTAGTCGTCGTAGACCCGGCACTCTACTGCATCGGGGTTGGCATCGCAGTATTGCTCAAAAGAACTTTTGGGCTTTTCAGTCCGCTGGTGAGCGGCCTCGGCCTGCAATTCTTCTAGGGCATCGAAGGCAGCAGCGCAAGCCCCGGAATCGACGCCTTCCGCATCGCAGAGTGCCCGGGCCGCAGCCCGCTCAGCAACAATTTGATCGTGGATGTCACTCATATGCTTCCCTATGCTCGATAAACGGCCGATCAGCAGAGGTCAAGGGATGTTACTGACCGTAACCTTGGTTAACCTCCGATCCCACCATAGCGTAGGGCCATAGCCAGCCGGCCGCGACTAAGGTTTTCTATGGGATTGGTTTAGGCCCCTTAACCTAGGGTAATTTCGACCTCGGAGGGTTTGACGATAGCGTAGGCAGACTTTCCTTCTTCGAGACCCAGGCGCTCGGCGGTTATCCGGGTGATCACAGCGGTAATTTCAACGCCAGGGACAATTTCCAGGGTTACCTCCGCATTGACCCGCCCTAGGGAAATGTGCTTCACCGTGCCTTTGAGCGCATTGCGTGTCAGGACTTGCATTGGTCGTTACTCCCACAACCCTTTGAGTGGCAGTATGGCACACTCGATTCGGATGGAAAAGCGATCTGGGTTACCAAATGGGGGTGAAATATCCCCTTGACATCTAGAAAAGCAATCAAACTCCCAGCAGTTGGAACGATGAAACGGCGAGCGGCTCTGTGGGCCACGGTAGGCTTGGGCACTGGACTGATTCTCCCCCAGCGGGTCTGGAGCCAGGGCCGGCCGGCCGGGGGACGGGTGCTGGTGGGGGCGGCGGCCAGTTTACAGGAGGTGTTGACCAGTTTGACACCCCTGGTGCGGCAAACCTACCCCAAGCTAACGGTGGACTATACCTTTGCGGCATCGGGGCCTCTTCAGCGCCAAATCGAGCAGGGGGCACCGATTGATCTATTTGTTTCAGCGGCGATGCGCCAGATGGAGGCCCTGGCAACCCAGAAGCTGATTGTCCCAAGTAGTCAGCGCATCCTGGCCACCAATCGCTTGGTGCTGGTTGCTCCCAGGTCTGGAACGCTCCGCCTCACCCATTTCCAGGACTTGGCCCGGCCGGCCGTGGATCGGGTGGCGATGGGCGATCCCCGCACGGTTCCGGCCGGCCAGTACGCCGAGGAGACTCTCCGCAGCCTCAAACTCTGGGAGGCGGTGCAACCGAAGCTGATCCTGGGCAACTCGGTGCGGGCCGTGTTGGCGGCCGTGGCCAGTGGCGAAGTATCCGCTGGCCTAGTGTACGAGACCGACGCGCGCACCTCCAATCGGGTGCGGGTGGTGGCGACCGCTGATCCCAAACTCCACAGCCCGATTGTCTATCCGGCAGCGCTGGTAACGGCTACCCGCAACCGTAGTGCAGCCCAGGCTGTGCTGGACTTCTGGGGGAGTTCCGTTGCCCGGCGAACCTTTATACAGTTCGGGTTTGGGTTGCCACCCCAATGACCCTGGATCCCCTGTGGATTTCCCTGCGGGCGGCCGGCCTGGCGACGGTGCTGGTGGGGGTCTTGGGCACCGGGGCAGCCTACGCGCTGGCGGGGCGGCGGGGACGGCTGCGAACCGTTTTGGACAGTGTGTTCTTGGCACCTTTGGTGTTGCCGCCCACGGTGGTGGGTTTTCTGCTGTTGCTGCTCCTGAGTCGGAATGGTCTCCTGGGTGGGTGGCTCCAAGCGGCCGGCCTGCGGGTGGTGTTCACCTGGGGCGCGACCGTGATCGCCAGTGCGGTGGTGGCTTTTCCCTTGATGTATCGCACGGCCTTGGGGGCTTTTGAACAGGTGGATGGTCAGTTGCTCCAGGTGGCGCGTAGCCTGGGCGCATCCCCTTGGGGGGTGTTGACCCGTGTGGCCCTACCCCTGGCTGGCCCTGGGTTGCTGGCGGGCCTCACCCTGGCCTTTGCCCGTGCCCTGGGGGAGTTTGGCGCGACCTTGATGCTGGCGGGGAATATACCGGGGCAAACCCAGACCTTGCCAGTAGCGATCTACTTTGCGGTGGAGGCGGGGGATTGGGCGGCAGCCTGGGGTTGGAGTGGCCTGATCCTAGGGCTGTGTCTGGGGGCCGTGGCGCTCGGTCAGGTGCGCTGGGGCCGGCCGGCCGTGACCGGTCACCGCGGTGGCCTGTCCTCCAGTCCATCCCCGTCTCTAGTTCCACCGGAACCTGCAATCGGATTGGCATTGGCAATTCACAAGCAACTCGGTGGTTTTCGCTTGGACGTAGCCCTGGCCACCCAGCAGCAAACCCTGGGGATTCTGGGGGCTTCGGGTGCTGGCAAAAGTTTGCTGCTGCGCTGCCTAGCTGGGTTGGAAACACCGGAACAGGGTTGGATTCGGGTACAGGGCCAGACCTGGCTGGATCGGCGCGCCCAAGTGAACCGTCCTCCGGCCCAACGACGCGTGGGATGGGTGGTGCAGCAGTATGCCCTATTCCCCCACTTGACGGTTTGGGACAACATTGGTTTTGGCCTGCACGGCCGGCCGGCCGAGACCTGTCGCCAGCGCATCGCCGAGCACATTACACGCCTGGGGTTGGGGGGGCTGGAGCACCGTTATCCCCACCAGTTATCGGGCGGGCAACAGCAGCGGGTGGCCCTGGCGCGGGCACTGGTTACTGAACCGGATCTTTTACTGTTGGATGAACCCTTTGCCGCCCTCGATAGTCACCTGCGCCATCGCCTGGAGATGCAGCTCCAGGATCTCTTGGCCACCTTCCCCGGTCAAGTTGTGCTGGTGTCCCACAATTTGGAGGAGTTGTACCGACTCTGTACCGACTTATTGGTACTGGTGGAAGGCCGCGGCGTCGCTTATGGCCCACGGGCTGAGATTTTCGGCCGGCCGCACCGGCTGGATGTGGCTCTGCTGACCGGCTGCAAAAATGTCAGTCGCGCCCAGTGGCAGGCCGACGGCTCGGTACTGGCCCTTGATTGGGCGTGTCTATTAAAGGGTTTAGACATACCCAGTGATTTGTTAACCCACATCGGCATCCGTGCTCACCATCTGCGTTTCCCGGAGTCGGGCCAGGGGGTTAACACCTTTCCCTGCACCGTCGCTGCCCATCGGGAGAGTCCCCACCGGGTCAGCCTGTTCCTGACCCTATACGGACGGCCGGCCGGGCCACAGGGCTACCACCTTCAGGCAGAGGTGTGGCGGGAAACCTGGCAGCTTTTGCGGGAACGGCCCACACCCTGGTGGGTGCAACTGGCTCCAGCGCAACTTCTTGGGCTAGTCGAGGCACCCAGTTCCCAACCCTAGGTAGTCCAAGACCCTCTATGGCCCTTATCCAATAGGCGTTCAGTGGGCGGTTTCGGCAAAACTCAGCCGCCCCTGGGCCAGCAACACATCCACCGCCGCTACCCCCATGGGTCGGGAAAACAGATACCCCTGTCCGTAATGGCAGCCGATTTGTTTGAGGTAATCCAACTGTTCCTGGGTCTCGATGCCCTCAGCAATCACATCCAGTTCCAGTTGACTGCTGAGGGCCATGATCATCTCCACAATCCGGTGATGCGGCCGGCCGGCCTGAATCTGACTGACAAAGGAGCGGTCAACCTTGAGGTAGTCCACAGGCAGACGGTGCAGATAGTTGAGGGAAGAGTAGCCCGTACCAAAGTCATCAATACTGATCTGAAGCCCTTGAGTCTTAATTTGGGTCAGTAGGTCAATCGTCAACTCCACATCCTCAATCAGCATACTTTCCGTGATCTCTAGTGTCAGACAGTCGCGAGGTATCTTCCATTGACTGAGGGCCTGATTCAGCACGGTAAGTAAGTCATCTCGCCGGAGATCCTGGGCCGACAAGTTGACAGTTATCTTCAAGCCCTTCAAGCTGGGTGATGCAGATTGCCAGGTCATCAGTTGTTGACATGCAGCTCCCAAGGCCCAGTAATCGAGGTTCGTAATCAAACCAGTCTCTTCTGCGGCAGTAATAAAGTCTCCAGGAAACCGTAAGCCTAGATGGGGATGCTGCCAGCGAATCAGTGATTCAAACCCAACGAGTTCTCCAGTCTCAAGATGGACAATGGGTTGGTAGTGGAGGATGAACTCCTCGCGTTCAATCGCCCCTCGCAGATCATTCTCCAAGTGGAGCCGCGCTAGAGCTTGAGCATGCATCCCAGCGTCAAAGATCTCATAGCGGGATTTCCCCTTACTCTTGGCCCGATACATGGCAGTGTCGGCATCCCTCAGAAGATGGTCGGTCTTTTGATAGGCGCTTGTGCCAATGACAATGCCCACACTGGCAGTGGTGTAAACCTCACGGGCTTCGATCAGAAAAGGGTTTTGGAGAGCGGTAAAAATCCGTTCAGTAGCACAAATGACCTCCTGGATATCAGCAACTTCCTCCAGGAGGATCACAAATTCATCTCCTCCCAGCCGAGCGACCAGATCTAAACTACGCAACCTTTGCTGGAGACGATGGGCGACAGCGATGAGCAACTCATCTCCAGCGGCATGACCCAGGCTATCATTAATAACCTTGAATCGATCGAGGTCAAGAAATAGGACTGCAAATCGATAGTTCTCCAGTCGCTTGGCTCGATTGATGGCCAATTCCAAGCGCTCCATGAGCAGATGTCGATTGGGTAAGCCAGTTAGGCTATCGTGTAGCGCATCATGGCGTAACTGATGCTGGACGTGAATTCGTTCTGTAACATCTCGCGAGGTGGTTTGGAGTTTCACCAACTGACCCGTTTCATCGGTAATGGGCTTGGTGAGTGTCTCGAACCAAATATAGGCACCTGACTTTTGCCGAATTTGATAGGTAATGGGTAGGGACTTACCCTCCACGACTGCGGCATGGGCTTCCTGGCGAATTCGCTCTCGGTCATCAGGATGGAAGAATTCGTAGGGGTCTCGACCCAGCATTTCGTCATAGGTGTAGCCTAAGAGTTGTTCACAGGATGGGCTGACATAGAGGTATCGGCCATCTAGGTCGTGCAAACAAACTAAGTCATTCATATTTTCGGCAAGTAGCCGATAGCGGCTCTCACTTTCGTGCAAGGCTGACTTGGCTCGGTTCCGATCACTGAGATCAATATCGACACAATAAAGTTCTGGATCTCCCTCCGTATTGACCAACATAATATGACTGGAATAGACTTCAACAGCAGAACCATCCTTCCGCATGAGACTAAGTTCACTGGCAGGAGTTGGCTCTCCTCCGTCCAACCAGCGCTCTATGTCTTCAATTACCTGTTGACGCATGTGGGGGGGAATGATCAAATCCTCGAGTTTTTGGCCAATGGCTTCATCTTGGCAATAGCCATAGAGCTTCTCGCTCGCCCGATTCCAGTAAATGGCCTGGCGATTTTTGTCATAGCCCTGGACGGCAATCTCAGGAGTGTTTTCAAATAAATTGCGAAACCGTTGCTCACTCTGTTTGAGGGCTTGTTCAATGCGAAGGCGCTCCTCAAGCTCCAATTTTGCCTGATGATAGAGATTCGCCTGGTGAATGGCAACTTCGAGTTGACTGGCAACGGCTTGGGCAAGCTGAACCTGCTCCTCTCGCCACGCAAAGGGGCGCTGGGAAACGCGCAGCGTAAAAGCCCCCCACAACGCCCCTTCGATAACCAGAGGGATCAGCAACCAGGCCCCTGGAGTCGTTTGGGCGAATTCCCGGTTAATCTCATCTTGAATTGTAGAGGTGTCCTCAATGGAGACAGGCCGCAGTTGTTTGAGTTCCTCTGCAAAGGGATTGCCTGCATCTGGAATCTCTAGTCCTAGGGTTATTGTCGCATTGGCACTGCAATGAAACTCGGCGATGTGTCGCCAAATACCCAGGGTTGAGAAGTACTCAACTACGTAGCAATCTGTTGATCCAAATAACTGAGCTGTCTCACGGGTTGCTGTGGTGAAAATGGTATCAAGGTCGAGGGAGTTGCGAATGGCCTGGGAAACCTGGTTCAGGGCCTTCTCACGCAGGATACTCTCTTGTAGAGTTGTAATGTCACGGCCGACCGACTGAAGTTCAACCAATTGCCCCTGCTCGTCAAAAATACCGCGATTGATCCACTGAGTCCAGCCAATGGCATGATGAGCTCGATAGTCTCGATTCAGGTTCTCGAAACAGGGCGCAGCCGGGGTGAGTGCAGCGATTTTACGATGGATGGCTTCTACCTCATTGGGTAAAACAAAGTCGCTCCAACGAGAGCCAATGACCTCGGCGAGCGGCCGGCCGAGGGCCATGCAAAGGGCTTCATTGGCAAAGGTAATGGTGGTATCGGGTAAGGAGCGGAGGATGAGATCCGTCTGAGCCTGGAGGATTTGCCGGTAGCGATGCTCACTAGCAAGCAACGTATTTCTGATAATCTCCTGCTCCATCTCGCGCTGGCGGCGCGCAGTCTCCAGGGTTTTCCGCTCACTAATATCTTGAAACGTGGCGATGATGTGGGTGACTTGCCCCTGGTCATCACAGACAGGACTTGCCGAGACCTCCAGGGGAATGACCCGTTCCGGGTGATCAATCTCTAGGTCATCCGCCCAAGCAGAAATGCCTGCCAGAGCGCGAGTACTCGGCAGGTTCTCGATGGGATACAACTCTCGCGTGCCCGCCCGATAGACCCTAAATACGGTGGAGAGTGCATCTGTCGATACGTGCCCCACGGTAGTCACTCCGAGTAGAGCTGCCCCACTCTGGTTGATGTAGATCAAATTGCCCGCAGCATCGTGGACCCCAATGCCAATCGGCGTGGCATTGAGAAACTGCCCTAACCGCCCACTGCTGGCCGAACAGGATTCATCAGCGAGCAGTTGTTCCACAAACTGCCTGACGGTCTCCGGCGTTCTCTGCCAGTCCTCAGGAGGAAGATGCTCGACAATAGAGCCGTGCCAGTTGGACATAGCCACAGGAGCGAGAACCGGTGAGAGCGTCTAGCCGATGGATGGCTCTAGCTGCTTTCAATCTAAGGTTCAACCGATGGCCATGACCACCAGTCCTCCCAGGATGGCCCCCAATGCCAAAAGCCAATTCCAAAAACGGGGATAACTGGCGACTCGCCGCCCTGGTGTGCGTAGCCCCTCCAGTTCCAGCCAAGCCATCACACTCCGTCGAAACCAGCCTGTGGATTGGACAGACTGGCCGATCAGTCCCTCAACTTGACTCGCCCCAAAGAGAAAGTTGCCCAGTGGCCCAAATCGAGAGGCGTAGCGCAGAAACAACAGACCGGTCTGATCCTGGAGCTTGAGGTCAGAACCAAAGACATAGCCACTATCTCCTCGGCCAATCAAGGTGCCTGTCAGTTGCACCGGCCGGCCGCGCAGGGGGCTGGCGTAGGGATCGGTCATCAAGTTGAGGACATCCTCCTCGGCCGGCCGGCCGAGCTGGGGATACATCACCAGGGTTTTGAGCAGGAGGCCCAGCCCCCAACCGATCAGGGCCACCCCGAGGATGCTCCAGTAACGGGCTTGTCCCCCAAAGAGCAGCCAGCCGATCCCGGCCCCTAGGGCCAGTCCCAACCACGCAGCCAGGTAGATCACGATATCCAGGGCGAACCCCTGGTACAGCCGCTGCCGGTCGAGGCGCTGGCCGACGGCCACAATCCGCCCCATGTCGAAGGCTGCTTCCAGTCCTAATTGCTCCGCATAGGTACTCAGGGCGCGAATCCGCTTGCCCGTGAGGGGATGGGTTGAGTTGAGTTCCATCCAGCCGGCCCAGGGGTTGAACAAATCCCAGAGAAACACGCGGCCCACCTGCTGCGCGTCCTGGCCGATCCGGTACACCGTTCCTGAGGTCGCCGCCGCCTTGGGATCATAAATCCCCAGGGCACGGGTTCCTTCCAGCAGACGACTGGGTTCTTTCTGGTGCTGGCTCTCCTCAACAATGCCGTAGGCAATCTTGACCAGTGCTTGGGCGAGGCCGTTGGGATTGCCCGTCACCCCTGCGGCGAAGTGGTCGGCAAAGTACTCCCGTACCCGCGACAGGTAGAGGATGAGGTAGGTGCCAATCACATAAAACACGTAGGCAGCCACCGCCGCATTCTGGATGGCGGCCTTGCCCTTGCCGTCCCCGCGGAGCATGGTACGGGCATAGACATAAATCAGGTAGAGGGCCTGCACCAGGGTTTGGGCCAGGGTCATCAGGGCAAAGTCCCAATGGACAATGTGACCCAATTCGTGGGCATAGACTGCCGCAGCCTCGTCATCCTCCAGATATTTGAACAGACCCTGACTCACTACGATGCGGGCCTGGTTCGGGAGGGAGCCGTAGGTAAACGCAGTCGGATTGTCGTCGGCAATGATTCCCAGACGAGGCGTTTGCAGGCGGTGCTGCTGGCAGACCCACTGGATCACCCGGCCGGCCTCAGGACTGCGCTTGGAAATATCGGCAAGGGGAACCCAGCGGGTGTGGTAGAGCAGGCTCTGCATCCAATCCATGCCCCAAGGGGCCAGGAAAAACACCAAACCATTCACCAGGAGGGTGATGCCCAAACTGAGGCCGAGGCCCAGCAGGGGATTGGACTGATCCACAATCAACAGCACTGCCAGGACGAGGCTAAAGACCATGCCTGCCAGCAGGGTCAGGGTGATCCCAGACGCTCTGGCCAGGTTGCCCGCGTGAGCCGCCAGCTTCAGGTCTACACCCATGCGGCGGCTACGCTCAGGGCGGGATTTGGCCGATGACGGGGATACCCCAGCGCCGGCCGGCCGGCGGGATTGCTGGTGCAGAGGGAGGCTGGCATCCAGGGACACAATCTGCGACCAACTGAGCAGATCAGCGCCCGCAGCTTGACCAAAGACCCGCGCCTGCTCCACCCCTGGTAAGGTCTGGTTCGCCAGTATGCCCAACACCAACGGCATCACAGCGGATTGCTCTGGAGCCTTTGGCCCGGTCAGGGTAATGTCGATTTGCAGGGTGCGGCGCCGCGCCGTGGCCGTGATGCCGAGGGCGGCTAGGGCGTCGTTCAAGTCGCTGACCAGGGAGGCTAACTGTTCGGGGTCGGGGCCTGGTGGAGGATTTGCAGCCATGATCCTGCCCTGTACAAACGGCTCTCCCTCCCAGTCTGCCACCTGATCTGAACGCGCTGCCCTAGCGCCCCAAGGCCAAGACGCCAATCTGGCCCCCAAAGCCAAACCCCAGGACAAGGGCTGTCTCCACCTCGGCCGGCCGGCCGCAGGCCGCGTAGTTCAGGGGCACCTCCGGGTCACGCAGACCCACACAGGGCACCAGGGTTTGGTGGTGCAGGGCCATCAGGGTCGTTGCCGTAGCTAATCCAGTCGCAGCCCCCAGGCTGTGGCCCGTGGCGCCCTTGGTAGACAAAATCCAGGGGTCTTGGGGAAACAGGGTGGCGATCAGCCGGGCCTCACGACCATCATTGCGGCGGGTTCCCGTGGCATGGGCGTGGATTAGATCGCAGTCTGTCGCAGTCAAGTGGGCGTGGTGTAGACAGGTGTGGATGGCGGTCATCGCCGGTTGGGGATTCTCGCCGGGTGTGGTCATCGTCTGGGCATCATTCCCCAGGCCAAACCCCAACACCTGACCATAGACCCGACCGGCCGGCCGTGAATTAGCCCGCTCCAGCAAGAGAACCACGGCCGCTTCCCCCAGCGCTAGGCCCTGCCGCGCCCGATCGAAGGGATAGACCCCAGTGGCAGCCAGGGCACCCATCTGGCCAAACCCCGCCAGGTTCATGGGCGTGATGGGCGTCTCCACCAGGGCCACCACCACCCGCTCGCACAAGCCCAAGTGCAACCATTCCCAGGCCAGGGCCACACTCCAGATCCCGGTCGTACAGGCCGTGGTCACCGCGGTGACGGGGCCAGTGATTCCCAGTGCATGGGCAATCCGGCCGGCCGGCCAGTTGGGGAAACCCTGGAGCCAGGCATCGGGCGCGACGGAACCATGGGCCAGCCACGCTTCCCATTGCGCCTGTTGCCCCCGGCTCGACCCCAGCACCAGTCCACAGTTTTCCAGCGGCGAACACCACCCCCCGTCTGTCAAAGCCAGATGCAGCGCCTCCTGGAGCAGGACAGCCCACTCGGCCGGCCGGTCACCGACCAACCCCAGAGGGTAGGCCGGTATCTGAGCAAAGGGTTGAGCTACCCGCAGGCCCGGCCGGCCGGCCAGTAGAGCAGACCACCACTCTGGGCCAAGGCAACTGACGACGCCCAGGCCGGTTACCCAGACGTCCATGGTTCTGAGCTTAGGGAGTCTTTTTCACCGTAGTCAGGTACTCAGCCCCTGAGATGACTTTGGCGGAGGTAATCTTATCCCCTTGCTTAATGCCATCCACCACGTCCATACCAGCCGTCACCTTGCCAAACACCGCGTAGTTCCCGTCCAGAAAACTCTGCTCTGCCAGGGTGATATAAAACTGCGAGGAGGCTGAGTTGGGGTTCTGGGAGCGGGCCATCGCCAAAGCCCCGCGCTCGTGAAGCAAAGCCGGCGGTTTCTGAATGCGAGCTTCGGGGAAGGTTTGGCCGTAGTAGGCTTGAGCGTCGCCTTGCGGGGTAATTTCCAGGGGAATGACCCGTTCTTGCTTGGTTTGCGGATCGATGAAGCCCCCTGTGCCATTACCCTTGGGGTCGCCGCCCTGCACCACAAAGGGTTGGGGCTGCTTGACCACTCGATGGAAGGAGAGGTTGTTGTAGAAACCCCGCTGCACGAGATCCACAAAATTCCCCGCCGTCAGAGGGGCTTCCTTGCCCATGATCTCCAGGGTGATCGGCCGGCCGTTGACCACCAATTCCACCACCGCTGTGCCCGTCAGGCAGGGGGCATTCGGGAAATACTCCACCACTTCTGGGGGAACATTGCAGGCCGATTGGGACATGGGGGCAGCTCCAGTGACACGACAACCCGTCAACAGGGCCCCGGCTAGCACCAGGGCTAACAAACCATAGCGTAGAGTCATAGCCCTTCCACCGGGACGTTCAAAAAGCGGGCAAGGCCGGCCGCCTGGTCTTCAAGCGCCGCCAGGCTAATGGGTTGGCCGACACGGGTGAGGGGGATTTCCTTCTTGCCCTTCAGCCGCAGGTAGAGGACACGCCGGGGATTGAAGCCATCCTTAATATCAACCCGCACCGACTGCACCTCGTCTAGGTTGTAGAGCAGTTCCACCTGCCGGTTCTTCCCAGGAAACCCCCGGCGGAGGATGCGGATCTTGCCCGCCGCCCGATCAAACTCATTCACACCGCCCCCCACATCCCAGACCACCATCAACCAGAGGTAGGTGCTGAGCAGTAGGCCCGCCACCCCATAGAACCCCATGACAATCCCCTGGGGAATGAAGGCCAGGCTGGTGGGGTCGCTGAAAGGCAGCAAGTTGATATGGGTGTAGCTGGAAATTCCAGCAAGTAGGAAGCCGAGGCCGCCGCCCGCCGTCACGGTCGCCCACCAGAGATTACTGAGTCGCCGGGAACCCAGGACGGAATCCCGCTTAACTAGGGAGTTCTCTGCTTCAGTGACAGACATAGGCTGTGCGCGCCGCGTTGATCGCCATGTAACAGTGTACTCGTTCCCGGGATGGGGGCCTGAATCCTAGACCTAGCCCTAGACTGAGGACTATGGAGGTAGACGATGGGGAAACCCACAGGGCTGATACAACTGGGAGGCCAGTGGGTCGGGGTGATCCTCTGCCTGGGCCTCGTGCTGATTTTAGGGGGCTGCCAACTGCCCCGCCGGCCGGCCGTGGATCGGCTATTCCTCCCCTTGACCCTGAGCGAAGTCACCTCGGCCGCATGGCCCATGCTGACTGCTGAACCCTCGCCAGTTGCAGGCTTAACCTACGATCCCCAAGTCGATCGCTATGTTTCCCTGAGCGTCCAAGGCCAGATTGACACCCTAGACCTGACATCCCCGGAAACTGCGGCTTCTCCAGAGGCTCATGGATTACATCCTCCTGGAGTCACCCTGCAGTGGGCCGGGGCTGAAGCCAACGATCCTGAAGCCATCGCAGTTCAAGGACTGGTTTGGGAGAACGCCCACCAGATTTGGGTGATGGGGGAAGACTCGCCAGGCACGCAACTTCTGGTCGGCCGCTTCCAGATGCCGGCCGGCCGTCAGGAAACCGCCCTGCGCCTACCGCCCACCTATGGGGTGCTAGATGACGCCAAGGATGCGCGCCCCCTGCCACCCTTTGGGGGGATAACCCTCAGTCCCGACCGGGAGCGGCTCTTTGCCCTACTCAGTCGGCCCCTGCCCCAGGATGAACCCCCTACTCAACCAGATGCGGTCTCCATCTGTCGCTTGCTGCACTATTACTTAGTCACCCCGGAGCCGACCCTGGTGGCGGAACATGGCTATCCCCTCGACCCAGAACTGGTCGCTACCGGCCAGGCCCAAGTGGTCGGTCTGCTGGCGGTGGATGCGGCCGGCCGGTTCCTCACCCTGGAGGTGGGGGGGACACTCGATCACCCCCAAGCCAAGCTCTTCCAAGTGACGACTGCCGGAGCAACCGATACCCTGGCGATTAAATCCCTAGCCCAGCCGGTATCTGGGGTACGGCTGCTGCGGAAGCGCCTTGTTGCGGATCTGAGCCACACGGCCCCCTCGGTGGGTCTGCCCCACACCCTGAGCTGGGGGGCGGATCTGACCGATGGCAGTCAGCGGATTCTGGTGCTGAGCCGCAACTCCGACACGAATGTTGAAACCCTCCTGCAATTCCGGCTGAGTCGGGAGGGCACGCTTGCCCCCACCTGAACAACAGGATAGGCTTACGCTGTAGGTTTGGCCCCCAATGGACAGTCTTGGCCGCCCGCGGGTACCCCGTGTCTGTTCCCGAAACTCCCGGTTCTCAACACTCCCCGCCCCCGTCTTGGCCCGTTGGCTGGTTGACGGCTGGCCTAGTGATCGGTGGTGGCCTAGCGGGGGCGTACTGGGCTGGCTCAATATTTCTTGAGGAACGGCTAGCCCCCCTGATCGCTGAAAAACTGGAAGCGGTGATCGAGCGGCCGGTAGCGTTGGGGCCAGTGGAACAGGTCACCTGGAACAGCCTACGGCTCGGCCCCTCCCGGCTCCCTGCGACGGCCACCGATCCCACCCAGGTTGCCGCGAAAGCCCTTCAGGTACGGGTGGACTGGTGGCACTTCCTCCAGAACCGGGAACTGCTCCTGGGAGTAGAGGTAATCGAGCCAGATCTGCGTTTGCAGCAAACGGCCGAGGGTCGCTGGACAAACTTTCGCCTCAAGCCCCAACCCCAGGGCCCCTTCACCGTGCGCCTGGATCAGGCCCGTCTGCACAAGGGCCGGGTCACCCTAATCCCCCACCGCACCGGCCGGCCGCAGGTGTTTGACCAAATTCAGGCCACTGCTCGCCAACGCCCCGGCCGGCCGCTGGGGTTCACCTGGACAGCCAGCGCCCAAGGCCCCGACCAAAGCCGTCTTGAGGTGAGGGAGGGTCAATGGACGGCGGTTGATAATCAGGTCAGCCTCACCCTCGGCCTCCAGGGCTTGCCCCTGACGACCCTGGCGGCCCTCGCCCCCCAACCCCTACCCCTCACGGCCGGCCGGTTGACGGTGCCCCAGATGACCGTGGCCTGGGTACCGGGTCAACGACCCCAGGTGGCGGGGGAGGCCCAGGTGGAAGGGGTCACGGCCCAACTGCCTGGCTTGCCCGGCCGCCTCACCCAGGGCCAAGCCGTCGCCCGCGTTCAGGGGACAGCCCTTGAGATTCAGACCGCCCGCGGGGTCGTGGGTCCCCTCCAGGCCCAGGTGCGGGGAACCCTTGACCTGAAGACCGGCTACCAACTCACAGCCCAGTTGGGATCTGCGCCAACTCAGCCGCCTAGCCGCACCCCCTCTCCCCCAGAACTACCGCCCTTTACCCTGGCCCAGGTGTTTGCCGCGGCCGGCCGCACACCTCCAGCGCTACCGATCCAAGGACAGTTCCAAGCCAGCGCCCGGATTAGCGGACCCCTTAACCAGCCGCAGGTGGCAGCCACGGTCACCAGCGCCGGGCCAATTCAGGTGGATCGGGTCAGCCTCCGCCGCCTGGAGGTGCAAACCACCCTCAACCTGGGAACCCAGACCGTGGACGTGCGGCGCCTGCGGGCCGAACTGGCGGGGGGCGGCCAACTCACAGGTCAGGGCCAACTCCAGGTGGGGAACCGGCCCCGCCTTAACTTCAGCCTGTTTGCCCAGGGGTTACCGGCAGACACCCTGGCCCAGCGCTATGGCCAAAAACTGCCGTTCCCAGTCGGGACCGTCAATCTCCAGGGGCAAATCCTGGGTGACCTCGGCCGGCCGCAAATCCAAGTCGCCTGGCAAGCACCTCATGCACCGGTGACTGCCTTTGGGGAGGTGGTCATCCAGGGAAACACCGTGCAACTGTCAGCCCAGGCCGGCCCCGCCACCCTGGTAGGCACCCTGCAAGCCCGCTGGAGCCAGGCAACCCCCATTGAGGCCCTCGACCTCGCCGTCACCCTCCAGCCCACGGAGATCGCCACCCTGCCAGTTCCGATCCCGGCCGGCCTCAAGGCCGAGGGTTTGGTGAGCTTTGAGGGGCGGTTGCTAGGCACCCTCCGGCAGCCCCAACTCCGGGGGGATCTGGCCCTAGACGGCCTCCGTCTCAACCGCTTTGAGTTTGAACCGCTCCTGAGCGGCCCCCTCGCCCTCGCGCCCGGCGCGCCCCTAGACATTGACTTGGAGGGAGGATCGGATCGGATTCGTGCCCGGCTTTCCCCCCAAGGCCGTTTACAAGCCCTCTTGGTTCAGCGGCAAGACACCCGCATCGTCGGCCGGCCGCAGGGAGACTTGCTTGCGCTCACCCTCACCAACCTGCCCCTGAGTGTGCTCGGCCTCTCCGCCCTGGTGGGCCGGGTGAATGCCACCGCTCTCCTGGATGAACGCCGCCGCCAAGTCCAGGGAGAAGTCCGGGCCGATGGCCTGCGCTGGGGCAACCTCTTGGCCGAGGGCATGACCAGTGACTTCCGCTGGGCCGGCAACCGCCTCACCTTCAGCAACGGTGAACTCCGTCAGCGCCAGAGCCGCTATCAGTTCCAGGGCTTTTTCCAGCCTGGTGACCAGCCCCAGTGGGAGGCCCAGGTACAGGTCGTTGATGCCTCGATCACCGATTTGGCACCCGCTTTCTCACCCCCTTCCACCGCCAGTGCCGCCGATCTGTTCACCCGGCCGGCCGGCCGGCCCCAGGCCAACCTCTTTACCCAGCTGGCCTACTTCGATCAGCTTCTCGCCCAACTTCAGGCCCAGCTTGCTCAACAACAGCAAACCTTCGGTCTGCCCGATCCCCAGGACTTGCGCGGCCAGTGGCGCGGTCAACTTCAGGCCCGCAGCACCACTCCTGGCCAATTCAGCGCCGTATTTAATCTGCTGGGCCAGGACTGGGTCTGGGATACCTACAAGGCCGAGCGGGTAGTGGCCCAAGGCACCTACGCCGGGGATTTCAACCGAGGCCAACTCACCCTCAGTCCGGTACGGCTCCAGCAGGACGACATGACCATCGTTTTTGCGGGTCAATTGGGGGGCGACCAACAAAGTGGACAGTTGCTGGCCAGTCGTGTCCCCATTCCCCTGCTCCGCGACCTCCTCCCCCTACCTCCTAAGCTCAAAGGCTTTCTCAACGCTGAAGCCACCTTGGCGGGCAGCCTAGCCAACCCCCAGGCCAAGGGGGAAATCCAATTGGTTGAGGTGGCCCTCAACGGCACACCTTTGGAAGGGGGGCGCAGTAGCTTTAGTTTTGGGGATAGTCGGCTGCGTTTCGGCGCCGAGGTTCGTCTAGCTGAAGCCACCACAGAACCCCTAGAGGCCGTCGGCAGCATCCCCTTCCAGGTGCCCTTCTCCCAGGTCAAGCCCGACAGCGATGAAATCCGTCTCGATCTCCAGGTGGAAAACGAGGGACTGACGCTGCTCAACCTCCTAACCCCCCAGGCCCAGTGGTTAGGCGGAGAAGGACGCATCAGCCTCCAGACACGGGGTACCTTCCGTGACCCAGAGGTGACCGGATTGGCCCAATTCCAAGCGGCCAAGATCGGCACCCGCGCCCTCCCCAAGCCCATCGAAGCCGTGACCGGCGAGATTCGCTTCCAGGGAGACCGCCTCCGGGTAGAGTCCCTCCAGGGAGAACTCAATGGGGGACTGCTGATCGCCTCTGGTGAACTGCCCATTGCGGACACGGCCCAGAAAATCGAGAATCCCCTGACCCTCCGCCTAGACAATCTGAAGCTCGATTTGGAAAACCTCTACCGGGGCCAAGTCAAGGGCGCGGTCGCCGTGACGGGCAGCCTACTGAAGCCCCGCATTGGGGGGCGCGTCAATGTTACCCAGGGCCAGATTCAGTTTGAGGGCGCGCTCCCGCTACCCACCCAGGGTGAGAATGGCAGCAGCGCTGCGAATGCCAATGGAGAAGTTAAACCGCCAGCCGCAACGCCTACGAGTGCCACCGCATCCCTCCCAGCCCAGTTCCAGGATTTTGAGATTGCCCTCGGCCCGAACCTACGAGTGACCCGCTCCCAAGGTCCCGAAATGAGCATTGAGGCCGAGGGGGTCATCACCCTCAATGGCAGTCTCAGTCAACCCCAACCCTCAGGAAGGGTGCGGCTGCCCCGCGGCGAGGTCAACCTCTACCTCACTCGTTTTCGCCTGGATCGCAACCATGCCAACCGGGTGCAGTTTTTCCCGCAGCGGTCGATTACTGACCCCGATCTGGATCTCCGTCTGTTGACGACCGTGACCCAGCCTGGGGGACAGGGGGTGGGGTTCCGTTTTCCCCGGGGCATTTTGGATAACGAAATCCCAATTACTGTCACAGAGCGGGTAGCGGGCCTAGAAACGGTACGGATTCAAGCCGCTATTAAGGGGCCAGTGGCGCGGGTACCTGGCAACCTGGAATTGACGAGCGTCCCCAGTCGGGGCCGGGATGAGATCCTCGCCCTGATTGGTGGATTCTCCCGTCCCTATGATCCGCAGGGTGGGGCCGAACTCTTCCTCGCCAACTTGGCAGGCAGTGCCTTGCTCAACAGCATTTCCCGCGCCTACGACACGGATTTTGGCGGCATCTCGTGGCGGTTCTTCCCTACCCTCTTGCCCGTGTTGTCTTCCGAAAACCGGGACATTCAGCAGTCAGCGCTGGCCTTGGGTGGAGAGGTGCGTTTGGATGTAGGTGCGTTTTCTGCATCCTTCCTGCAAATCCTCACCAGTTTCGGCTCCGAGGTGGCCAATCCAGGACTCTCCCAGTTGGCGCTCAGCTACCGCTTTAGCGATAGTTGGCGACTGCGGGTGGTGGGAGCCTCGGATGGAGATAACCGAGTTGTGTTGGAATACCAGTCCCGATTTTAGGCGGATGACTGCCGCTTCCTGGATCACCCTCAGTCGCTTGCTGGTGTTGCCAGTGGTTCTGGTGCTGATCCCTGGGGATGCCAGGGCCAATGGCTGGGCGGCCGGCCTGTTTGGGGTGGCCTGTGCGACGGATGCTCTGGATGGTTGGGTGGCCCGGCGCTGGGGGCAGGTGACTGAACTGGGTAAATGGCTCGATCCTCTGGTGGATAAGGGACTGGTGCTGGGGATTTTGATTGCCCTGGTGGAGCAGCAGCGGATACCGGCCTGGGGGGTGGTGTTGATCCTGATCCGGGAGTTGGGCATTACAGCCTGGCGGGCCGGCCGGCCGCAGGTACCGGGGGCGGATTGGGGAGGCAAGCTCAAAACCCTTACACAGATGGTGGCGGTCATACTCCTCCTCGCCCCCCTGCCCCGGCCCTGGCTAAGGTTAGGCCAATGGTGCTTCTGGTTGGCCGTGGTTCTCACCTGGATCTCAGCCTGGGGGTACCTCAGGGGGCCAGCCAAGTCGGTGCAGGGATAGATTCCGGACAGGACTAGGCTGGGCAGCACCACCGATTTGGCCCTGGATCAGCGGCCGGCCGCGCCCCGATGCAGAACCCAGTAGAATGTAGTTCTCTACTGCCAGAGTCATGGGCATGGTTCCCCCTCCCCAGCCACCGGAACTGAACGCCCTCCGCACTGAACTTCTCGATCTCCTGGCCGGATTACCGGAGCACTCCCACGCTCACTTAGTGACGCAAGCCTTAAGTGCCCTGCTGCGTCTAGCCCGTAGTCCCCAGGTGGATCGGCTGGACTGGAAGATTTTTAGCGGGGCGGTACAGGACATGGAGAAGGGGTTTCAGACCTTCTGCCCCTATCGCCATGTGCGCAAGGTCGCCATTTTTGGTTCGGCCCGGCTGCCAGAAGACTCGCCTGAATATCAGATGGCGCTGAAGTTTGCCCAGGTCATGACGCATCAAGGCTTTATGGTGTTGACCGGCGCTGGGGGAGGGATCATGGCTGCGGGTAATGCAGGAGCCGGCTCGGAGCACTCCTTCGGCCTGAATATCCAACTTCCCTTTGAACAGGACAGCAACCCCTACATTGCTGGGGATCACAAGCTGATTGACTTTAAGTACTTTTTCACCCGCAAGCTCTTTTTCCTCCGGGAAACGGATGCCCTAGCCCTATTCCCAGGGGGGTTTGGTACCCAGGACGAGGCCTTTGAGTCTCTTACCCTCTGTCAGAACGGTAAATCGCCCCCCATACCCATTGTCCTGGTTGATACACCGGGTGGGGACTATTGGCGGGCCTGGCAAGCCTATATCCACCGCTATTTGGAGCAGCGGCAGTTAATCAGCCCGGAGGATGTACAGCTCTACACCTGGACGGACTCGATTGAGGGGGCGGTGGCGGCGATCCGGGACTTTTATCGGGTCTATCACTCCTGCCGGTATGTGGGCGAGCGGTTGGTGGTGCGCCTCACCCATGCGGTCAGTGACCAGGCTGTGGCCCAACTCAACAACGAGTTTCAGGACATGATTGCGGCCGGCCGGCTGGAGAAAACGGTCACGCTGCCTGAAGAGCAGGGGGATGACACGGTGGATTTGCCGCGCCTAGTCATGACCTTTGACCCCCGCTGCTATGGCCGCCTCTACCAGTTCATCCGTGCCCTCAACCGCCTAGGGGCGACCCGCGACGACCGCCCGGAACGGAAATAGGCCAGCGAGGGTCATTCCTACAATAGGGGCGTGCCTTTCCCCTATGAGGAACTGACGATGCATTGGCGTGCTGTAGTGATCGTGGGTGTTGGGTTGGCGGGACTGGCCGGCCGGCCGCTGCTGGCTCAAGCTGCTGACCCGGCAGATATCCAGAAACTGAAGCAAACCCGTGTCTGTCCGGGGTGCCAGCTTGCCGGGGCGGATTTGCGGGGGTTCAACCTCTCCCGGGCCAACCTGCAAGGGGCCAATCTCCAGAATGCCCAACTGGGGAGTGCTGGTTTCAACCGCACTGACCTCAGCCGAGCCAACCTCCAAGGGGCGAACCTTGCTGGAGCTGACCTGTCAGGCGCGTTTCTGTTCAAGGCCGATTTACAAGGGGCACTCCTCCAGGGAACCAATCTCAGTCAGACCAGTATGCTGGGGGTCAACCTGACGGGGGCGGACTTGACGGGGGCCAATCTCGCCCAGTCGGTACTGGTCAACGCCAATCTGACGAACGCCAACTTTACCAATGCCCAGTTGATTGGCACCTACATGGTGCAAAACCAGATGCAAGGGGCGCGCCTGCCCGACGGCATCCTACAACCGTGAACCCTTCCAAGCGACGACCGATAAAGCCCCTTTCCCTGGCGACCTGTCTGGCCCTGGCCATTGGTGGTTGTCAGGCGAGCGGGACGGTTTCTGCTCCGGCTCCCGGCCGGCCGGCCGAAGACTTGCCCGTGGCGGTGGAGGTGGGCACTGCCCAGTGGGGTCAGTTGGAGACTCCCCGCACCTACTCTGGCACAACCCTGGCGGATCGGGAGGTGCTGTTGCGGCCCCAGGTAGAGGGGGTAGTGCAACAACTGACGGTGGAAGCAGGGGATCGGGTGACGGCCGGCCAGGTCTTGGGCAGACTTCAGTCAGATCTACTGGCCGCAGACCTGCGGGCCGCCCAGGCCGATCTGACCAGTCGCCAGGCGGAGCGTAACCAGGCCGAAGCCCAGGTACGGCGGGCACGCACCCAAAAAAACCAGGCGGAACTGCAACTACGCCAGGCGCGGCTGGATGCGGCCCGGTTTGCTGAACTGGCTGAGGCCGGGGCCGTTGCCGTGCAGCAGGCAGAATCAGCCCAGACCGCGGCGGACGTGGCAGCAGAAGCTCTGCGGGCGGCCGAGGAGGATGTACGCATTGCCCAACTGGCGGTGGAGACGGCCACGGCCCGCTACCAAACCCAACTGGCCTTGGTGCGCCAAGCGGAAGAACGCCTCACCCAAACCCAACTAACTTCGCCCCTGACGGGTGTCGTTTTAGAGCGCCTCACCCAGGTCGGCAACCTCGCCCGTCCTGGCGAATCCCTATTGCGACTGGGGGAACTGACCCACCTACGGATACGGGTGCCCGTGCCGGAGGGCGTGCGCCAACCCTTTCGATTTGGTAATCCTGTGACTGTGAGCTTGGATGGATTCCCAGGGGAACCCCTACGGGGAGAAGTATTGCGGGTACCCCCGGCCGCTGATCCGGCTTCGCGATTAATCCCCGTGGAAATCCGCATCCCCAATCCCCAGCAACGCTATGGGGCTGGCCTACTGGCCAAGGTGACCCCTGTGATCCCGGCCGGCCGCCAGATTGCCATTCCAGAGGCAGCCTTGGTGACCAACCGCCGCGAGCCGAGCCAGGCCCCTAGGGTCTTCATTCTCCAAGGGCCGGCCGAGGCCCCTCAGGTGGTCGCCCGTGCGGTTCAGGTGGGGGAGGTCATCGATGGCCAGGTGGTGATCACGGCGGGCCTTGCCCCCGGTGACCGCTATGTGCGCCGCAGTGATCGACCCCTCCAGCCCGGGGAGCCGGTGCGGGTCAGCGTTCTGTCCGATTCCCCCTAGGACTCGTCATGGCTTGGAGTGTGAGCACGCTGGCGGTGCGGCGACGGGTGGGAACCCTGATGCTGACCCTGGCCGCGGTGGTGCTGGGTGTAGTGGCCATCCTCGGCCTAGAGGTGGATCTGCTGCCCGCGGTGATCTATCCGCGCATTGCTGTGCGTCTGACCCTGCCGGGGGTAGCTCCCGATGCGGTGGTAGAGACGGTGACCCGGCCCTTAGAGGAGGCACTGCTGGCGACAGAAGGGGTCGAGCAAATTTTTTCGACGACCCGGCCCGATGGGTTGTCAGTGGATCTGTACTTCCCCGCCGGCAGCAACCTGGATCGGGCGTTGACCGACACCACCGCGTCCTTCAACCGGGTGCGTGCCCGCTTACCCGACTGGCTAGAGCCGCCGCGCATCTTCCGATTTGATCCCTCCCAGTCCCCTATCTATGAATTCGCCCTCACCAGTGGTGATCTCCCTAGTCGGGACTTGCGTACCTATGCCGATCAGGAATTGGTGCGGGTACTCAGTTTGGTGCCGGGGGTGGCGGCGGTGCAGGTGGCGGGGGGGCAACGGGAGGAAGTGCAGGTCTATCTCGACTTAAATCGGCTCCAAGCCTCAGGGCTGGGAATCAACACCATCCTGACAGCCCTGGCTGCCCAAAACCAGGATGTGGGGGGAGGACGTTTGGAGAACCCAGCCCAGGATGTGCCCACTCGTGTTCTAGGACGGTGGGCGTCAGCGGATCAGATTCGCGACGTGCGGCTAGAGGTACCCGGCACCAGTCCCCCCCAAACCCTGAGCTTGGGGGATGTGGCCCAGGTGATTGATGGCGAGGAACGCCCCCGCCTCTGGGTAGCCCTCGATGGCCGGCCGGCCGTGCGGGTCAGCATTCTCAAACAGCCCCAAGCCAACACAGTAGCGGTCGTGACAGGGGTACAACGGGCGCTGGCAGAGCTGACGGCGGCCGGCCGTCTGCCGCCCCAGACTACGCTGGTCACCACCCTTGACGAAGCTCGTTTCATCCGCAGCGCCCTGGCCAACGTGATCTCCTCTGGGATCAGCGGGGCTATCCTAGCCGCCCTCGTGGTGTTTGTCTTCCTGGGCAGTCTGCGGCAGGCGCTGGTGGTGGTGATTGCCATTCCCCTGTCCACCCTGGTGACGCTGGCCCTCATGGATCGGTTTGGCCTCTCCCTCAACCTGTTTAGCCTAGGGGGGTTGGCCCTGGGGGTGGGGATTGTGGTGGACAACACCATTGTCATGGTCGAGGTGATTGCGGCCGGCCAGCGGGCGTTCCCTGGGCTACCCCCAGAACGGCAAGTGATCAGGGCTGCCCGGCCCGTGGAATCGGCGCTGGTGGCTTCCACCTTCACCAACTTGGCGTCAGTGGTGCCGTTTCTCGGTCTGGCGGGCTTGTTGGCCCTGTTGTTTAGTCCCCTGATCCTGACAGTTAGCCTGGCGGTGACGGCTTCCCTGGTCGTGGCCCTAACCGTGGTTCCCGTCATGATGGTGATACTGGGCGTAGACGAACCCCCCGATCGCGGCTGGGCTGTGGCTGTCCAACGGTGGCTCGACCGACTGGAAATTCAGTACCAGCGGGCATTGGTGTGGAGCTTGAACCATGCCTGGCTGGTGGTGGGGCTGATTGTAGTCACATTTGGGGCCAGTGCCTGGTTTGCCGTCGGTGGGTTGGGGCAAACCCTGATTCCTCGGATTAATACCGGCCTTGCCCAGGTCTCGGCCCGCTTCCCACCGGGGATTCCCCTGGCCGTCAACCGACGCGTCATGACCCTGGTGGGCGAAACCCTGGGTCAGTTCCCGGAAACCCAGCATCACTTTACGGTGGCGGGCGGCAATCTTTTCGGAGCCACGGCTGCCACCAATCCCCAAAACGGCAATGCCACCCTGACCCTCAAGCCCCAAACCCCCCTGGAGGACTACGTGGAGCGGGCCACGACCGCCCTCAATGCCCTCAATCTGGCCGGCATTCGGCTGACGGTGATTCCTGAGGGGGTGCGGGGGATCATTCTCACCAATAGTCCCGTCCAGGGGGGGGATCTGGATGTGGTGCTTCAGGGGGATGACGCCGACAGTCTGCAAGCGGCCGGCCGGCAGGTACTGGCCCGGCTCAGCGAGCAAGTACCCGATGCCCGCTTCCGCACCACAGGCGAAGACGAAGACCAGGAAGTGCAGATCAAACCCGACAGTGAGCGCCTCGCTACCCTGGGCCTCAGCGTTGAAGCTGTGGGGCAGGTCGTCAGTACAGCCCTCCAGGGTACGGTGCCCACCCAGTTGCAGCGGGGCGATCGCCTGGTGGATGTGCGAGTTCAGGTTGATCCCAGTCAATTGACCCGCAGTGCGGACTTGGCGCTCCTGCCCGTCACCGTCCCCAATCAGCAACCTGTGCGAATTGGCGACTTGGCCACCCTCAGCCCTGGGCGCGCCCCCACCACGATCCAGCGCCTTAACCAAAAGCGGATTTTCTTGATCAATGGCAGTCTGGCCAAGGGGGTCACTGTGAATCAGGGGCTGCGCCAGGTGGATGCCGCTCTTGCTGGACTGAAGCTGCCGCAGGGGGTCACCCTACTGCCCAGCCAAACCGCGGCGGTGCTCCGGCAATTGCAGGGGAACTTTTGGGTGTTGGGGGGCCTGGGCACCTTCCTGGTCTTTGTGGTGATGGCTGTCCAGTACAACACCCTCCTTGACCCCCTGATCATTCTGGTTACCGTACCCCTCGCGTTGGCAGGGGGTATCCTGGGGCTGGCCATGACCGAGACACCCTTGAGCGCTACGGTGATCGTTGGGGCTGTTCTCTTGGTAGGCATCGTGGTCAACAACGCTATTTTATTGGTGGAAATCGCCAACCAGACCCATACGGCCTTGGGGGTGGACTGGCGTACAGCTATGGCCAAAGCAGCTCCTCAGCGGTTGCGGCCGATTTTGATGACCACCCTCACCACCGTGATCGGCCTATCGCCCTTGGCCTTGGGAGGGGGTGAGGGTTTGGAACTCCTCCGTCCGATTGGCCTAGTGATTTTCAGTGGTCTCTCCTTGGCAACCCTCCTCACTCTGTTTTTAATTCCCTGCCTGTATACCCTGGCCCATGAGAAACTCAGCCCCCGGCCGGCCGCCATGCCGACAGGAACCCGGCATCGTGACTAGCAACAGTTGCTGTTAGGATGTGCTAAGGGTGCTTCCATTAGGCGTGTGAGCCATGCAGTCTCCCGAACCTGTGACCTTAGAGCAAGTCGGTGCCACTCTCAAGGAGGCGGTCGCCCAATTACGGTCGATCGCGACCCGCCTCGATAACCTGGAGCAGGATCAACGGGAGATGACGATTAGACTAGAAGCCTTGCAGAAGGGCAGCGAGGGGGTGACGGAGATGGCGAAGACGATCATTATCACGGCTGGAGTCGCGGTGATTTTCGCCCCATTGCTCAAGGAACTGGCCCCCGCCCTTAGTGCGCTGCTCACCGGAAATCCCTAGCCTCTTCGCCGCCCAGGTTGGGGTGTCCCGACCTAAAGTGGCTCAGGTCTGGGAGCGGAGGCAAAGTGTTCGACGAGGGCTATTGTCAGCCCTTCGAGGGTGTAGGTTTGGGCCTGGACATCCACCCGGCCGAAGTATTCCTCACAGGTTTGGGCTGTTTGCGGGCCAATCGCGGCCACCGCCAGCGACTGAATCCACAGCTGCCACTCGGGATTGGTCTGGCTCAGCAGGCGACAGAAGTGACGCACGGTTTTGGAACTGGTAAAGGTGACCGCATCCACCCGGCCGGCCGCCAGTTGCTCTAGGACTTGGGGGGGGGCCTGATCCGGACAGCGGGTTTCGTAGGCGGCCACTTCAGTCACGAGTGCCCCTAGGGCGCGCAACCCCTGGGTGAGGATCTCCCGTCCACCACTGGCCACTCGCGGAAACAAAATCGGCCGGCCGGCCAGCGTGTCCCGGTTGGGAAAGTGGGTGAGCAGGGCATCAGCGACAAACTCCGGAGGGATAAAGTCGGGTTGTAAGCCCCACCGCCGCAAGTGCTGAGCGGTTTTCTCGCCCACCACGCCGATACGGACACCGTGAAGATGGCGGGTATCGTAGCCCAGAGCCAACAGCCGCTCCAGGACGGCATCGACGGCTTGGGCGGAGGTCAGCAACAACCAGTCAAAGCTGGGTAACTGGGCCAGGGCTGCATCTAGGGGCTGAAGGTCGGGCGGCGGGGTCACCTCTAGGACAGGCATCTCTAGGACTTGGGCACCCAGGTCGCGCAACTGGGTTTGGAACTGACCGCCGCTGTCCACGGCGCGGGTCACCAGGATGGTACGGCCGGCCAGGGGCAGGGTTGGCAGGCACTGGCTTCGTAACGTCACCACCTCACCCACCACAATCACCGCTGGGGCCAGGGATTCTCCCTCAGTCTGGCGGAGGATGTCGGTCAGGGTGCCCACCCACACCCGCTGGGTCGGCCGGCCGGCCGCATGGATCACCGCGATGGGGGTGTCGGCCGGCCGATGAACACCGAGACGGGCCACAATTGTCTGAAGTTGCTGCCCACCCATCAGGATCACCAGAGTGTCCAGGCACGCCAGCGTCGGCCAGTCGAGGGCCTCCGGGCGGTGGCCAGTCACAACGGCAAAAGCCTGGCTGTAACGAGCGTCCGTCAGCGGAATCCCGGCGAGCACTGGGGCCGCTAGGGCCGTGGATAGACCAGGCACCACGCCAAATGAACAGCCCTGGGCGCGGAGGGCCGCCAGTTCCGGTTGGGCCTTGCCGAAAATGAACGGATCGCCACTTTTGAGCCGCACCACCCGCCGGCCGGCCTGGCACTGCGCCACCAAGAGCTGATTGATGTCTGCCTGGCTCAGGTGTTGGGCTCCCTGGGCGGTCGGGAGGCAGAGGCAGTCACGCGGCACCAGACTCAGCACCTGGGGATCGACCAGGGTGTCGTAGACCACAACTTCCGCTAGGGCCAGGGTTTGACGGGCCTGCTCGGTCAAGTATTCGGGCGCGCCAAGGCCAGCCCCCACCAGGTCAACCCGCCCCTGGGGCAGGGACACCCCTAGAGTCCCGTGACAGGCATTGAGTACCAGCCCGCCGCCGGATCGCCCACATAACCACCATCGCCACCCATCAGGATCACCGTGTCGATCACATGAATGATGCCATTGTCGGCTTCAATGTCGGCGGCCAGCACCGTAGCGTTCTTGACCTCAAAGTAGTCAGACCCACACTGGATGGGAATGGGTGACCCTTCCAGGGAAATAGCCCGGCCCATCTGACACAGATCCGCCTGGGTGTAGCGGCCGGCCGCTACGTGATAGGTGAGGATGCGGGCCAGTTGGGGAATATTTTGCAGCAGGGTGGTAATCGTGCGGGGGGGCAGCTTGGCAAAGGCCGCGTCGTTGGGGGCAAATACGGTGAACGGCCCTGGACTTTTGAGGGCCTCTACCAGACTGGCCGCCTGCACCGCCGCCACCAGCGTATTGAAGGAGCCAGCCCCGACCGCAATATCCACAATGTCGGCCATAGGTCACTCGAATGCTGCACAGTTCCCGAATCGCCACCCCATTGTAATCGAGGGGCTTCGCTTGCAATACACCTGCGACTGGGTGGATCGATGACATCTTGTTTGGGGAGCTATCAGGTCAACTCATCCATCGGTTTTCGCTAAGCCTGGGGTGCCCAGAGGAGCCAGTCCACCTGCGCCATTCGCTAGCATGGTCAGCAGTTTTAGTGATTGCCCAACCCTGGGATTGCATGATGACGGAAGCAACGCCCCAGCCCCGCGGTAGCCTGATGCCTGTGGCCTCTGTCCCCGAACCCTCCATCGAGAAATTGCAGTTGCGCCCGACCCCTAAACCCGAAGGCCCCCTCGGCCGGCCGGTGGCTAGCAACGAACGGGAAACCATTGACCAGATGATCGGTTACCTGGATTAGTCGGGCCGGCCGCGCTATAACAGAGCCAGTTGCGGCGCGGGGGCGCAATGCCCTACACCACCGATCAGTTAATCCAGATCCTGGAGCAGGAACTCCATGCCCACTGGCGCGGCGAGCGGGTTCTGCTCTCGGCGACCCAGCGGCTGGACAACCCGGTGATTGCCCGTGCCCTAGAACCGGAACGCCTGAGCATGGTGTTTGGCTACCAGGAGTTTCGCGCCCAGATTCACGCGTATCAGCGGCAGCATGGGGTTTCGGGGCTGGTCTGGCGGGCCTGCCGGTTTGGGTCCCACTGGGTGACGGTTCCTGAAGTCCATCCCCATCTGGTGCCGGTGGCCGGCGATAAGGAAATGCTGATGGCCCATAAGCCCGCCATTCTGGCCTTCTGGCAGCAGTGTACCCAAGCCCTCTCCCTGTGGGTTGCCGGATCACTCCCAGAACCCTTGACTGGGGCGGCGGCGGCCGGCCGGATTGACCAGGCCGAGTGGTTGGAGGTGGATGCCACGGCCACAGAACTGTACCTGGGCCTGTGCTGGGGCGATCCACGGGAGTGTCACTATGCCTGGGCGGCCCCCACATCGGGCTGCGAACGGCTGGTGGCAGCCCCCGGCTGGCCGAGTGCCCTGAAGATTTAACCCATGCCCCTGGTGATCGCCGGTGAACGCAGCGGTGTGGGCAAGACCACCCTCACCCTAATGATCCTGGCCTGTCTGCGGCGCTGGGGTCACACCGTCCAAGCCTTCAAGGTGGGGCCAGACTACATCGATCCCCAGTTTCACACCCAGGTCACCGGCCGGCCGTGCCGCAACCTCGACCCGATTCTTACCTCCGAAACCTACGTCCAGACCTGCTTTGGCCGCCATGCCCAGGGTGTCAGCCATGTGCTGGTCGAGGGCGTCATGGGGCTGTTCGATGGCACTGGGGAACCGGAATACCGGGGCAGTACAGCCCACGTGGCCCGGCTGCTGAACCTCCCTGTTCTCTTGGTCATCGATTGCAGCCGTCTCTCCAGTTCTGTGGCGGCCCTAGTTCAGGGGTATCGCACCCTGGATGCGCGGCTCACCTTGGCCGGTGTAATCCTGAATCGGGTCGCCAGTGACCGCCATCGGGAACTGCTGCTGGAGGCGTTAGCGCCGTTAGGCATACCCGTCCTGGGCCTGATTCCCCGCCAAGATGACCTCGGCCGGCCGGCCCGCCATTTGGGCCTTGTCCCACCGGGGGAACTGGGGGATTTTGCTCCCTGGTTAGACCGCCTCGTGGGGTTGGGGCAACGGGCCTTGGCCTGGGAACACCTCCTGCCCCTGCTGTCGGCCGGCCGCCCTAGCTTAGCCCCTGAGGTGCCCCGGCCGGCCGCGACGGTGCGTTTGGGCATCGCCCAGGATGCCGCCTTCAACTTCTACTACGCCGACAACCTCGACCTGTTAGGCCAGTGGGGGGCTGAACTGGTGCCTTGGAGTCCGCTCCAGGATACCCAGGGACTGCCGGATGTCCACGGCCTCGTCATCGGTGGGGGCTTCCCAGAAACCTTTGCGGCTATCTTGAGTAGCCAGTCCCAACTCCACCGCGCCCTGCGCCACGCGGCCGGCCGGGGGATGCCCATGTACGCCGAATGCGGGGGCCTGATGTTCCTCAGCCAGTCGATCACTGCCCAGACCGGGGAAACCTGGCCGATGGTGGGCCTGCTGCCAACCGCAACCCAGATGGCCGGCCGACTGACCCTGGGCTACCGCCGGGGTGTGGTGCAGGCTCCGAGTCCCTTCCTCCACCCAGGGGAGTTGGTCTGGGGCCACGAGTTCCACCACTCGGTTACGACTATCCCCCCCCCTATGCCTCTGTACAGTCTGCGGGGCCTCGGTGCGGCCGCTGTCTCAACACCAGAAGGATGGGTGAGCAATCGGGTACAGGCATCCTATCTCCATCTGCACTGGGGGGAAATCCCTGGCATTCCCCAGCGCCTCGTTGCCCGCGCCCGCGCCTATGCCCAAACCGTGTCTAAAGGTCAGCGCTAGACAAAATTGCTGCCCAGGAAGTTTTGGCGCACCGCCTCATCCTGGTAGAGCGTCTGGGCCGGGCCGGCCGCCAGAATGCGACCCTGGTGGAGAATGTAGGACCGATCGGTGATCGCCAGGGTTTCGCGCACACTGTGGTCGGTGATCAAAATCCCCAGTTGGCTTTGCTGGAGACCGCGGATAATCCCCTGCAATTCAGCTACCGCAATGGGATCGACCCCGGCAAAGGGTTCATCCAAAAAGAGAAACTTGGGGCCGGCCGCGAGGGCGCGGGCGATTTCAGCCCGGCGGCGCTCTCCCCCCGACACCTGGACGCCAGTTTGGTAGGCAACGGCGTCGAGGCGCAGGTTTTTGAGCAAATGGCGAACGCGGGGGAGCCATTCCCGCCGGGGCACCTGGGTTTCCTGGAGAACCAACAGCAGATTGTCACGAATGCTCAGGTTGCGGAAAATGCTGGGTTCTTGGGCCAGGTAGCCAATACCCAGGCGTGCCCGTTGGTGGAGGGGAATCTGGGTGATGTCCCGGCCTTCTAGCCATACGGTACCCAGGTCGGGTTTCTCCAGCCCCACCGCAATCGAGAAGGTCGTTGTCTTGCCAGCACCGTTAGGGCCTAGGAGACCGACGATCTCGCCCTGGCGAATGGTGAGGCTGACATCCTGGACGACGCAGCGCCGGCCGTAGGACTTGTAGATGTTCTCCAGTACAATCTGCACAGGCTTGACTACGGTAGCGGCCGGCCGGGTGCCAGAGTTCACCTATCCTAACAGGCTGTTTCAGTTTCCCCTGAGGACGATCTATGACACGGGAGGTGTGTCCCGATCGGGACAGCGTGACACAACGGGCGTTGGATCGGGTGGTGGCTACTGTGCGCGCCCATGCGGCCGGCCGGGGCCGGTGCAGCCTAGTGCTGGCGGGTGGCAGTACCCCCAAGGCCCTCTACACTCGGCTAGCGCAGGTGGACTTGCCCTGGGAAGCGCTCCACATTTTCTGGGGTGATGAACGCTATGTGCCGCAGGATCATCCCGACAGTAACTACCGGATGGCACAGGAGGCCTGGTTGAGCCATGTGCCCATTCCCCGTAACCAGATTTATCCGATGCCCACGGATGACCCCGATCCGCGCACCGCGGCCGGCCGCTACGAAGCGGTGATCCACCGGTTCTTTGGCTCGCAGCCGGGGGACTGGCCTCGTTTCGATCTGGTTTTGCTGGGGCTGGGGGATGATGGCCATACGGCCTCTCTCTTTCCCCACACTGCTGCCTTGCAGGTGTGTGACCGGCTGGTCACTGTTGGCGAACGCCAAGGGCAGCCCCGTTTGACCCTCTCAATTCCGGTGTTGAACCGGGCCGAGCAGGTCATTTTCCTGGTAACTGGAGCCAGCAAGCGGCCGGCCGTGACCAAGGTGTGGGCTGAAGTGGGCAACCCGGAGGCTTATCCGGCGCGCTTTATTCAACCCGAGGGGGAATTGATCTGGCTCCTCGATCAGGAGGCTGCTCCCACTGGGTGAGGATCAGGGGAGATGCGGAAAAGCACTTGGAGGATGGGCATGACTTCTTTAATCCCTAAGTCAGACCCTAGCGTTGTCGATGTCAACTTCACCGACGAAATGTTCTTGGTCACGCTGGACGACAATCGAGTACTACAGATTCCCTTGGCATGGTACCCCCGTTTACTGCATGGATCATCCTCGGAACGCCAAAACTGGCAGCTTTTGGGAGATGGAGACGGCATTGAATGGACAGACTTAGACGAGCATATTAGCGTGGAAGGCTTGATTGCTAAACGCCGTAGTGGCGAGAGCAATCGCTCCCTGAATCGGTGGTTAGCAAACCGCCCTGCCCATACCCCGACTGAGCATACTGGGAACCCGGTCGATTCCACAGCAGCCGACCAGGAGCAGCAGTTCCAGCATGTCAAGGCGGAACTTGCCTTAGAGGTTACGGACTTTCGCAAGCGGCCCATTACACCCTAGGGTTGGTGCGCCTGAGACCTATCGCCTCCCATGATTGACTCTGCTGGCCCCGGACAACTCCAACCCCGCCAAGTCTTGGCCCAGTACTGGGGTTACCACACTTTCCGCCCCCATCAGGAATCCATCATCACCGATATCCTGGCCGGCCGGGATGTTTTGGCGCTGTTACCGACCGGGGCAGGTAAATCCCTCTGCTACCAACTGCCCGCCCTGATTCAGGGCAAAACCATTCTAGTGATTTCGCCCCTGATCGCCCTGATGGAAGATCAGGTGTTACAACTGGAAGCCTTGGGCATTCCCGCTACGTTTATTAACTCGACCCTCCGCCCGGCCGACCAGCGGCTGCGGCTCCAGCAGGCCATTGAGGGTCACTTTCGCCTACTCTACGTAGCCCCAGAACGGGCTGTTCTGCCAGAGTTCATGGCTCAATTGCGCCGCATACCCCTGGGAGGATTCGTGGTCGATGAGGCGCATTGTGTGAGCGAATGGGGTCACGACTTCCGCCCTGAATACCGGCAGATTGCGACCCTGCGCGCCCAGTTTTCCCAGCTTCCCCTCGCCGCCTTTACCGCCACAGCCACCGAGCGGGTTCGCCAAGACATTATCACTAACCTGGGTCTGTCTCAGCCTGCCATCCATGTGGCCAGTTTTGCCCGACCCAACCTAGCCTACGAGGTGCGGCCTAAAGCTCGACCACGGGATGCTTTCCCAGATTTGTGTGCACTGCTCCAGGAACTGGATGGGCCAGGAATTCTCTACTGCGGCACCCGCAAGCAGGTGGATGAACTAACCGAGCAATTGAACCGCCACCGCCAGACCTGCCTGGCCTACCACGCCGGGATGACTGATGAAGAACGCCGCAGCAATCAAAGGGCTTGGCTCCAGGACGAGGCCCGCATTATGGTTGCTACCGTTGCCTTTGGTATGGGCATCAACAAACCAGATGTCCGCTGGGTAATCCACTGGACAATTCCCAAAAACCTAGAAGCCTATTACCAAGAGTCAGGTCGGGCCGGCCGGGACGGCGATCCGGCACGTTGCATTCTATACTACTCGACATCCGACCTAGCTCTGCTGCGCCGCTTCATGGCTGATAAACCCGAAGACCAGCAGGCCATTGCCAAGCGCCAACTCAATCACATGGTCTATTACACCCAAAGCCATGAGTGTCGGCGGGTCTTACAGTTAGCCTATTTTGGGGAACAGGGGGTACCTTGTGGGCTTTGTGACAATTGCCTACACCCACCCAGGCTAGAGGACTGGACGATTGAGGCACAGAAGTTTCTCTCCTGTGTGTATCGCACGGGTCAGGCATGGGGTGCCCGACATGTGATTAACGTTCTGGTCGGTCATCTCACACAGCCAATCACAAACTTGGGTCACGACCGTCTATCTACCTGGGGCATAGGTCGGGACAAAACTGTTGAGCAGTGGAAAGCTCTGGCAGGTCATTTGGTTGGTCTGGGGATGCTCGACATGGACATCCCGATTCCCAAGTTGCGGCTGTGCGAGGGGTCTTGGCCAGTGCTGCGCGGACAACGGCAGGTGATGTTAGCCATGTCTGCTCGAACTGGGAGTCGTCGGACACAAGCCCCTCAGACCGCAGTCGATCCAGAACTCTGGCAGCGGTTGAGAACCTGGCGTAAACAGGTTGCTACAGACCAGGGTGTCCCTCCCTACGCCATTTTCCCCGACGCCACACTCCGGGCCATTGTCAACCGCCGGCCCCGCACGCTTGCCGATTTGGGGCAGATCACCGGAGTCGGGCGGTATAAATTAACCCGGTATGGTTCAGGCTTACTCGCAGAGATCAATCGCCAGGCTTAGCTAGGAGATCGGGAAGACTCTTGTCCGCTACGGACGACCCTCTAACCACTAAAGCAGAGATGCCAAGTCCGGCCTCGTTCGCACCTCAGCTAGGAGCTTCTTGATGTCTTGTACCCGATCCTTCGCCACCACCAGCGTCACGGCTCCATCCCGGACAATCACCAGGTTTTCTACGCCTAGGGTAGCGATCACCTCCTGCGGATCACTGGCATAAACAATCGCACCATTTGTGTCTAGCGCTACGTGGCAGCCGTGGGCCACATTCACCGCGCCCGGTGGGGCTAGTCGCTCTAGGGCCGTCCAGTCTCCCAGGTCATCCCAGGGGAAAGTGGCAGGCAGCACGTAGGCCCGTTGGGTTTTTTCCATCACGGCGTAATCAAAGCTAATTTTGGGAAGCGCGGCATACCCGGTCACGCCCTCGCGCAGCAGCGGCTCAATCACAGTCGGTGCATGGTGTTGCAACTCCTCCAGCACTGCCCCCACCGGGAAGATAAACATGCCACTGTTCCAGCTATAGCAACCACTCGCCACAAAAGCTTCGGCGGTAGCTCGGTCAGGTTTTTCGGTGAAGCGGGCTACTCGATAGGCCATCAGGCCCCTCACCGAACCCCAGGGTTCCCCCCGTTCGATGTAGCCATAGCCTGTGGCTGGGTAGGCAGGCTGAATGCCTAGGGTGACAATACCCTGAGTTTGCTGGGCTGCCTCGGCTGCGGCCGCCAGGGTCTGATGCAGGGCACTATCATCCCCAATCCAGGGATCGGCAGGGAAAATACCGATCACGGCGTCTGATCCATAGCGCTGCTGCACGGCCCAAGCTGCCCAGGCCACGGCCGGCCCTGTATCCCGCCCCTGGGGTTCCAACAGCAGGTTTTCCCGGTGCAGGTTGGGAAGTTGGGCTTGAACCGCATCGCCCTGGGCTGTGATCACCCAGAGATGATCCCATCCCCCTGCCAAGGGCAAGAGCCGGCCGGCCGTGCGCTGCAACAGACTCTCGCCGCTGTCATCTAAGCAGAGGAACTGTTTGGGGCGACCCTGGCGACTGAGGGGCCAGAACCGCTCGCCCTTGCCACCAGCCAAGATCACCGGAATCAGCGCTGGGGTCATGCGATACCCTCATTTGCCCGCGCCATCATCCCATGTTTGGGGGAGACCGGGATGAACCCCAGGTTACTCCTTGGCAAAGCCACTGTAGGCTTCCATCCCATGTTCACCCAAGTCCAAGCCCCGGAGTTCTTCCTCAGGAGGAACTCGCAGACCCACAAAGGGAATCGCCCGGATAATACCCCAGGCAATGGCACTGAAAACCAACATGTAAACGCCCACCGCTAAGACGCCGATAAACTGGGCGGTTAGTTGGGTGGCATCTCCAGACAGCAGAAACCCCTTCCCCAACTCAACACTTTCGAGCCAGGCGTATCCGCCCTTGCCTACACTAAACAACCCCAAGGAGAGCGTCCCCCACACCCCATTCACCAGGTGTACTGAGACAGCCCCCACCGGGTCATCGATCCGCATATTGTCGATAAAGCTGACCGAGAAGACAACAATGATGCCCCCAATAAAGCCAATGATCACGGCACTGGTGAAACTGACGTAATCACAGGGGCAGGTAATTGCCACAAGACCTGCCAGAATGCCGTTGATGATCATCGACAGGTCAGGTTTACCAAAGTACAGCCAAGAGGTCAGTGTCGCCCCAATCCCCCCCATCGCCGCAGCAATGTTCGTGGTCAGGGTGACATGGGCGATCTGAGTCGGATCAGCGGCCATGGTGGAGCCAGGGTTAAAGCCAAACCATCCTAGCCAGAGGATGAAGCACCCCAAAGTAGAAATGGCCAGGTTGTGCCCCGGCATGGCAATACTCTTGCCGTACTGATAGCGCCCTAGTCTCGGCCCCAGCACCATCGCCCCCACCAGCGCCGCCCAACCCCCGACGGAATGAACGACGGTTGAACCTGCAAAATCCAGGAAACCAATCTGCGCCAGCCAGCCCCCACCCCAGATCCAGTGGCCTGCGACTGGGTAAGCGACCGCCACCAAGAGCAAGCTGAACACGAAAAAGGCGCCGAATTTGATCCGCTCGGCTACAGCACCAGACACAATCGTGGCCGCAGTACCGGCGAACACCAGTTGGAAAAAGAACTTAACCATCAGGGGTACTCCCGCCCAACTCAGGGAGGAGAAGACACCCTCATAGGCATCGCCGACGGCAGGACTGTTGTCCTGGGCCTCATGGACGAACCAACCACTCTGGCCAAAGAAGGGGGTGCCATCGCCAAACATGATCCCGAAGCCCACAATCCAAAAGGACATGGTGGAGAGGGCAAAGACAATCAGGTTTTTGGCCAGCAGGTTCACGGCATTTTTCTGGCGGCAGAACCCGGTTTCCAACATACAAAAACCGGCATTCATGAAGAAGACCAGTGCCCCTGTGTACAACACCCAAATGGTGTCGGCTGTAACCTTGGCCGTGACCCGATCCTGCTCGACTTGGGCTTGGAGGCTTTCCAGGGTCAGGGGAACCTCAGGTGCCTCAGCTTCCGCTGGAGCAGGCGGTTCCGATTGGGCTTCAGCAGCCGGCGCCGGGGTGGGTTGGGGAGTCTGAGCCGGGGTGGGACTGAGGGTACCCACGCCCCAAACGACCAAAACCGCCATCAGAGTCACGAGGGCAAGACGCCAGGGGGCAGCCAATCGGCCCAGTACAGGTTTAGAACGCTTGAGGGTAGGCATAGGGTGCAGGTGGGGCGCTAGCGGCCGGCCGGGGATACAGGTGCAGCGGTATCAGGTCAAGGACGGGTGCCTGGGATCACAGACAACGCCTCATTCTGAACTACCGCCCATCTTCTGGGAATTGTAAAGGGCCAGGATGTATCTGAAGTTACGGCTAGGCCACCGGAGTCCCCGCCACCGCCTGCAAACCCTGGGTGATCCGAGCCGCATCCAACTGGCGACCAATGAAAACCAAGCGGGTTTGACGGGATTCTTGGGGATGCCAGGGCCGATCGAAGTGGGTGGTGAGTCGCTGGCCCACCCCCTGCACCACCAGACGTAGAGGCTTGTGGGGCACTGCCACAAAGCCCTTGACTCGCAGGATATCCCAGGCTTCCAGGATTTGGCGCAGGGCTGTGGTCAAGCCTGGCAGCTCAAAAGCCTGATCCAACACCACCGGGACTGCCATGATTTGGTCATCGTGGTCGTGATCTTCCTCTTCGTCGTGGTGGCTCGGCCGGCCGGCCAGGTTCGCCTCCACCGCAGCATTGAAGCCGATCAGCACGTCGGGCACCACCTGGCCTTGGATCGCCGCGATCAACCGCACGCCGGGCCGCAGTTGGCTGGCTAGCCAGGCTTCAACTCGCTGGCGCGCCGCCGCATCCACCAGATCTGTCTTGGTGAGGACAACCAGATCGGCACAGGCCAGTTGGTCTTCAAACAGTTCTTCCAGGGGTGTCTCGTGATCCAAATTGGGATCGGCCTGCTGCTGACGTTCGAGGGCTGCCCTATCGGCCACCGGACTGCCCTCGGCCAAGGCGGCACAATCCACCACGGTGACGACCCCGTCTACACTGGCCGCATGGCCCACGGCCGGCCACTGAAAGGCTTGGATCAGGGGTTTGGGCAGGGCGAGGCCGGAGGTTTCGATGACGATGCCATCCAGGCGATCCCGATAGGCGAGCAGGCTTTCCATCGCCGGCAGAAACTCTTCCTGGACGGTGCAACAGAGGCAGCCATTGGTCAACTCAATCACCCGGCCGGCCGCCGTCTCCTCCTCGTCACACACCTGGCAATCCCGGAGCAAGTCGCCATCAATGCCCACCTCACCAAACTCATTGACCAGCACGGCCAGGCGTCGGCCACCATTGTTGACCAGCAGATGGCGAATCAGGGTGGTTTTACCGGCCCCCAAGAACCCGGTGAGGACAGTCACAGGTAATTTATGCATAGATTCAGGCCCCGAAGACGCCACTGACAAAAACCAGGCCCGCGCCGACTAGCAGCCACCCCAGGTTCCGCCGCCACCCCGGCCGGCCGAGGGCCACAAACAGGCTGTAGACGCCCACGCTAAGGGCCAGTTGGGTCAGGGTAAACCCCGCCAGGTAGGCCCCCAAGGGTGCGGGTTCAGCCCCAATAATGGACTCGCCGTAGGCATAGCCGTGACCCACCCCCGCCAACAGCACCAAGGCCAACAGCAGAGCCGGCCGGCCGTGGGTCTCCCAGGCCAACACCAGCCCGGCCAGCACCACCGAGGCCGTCACCAACAGTTCACTGCCAGGAAAGTCATAACCGCCCAAGTGAATCCCTGTGCCCAAGGCCGCACTCACCCCAAACCCCAGGATCAGCAGCACCGCCCAGGGACGCGCCACCAGGGTTGCCAGCAGGCCAACCCCTACCACAAAGGCCAGGTGATCTAAACCAATCACCGGGTGGGCGAGGCCAGAGAGCAGCCCCTCCCAACCCGTGGCCGGTAATCGTCCCCCCAAGCCGTGGTGGGCCAAGGCAGGTTCCGCCCCGACCCCGGCCAAAACAGCCCCAGCCCCGATTAATCCCCAACCCCGCTGTTGCTTGATTGCCATGCTCATTCTCCACACAGTGCTCATTAGGTATTCTGCCGACGAACCAGGGTTTACCAGACGCCGGCCCTGTAGTTACAATCGAAGATCTGGGTGACTGGCGCAACGGCAGCGCATCGGACTCTTAATCCGCTGGTTCTGGGTTCGAATCCCAGGTCACCCATACACGGTCACAGGTGGAATCTTCGCCAGCAGGGTTTTACGCAGGGGTGCGGGCCGCTCCGCCCAGGACAGGCTGCCATCCGGCCGGCCGTGGTAAAGGGCCGCGCAGTCTAACAGCGCCGTCACCGCCTCAGCCGCCGCGACGCCCCCACCGGGGAGTTGGCCAAACAAGTAGCTGGGTTTACCCGGCGCTGCCAGGCAGACGGAGCACGCCTGACTACAGACATTCATGCAGGCCACGGGCTGGAGTCGCACCGCTGAGCCAAGGGGCCAGTCCTGCACCGCAGCTTCCAGAGAGGCTAGCAACCGCTCACCACCGCTGGTGCCTACCCGCTGGCTACCCTGCCAGGTACTGGCACAGGTGGTACAGACAAAGAGACAGTGGCTCATGGCTGGGAACCTTCCCAGGTGGACACCCACCGTCGATGCCCTATCGCCACCCCAATTCCAAAAAGCCTGTCAGCCGGCCGCAACAGGACGGCCTCATAACTTCGCAACGAATCCATCTGTGCCTCGCAGATGTCACCTAGGGAACCGAGGGGCGGGCATTCTGACTCCAGGGCCAACACCCTGTCACAGCTGCGGGACAGCGCCGGACTTGCACCGGACTTTCCCCCTTACCTCCTGCGGCTGTTCCCCGCAGGAACCCACTCAATGTAGGGCAGCATAACACCACCGGCCGGCCGGTGGGTCCATTGATGCGCTGGGAGGTGATTCCCGCTGCGGGGTACTACGAGTGGTAAAGCCTGGGCAAGGGGAAGCCACCTCTCTGCATCCCTATCCAGGACACAAGCTGTTTGCACTGCTCACCAACTAGGCCCGCCTCGGCATTGGTATACCTAGCTCACCAAGAACCTATTCTGGTCAAGGCTTACACACTGTATGCGGCCTCTAGTGCTGCAAACAGGGACGTGGTGCTTCAAAACTATCGATGCCAGATAGAGAATCGCTACCATTAGAGTGATGACATTGAAGGTGCTTATGCCATTGGCAATTGTGGCTGAATCTGCTCCTCTGCAAGCCAATCAAGACGGCGTGGTTCTTGTTGGGAAAACCCGTGTCACGTTGGATACTGTAGTGTATGTGTTTAATCAGGGTGCGACAGCAGAGGAAATCGTTTATCGGTATCCATCACTAAACCTGGCTGACATTTACGCCACAATTGCCTTCTATCTCAAACATCAATCGGAAGTAGAAGCTTATCTGCAACAGCGACAGCAGCAATCGCAAGAGATTCGTGCAATGAACCAAGCAAGGTTTGACCCGCAGAACTTGCGAGATCGCCTGCTTACCCGTAAAGCAGAACAGGAAGCATGATAAGGCTTCTGGTTGATGAGAACTTCGATAACACAATCCGGTAGCAATAAGCAAGTAGTGAAATCATGGCTATGCTAAGTCTAAAGATGCATCATAAGGTATCTCTATTAACTGACTGACTGCCGTACCTTTGAGAACAAAGTGACTTAGATCGCCCATTCCAGGGGCCTAAAACTCATCTGGTGGTGTTGTTACAGCTTCTGAACCCTGACCCTCTCGACGGCTCCCCAACAAGTCCAGCCGCTCAACGCGAATCAGAGGCTTCTGGCGATCCTCACCGGTGTTCCGATCCTTCCAGTGATCAAAGCGCAGGGCACCCGTAATGCCAATTAAACTGCCTTTCTTTACATAATTGGCTGCCACCTCGGCCGTCTTACCCCAAATCTCTAATTCAAACCAGTCGGGTGGGTCATCGCGCTTGCTGCGCCGATCTACCGCCAGGGTGACACTGCACTTTACACTTCCCGACTCAAAGTATTTGACCTCCGGATCCCGGCCGGCCCGACCCACCAAGTGGACAATGTTGACACTCATGGCTGTAGGAGAACTACGCTTCACTGGTCATTATAGGCAGTCACGCGAAAAACCCCCTCCGCAGAGGGGGCAAACTCGTCACAAGTCGTTGGGTTCGGAGCGAGGTCTAGCGAACTAGGGGTTCTTCCGCCACCTTGGTCAGGTCAGCAGACTGGAGCAGATTGACCCAATCCTGCTTCAGCGTCTCACTAGTGGGATTAGCTTGGCGCAGTTCCGCAAGGCTCGAGAGGGTCTCGTACCACAATCCAGCACTGGCGTAGATGTAGGGCCGATCACCAGCCTCAATCCGAGACAGACTGCTGCGCAACTCGGCGGAGGGAGCAACCCGCTGCACCCAACCGGCGGCGTACAGGTCACCGGAAGGGTCGTTGGGGTTGCAGCGCACCACGATAGACCAAGCGTAGTTTTTGCCGACCTCCAGCCCACTCAGGTTCTGGGGCATATCCACCCGCATCACGCCCACCCCACTCGGGGTCAGGCTTTTCTCGAAGATTTCAACTCCCCGGCTGTCGGTGAGCGTGAAGATCATCTCCTGACTTTGGGTGGGAGGCACGTAGAACATGAAGGATGGGCGAGCAGCAATCGTCAACCCGAGATTGGACTTAGGCACGAGAGCAGTCAGCCGCTTGGAACCCACGGGGCAGAGGCCACCGCGAGAGGCCCCGCCTTCCCGGTTAGCCGGGAGCGTCCCGGCGGGGGGCACAAAACTGACTAGGCTACTGCTTGGCCGAGCCGCGGTGGTGTTTTTCTGGGTTTTACGCTGCACCCAATTCAGCAACTCCGACCAAGGGGCTGGCGAAGCAGTTTGGGCGACGGCCGGCCGGGCGAGGAGCACGGCCCCAACACCACCCAAGATGAGCATAGAAGCCGCAAGGGGGGCGAGCAGTAAAGTGGGTTTCTTGAACGTAGTCATGGCAGTGATCTCCTGACGTTATGAGCATTACTGGTGAAGGTCAGCGGGGATTCCCATGTCGGGGAAAAGCTTATGGACATTCCAGTGAAGGAATGGGTTACCGCCAGGCGTGACATGGGTTGTGACTGGAGTCCGCTCGAGTTCTGTTCCCAGTTCCACTCCTTTAATCTAAACCTATCCCCACAACTGCCTTGTGATGGCCATGGGATGGGGGCAGTGATGTGAATCACAGGGAGCCGCCCTCTGGTTGGGAGCCGTGCCGATCACCCTACTTCCGGTTTGGGTGTGGGTGTTACTATCAAAGGCGCTGGTGAACGGCACCGCCATGTCCTTCCTCTCGGCCCTGAGTCAACGCTGGCAAGCGTTTCTGGAGCAGCAACCCTGGTTACAGCAGGGGTTGGCTCGGGTGGGTGCCCCTGCTGTGGCTGCCAGTCTGGTGATGGGCGGTGGCCTGACAGGTCTCTGGTGGCTGGGTGCCCTCCAGCAATTGGAATTGGGGGCTTACGATCAACTGGTACGGTTACGCCCCGATGAAGGCCCTGACCCGCGCTTTCTGGTGGTCGCGGTGACCGAGTCGGATATTCAAGCCCAAGCTCGTTGGCCCCTATCCGACCAGACTATTGCCACGCTGATTGATCGCCTGACTCGCCTCCAGCCCCGTGTAATTGGCCTGGATATTTATCGGGATATTAAACACGAGCCGGGTCACGCCCGGCTGGCGGCGCAATTCCGCGCCAACCCGCGCCTGGTAGCCGTCTGCAAGCGGGAGGACAAACAGGATCGGGGAGTCCCACCGCCGCCTTCTATACCCAGGGAACGGTGGGCGGAGCGAGTAGGCTTTGCGGATTTGGTGGTGGATCCGGGGGGGATTGTCCGCCGTAGCTTACTCTCTGGGCAGCCTCAGGCCCAGGGACTGTGCCAGACGCCCTTTTCTCTGGGCTTTCAGGCCGCACTCCATTACCTGAAGGCTGATGGAATTACACCTCAAATGCTGCAACCCCAGGGGTATCTGGTGCTGGGGCCGCAGATTATCCCCCCCCTTACTCAGAATTGGGGGGCCTACCACCGGGTGGATACGGGGGGCTACCAGATTGTCCTGAACTACCGTTCGGCCAGGGACTCGGTGCGCCAAGTGACCTTGACTGAGGCGCTCAAGGGCACCCTGAAACCAGAATGGGTACGTGACAAGATTGTTCTGATTGGGGTAACGGCAGACAGCACCAAGGATACGTTCTATACCCCCTACAGTGCGGGCCTGCGGGAAAACCAGAAGATGCCGGGGGTGGTGATCCATGCCCAGACCGCTAGTCAACTGCTCAGTGCAGTGCTGAACGGCCGGCCGTTGGTGTGGGCGTGGCCAGGGTGGGCAGAGGGCCTCTGGATCTGGATTTGGGGTTTGGTGGGGGGGGTGATTGCCTGGCGGATTCGCCATCCAGGTGCGTTGGGTGCGGCCCTGCTGGGGGGCAGCTTGGTGGTGAGCGGCATTGTCTACACCCTATTTCTCCAGGGGGGGTGGTTGCCCTGGGTGACACCTGTGTTTGCCCTGGTGCTCTCCGGGGGAACGGTGGTGGCGTTTATTGCCTATCGGGAGCGCCAAGAGAAGGAGCAAATTGCCGGGCGGGTGCGGGTTCAGGAGGAGCAAATTACGGTTCTCCGGAAAATGCTGGTGGAAACCCAGGCGGCGGCCGAGCGCACGGAAGCCGCGGGTCTGGCCGCCCCGGCTGCCCGGGATGGGTCAACCCTGGCCGGCCGCTATCGAGTCCGCAAGGTATTGGGGGAAGGGGGGTTCGGTCGCACCTATCTGGCCCAGGATGTGCAGCGACCGGGGCAACCGGAGTGTGTGGTCAAGCAATTGCGGCCGGCCCGCAGTGATCCCAAGTTTTTACTGCTAGCTCGGCGGCTATTCAACACTGAGGCGGAAATTCTGGAGATCTTAGGGAAGCACAAGCAAATTCCCCAACTACTGGCCTACTTTGAGGAAGATCAGGAGTTTTACCTGGTGCAGGAGTACATCAAGGGCACCGGCCTAGAGAAGGAGCTGGTGGAGGGCCGGCCGCAATCGGAAACCTATACGGTTGCCCTACTGCGGGGGGTGCTGGAAGTCCTAGCCTTTGTCCACGAACACAAGGTGATCCATCGCGATCTGAAGCCAGCCAACATCATTCGCCGGGTGACGGACAACCGGCCGGTGTTGATCGACTTCGGGGCGGTGAAACAGATGCAGCCCCAGGAACGGGAGGAGGAGGAGGCCCAAACCATTGCCATTGGCACCCGTGGCTATTCCCCTCCAGAACAGATGGACGGCCGGCCGCAATTGAGCAGTGACATTTATGCCCTAGGGATGATCGGGATTCAAGCCCTGACTGGGGTGCCGCCCCGCCAACTGGAACTGGATCGCCACACCTTGACCCCCCTCTGGCATAACCGGGCCCAAGTGCGGCCTCAACTGGCCAAAATCCTTGACAAAATGGTGCAGTACTTTCCCTCGGAACGCTATCAATCAGCGCAGGAGGTCATTCGCGACTTGAAACAACTGTGAGGAGGGGACGATGGCGGAGCCGATTACCCATGTCCAATTGCGCTGGGAAGACCCGCTAACTGGGGAACTCCAGCAACCAATTTTGGTTCTGCCCGTGGCGCTGGGGCGGGAGTTTAGCCAGATGCCCGCGCTGATCAAGAACCAGTCTGTGACCCGTGTGGTTCTCAACGACAAGCAGGTTTCCCGTTACCATG
>JACYLR010000107.1 GCA_015272465.1 Gloeomargaritaceae cyanobacterium C42_A2020_066
ATGCATCTCTAGACTCGGCCTAAAGAAGCTTTCACTACTTATTTACTACTACCCGAATGTTGAACGTGACCAGGACGAAGCTAAATTCTGGCTTAGTCCAGTTCGTCTCCAAGCTGACCGGGGTTTTAACCGTACAGAGATTAATCGGATTCAGAAACTGGTTGAAGAGCACCAAGAAGAACTGCTAGAGGGCTGGAATGACTTCTTTAACGGTTGAACTGCTAGAGATACCTAAGATTCAGAAAGTTGAAGTCACAGATGACACTTTATAGCCGATTTGAATGGGAATGAGACATTTCTTCAGCTCCCTTAACTCTCCCTACCTACCCTAGAAGTCTTATATGGACGGTGTCTGGCGGACATGGAGAGGTGAGGCTAAGTGTCTCAAACCTGAATGAAACGGCTATATCTGTAGATTTGTCTGATGGTCGCACGATTTCTGTGCCATTGGCATGGTATCCACGCCTCTTACAAGGTTCAATGGAAGAGCGCAATAACTGGCGCTTAATGGGGGGAGGGGAAGGGATCCACTGGAATCAACTTGATGAAGACATCAGTGTTAAGAACATTATTATTGGACAGGCATCAGGAGAAAGTCAGAAGTCTTTTCAGCGATGGCTAAATGAGCGGCCAATGACGGGCTAATCGTTATCTCAGACTGAAGGTTACGGACACCACGGCTGTAATGTCCTTGTCGCGAGAACTGGTATCGTAGGTGCCGTAATCGCTGACTTCGGTGGAGTTCCGGCGGGTGATTTGAAAGACGCCCGTATCGACGCGACGCACAGGCCCCACTTGGCTCTGGCCGCTCTTGGCAATGGCCTCTGCCCGAAGGCGTGCATCCTTCACCGCCGCCGCCAACATCTCAACACGCAAATCTGCCAAACCGGTGTAGAGATACTCTGGGGGTTCAGAAACCAGGGGAATACCCTCGTTAATCAGGGCATTGGCCTGTTGTACCAAACGAGTGATCCGATCCACATCGGCGGAGCGTACCTCGACCCGCTGGGTCAGACGATAGGCAAGCGGCCGGCCGGTTTCCCGGTTGTTGATCACCTCCGGCACCACGTAGGTTTCAAGGGCCGAGTAGACGACTTCAGCCGAGAGTTGCTGATCCTCAATGAACTGGCGAATTCGGGTTGTCCCTTTTGTGACTCCCTGGTAGGCGGCTTGTAGGGTACTGGCCTGATAGGCCACACTGAACTTCCAGACAATGGAGTCGGCGGTGATGGGTTGTTTTGCCGCGCCCGTCACGACAATCACATCATCGGCGCGGCGGAAATTTCCCAAGGCCGTAGCCCCAATCCAACTGCTGAGGATCATGGCGACAGAAACCGCTAACAACCCCCCAAATAGCGGGGCACCTTTAGGGGTGTGAGTCGCCGTCTCCTGAGTCTCGGCCATAGGACAACACTCCTAGATGGGCATAGGGGTCAGTCGCTCGCTGGCCCAGAACCGGTACCTGGCCCTGTCCCCGGCTGGAACCAGTCTACATCCGGCATCCATTGGAATGCTGGAGCAGGCTGGCCTTCGATGTTTAGAGATGGCTGCTGATCAACCTGTAGATCAACTTGAGCAGGGGTAGGAGTGGAGGGGAGGCCCTCAAGTCCTTGAACTTCTGCGGGTGAGGGACTATTAATCGGGCCTAATTCAGCCGCTGGATCGGGCTTGGCCTGCTTACTGTTCTGAAGACCATTGAGAACTGACCCAGTATGTTGGGCTAGGGTAGGAGCAAGATTGCCAAAAGCTAGGCTGAGACTGGCCAGGCCGGCGAGTACAAACCGTGGTTGATTGATCATGGAACCCTCTCAACTACATCCAGGATACCCGCGGATTCTCAGGGGCAGATGGGCCACGCAGCTAATCTGTCTTGGAGCTACGCGGTGAGAACTTTTAACAAGGGGGGCTTGAGATGGGGTGTCCTGAGACGACAGGCCGCTTCGGTAAGTGTTTCCCAGCAAACCCTTGTTGCGCCCTGAGCATCGGTGTTGCCCCCCTAGGCATCAAACTGGTTGGAGTTGTCGGTTTCTAGGGTTGCTTCTCCCACAGGGGTTGGCTCCCCGTAGTCACCGTTACTCTCGGCCGGCCGACGGCGGGGCGGATATTGGGGCCTTGGCCGACGAGGTTGGGTGGCAGCAGGTGGGGGGCTGGGCGGTTCCGGTCGCGGGCGGCGGTTCGCTGGACGTGATGTCGATTCCGCTTCCAGAGATCCCGCGTAGGGACGATCGAAAGCTTCTTCTTCGTAGGTGTCGTACCCCGGGTCGTAGGCGGGTTCGCGGGTGGGGCGCAGGGGACGACGCTGGTTGCGCTCCAGGGCAGTACGTCCACCCCGGTCGTAGCGGTCGTAGTCCATAGCCCGCCGCGACGGCGGTTCCTCATCCAGTTCCGCATCCTGGTAGTAGGTGGGGCGCGGTGCCGGTTCCCGACTTCCTGTACCGGCGCGGGTTCCCGGTCGCCGGACTTGTTTTTCTCCCAACAACCCGCGCAGCCGTAGGTTTTCCCACACCAGGGTGACTAGGGCACTGATCATCAAGATCTGCTGGAGCACTAGGCTAAACTCTAGGCCCAGGTGGGTCATTAGGATGATCGAGCTAATGACCCCCAGGATGGCGAGTACATTGTCGGAATCCCGGCGGAGATTGGGTTTGAGCCTGCCAATGAAAAAGAGGCCGATGCTGCCCATCAGCAGGAGCAGCCCCAGCATGAGTGCCGCAGGGATACCAAATGCCACAGGATGCGCCTCCAGGCAAAAACATACAGCAGAGAGGGACGTCCACCCTCTGCCCCATTGTAGCCAGGCTACTCCCGGCCGGCCGGTGCAGCGACTAGGTGCGGCGAATCTTGTCCCGCTGGCTGATGAAGACCAAAGCCACGGTTACGGGAATAACCACAATGGCGGCTCCGGCAACTAGGCTCCAGAGAAAGTTGGCCAAGGTGGGGGTCATAGGACGACTCCGGATAAAACTTCAGGATCATTTTACCGTGGATGCACGCTGACCACTGGGGTTGGAGTGACTGGTTTACAATGGAGGGCGGCCGGCTGTGGGTGATGTTGTGCTGCTTTCTGTGATGACCTGGACCCTTGGCCCCCTGCTGGGGGTGATGATCTTTCTATTCATTGTCCGCATTGTTCTCACGTGGTATCCCCAGGTGGATGCCCGCCGTTTGCCCTACTGCCTCGCTGTCTGGCCCACGGAGCCGTTACTAGCTCCTACCCGTCGCCTGATTCCGCCCCTGGGTGGCGTGGATATGACGCCCGTGTTGTGGGTGGGTATCCTCAGCTTGGCGCGGGAGATTCTCCTCGGTCAGCAAGGTTTGTTGACCCTGGCGGCCCAGTTTACCCAGGGTTAGGGGTCAATTAGTAGCCCAAATCCTGGGGATGAAACAGCCGCAGAACCCAGTAGATCCAATAATTCCGCAACCAGAAGGCCAAGCCTGTCAGGACGGGTGTGGCCAGGCAGGCGAGCAGGAACAGCACCACTACGGCTTCAAAGGGGAGATGCAGGTAGTCCCTAGAGAGGCGGGTGAAGTCGTGATCCAAGAGGCCCCCTTTACCCTCGAAGTACACCGCTCGAAATTCAGGACTGGTTAGCAGGCGACTGCCAAAACGCAAATCATAGAGGATGATAAACAGGCCGCACATGGCTGAAAGGGTACGCTCTGTGGGATATTGGCAGCCAAAACCACTCAGACCGCGGTAGAGAAAAATCCCAGCAAAGAGTAGTTCAAAGCCGTGTCCCATAGCAACGGCAAGCATCTCGCTCAGGGGTGTGAAGCAGAGGACGGTATAAACCAGCGCCACACCACCAATAGATCCAAGTGTGAGTGGCAAATGCCGAAAGAAGTAGGCAAGTACCCCTAATGCCAGGTAGACCACAAACACCAAGGCCCAGGTGCGGGGGAATTGCAGGGTGATACCCCCGCCGTGAATGAAATCAAAGGCGGGCAGGGAAGGGTAGCCGAACAACCAGGCTGTGGCGGCATGACCCAACTCGTGTACCAGGATAATCAGGGGACTAAAGACAAAACTGAGGAAGGGAACGAGCCACAGGAATAAGGCCAGGCCGAAGCCCATGCCCGCAACCTGCCATACCTGAGATTCGATCACCTTGGGCTTCAGGTCTGACCAGCGAATCGGCCGGCCGACAGCAGGCATGGGGGGAATCGTCGGTGACTCGGCCGCCGTCGCCTGAGGAGATTGCCCCGGACGGAAACTCACTGACCAGACCGTATCTTCGGAGCCCTGCTGATAGCCGGTCACACGCAGGGTTTCTAGGCCAGCCACCTTGAGCTTACGCAACTCCTGATCCACAAGGCGGGGGGCCAAGTGGGGGTTAGGCAGGGTTTCGCCCGTGAGGATGACCTCTAGGTCGGTACCCTCCCAACACACCTGGGTCTGGATTTGTTTGACGCTGAGGGTGCGATTGAGCAGTTCGGCGATCGCATCGGGGTCACCCTGGCGGGCCAACTCCTTCAGGGGAATCCGCCGGCCGGCCGCGTCCGCCCCATGTGCAGTTTGGGGGTCTAAGCCCTCAGACAGGGAAACTTTTGGTTGCTGATGTGAAGTCAGGTCAGGAATAGTCACCCTCGATTCGGGTATCGGTTCCGGTTCACCCGCCAAGCACCACTCCTGCGACCAGTGGGCGAACACTTCCCCCCGCGGCCGGCCGTGGAGCGCGACCGAATGCAGGCCGGCCGGCCGCAGTTCCGCCAAGCCCCGGTGGATTAGGCGGCTCACCGATTCCGGGTCTGGGGTACTGTCGGCCTCGACGGTGATGTGTAAAACCTCCGCCTGCCGACCCACCTTGGCGGTCATCCCCTGGTTTTGAAGGGCCAGATTCAGGAGCCGGGTGAGGGCCTGAATATCTCCTTGACGGGCGGCATCAAGGAGTGACATGGCGCTCAGGGGCAAGGGGCAGGACGGGGCGCAGTTCGACGGCACGATTGGGGTGAATGTGGAGCAAGTGGCCCTCGGGCACCGCCTGCCAGCGCGAGTCTGGGAAGAGGGGTTCGGAGGCGATCACGCAACTGTCGGGGAAAGCCGGGTGACCGGCAAGCCAGTAGAGGCTGGGGGGTGGGCCACCGTGGGCCAAGCGGGAAGCTACCAACCGCTCTCCGTCGGAGAGGATGACATTGAAGGTGACATCCAGGTCGGGTACCAAGTCAAGCAGGCCATAGAAACTGGCGGCAATGGCTCCACAGAGATCCCGGCCGGCCCGCAGGTGGTGC
>JACYLR010000088.1 GCA_015272465.1 Gloeomargaritaceae cyanobacterium C42_A2020_066
AAGCACAGCCGCAGCACATTTCCAAGACCGAAAACTCTAGAGAGCAGGCAACAATAAGACAACGATGTTCAAGACTGGTCAGGGGAAGTCTGTCAATATCAAGGAGATGGTTTAATCATGAAAGGTTGATATGGCACTTTGTCCACAACTATAATGCATCTCTAGACTCGGCCTAAAGAAGCTTTCACTACTTATTTACTACTACCCAAACGCATTGCGAATACTGGTTTCCTTTTTGGAACCCCCATGGTGAATAATTCTTTCGACTTCCGCCTGATACCGCGTTACCAGCAGCCTAGACATAAACCAGTTCCCTGAATCTGACGATCCGAGGCAATGGAGTCAAAGGCCCAGTCTTCCCATTTATCTTGATACTGACTTCTTGGCCATTATTCTAGATTATCAACGCTTGTAAAACAGTTCACAAGCAACTGCTTTTTCGTGGATGCCTGGCTCTCACTAACCACCCCTAGTTACATGCCCGCCGAGGACTGGCGGTAAACCCATGAGTTCTGCGGATGATACCGATAGGTGGGGCTTGGGTTGGCAGGCTGGGGCACAAGGCTTTAGGCTGAAGTGGTGGTCGTCCTAGGAATGTCCATGACAATCATGGTTCTGGCGCTCTACGCTGGCTTGGCTGGTGCTTACCTGGTGGTTGTTCCAGCACTCGTCCTGTACGTTTTGAAGGCCCGCTGGACGGTGGCGGGTTCCTTTGAGCGGGGATTCTGGTATTTCCTGGTCTTCTTCTTCTTTCCAGGGATGCTACTGCTCGGCCCCTTTCTCAACTTCCGCCCCCAACCCCGCCAGGTTTAGGCGTAGCGGACGGGGAAGTTCACGGCCGGATTCGCTCTGGATGCCGGAGCATGGGTGAATATGCGTCGTCTGGATGTGTTGCTGTTTGGTTTGCTCTGGTTAGGGGGCGGCGCAGCCCTCTACGGAGTCCTGTGCGGCTTTGGGGTAGATGGCCTCCGAGCGGGTCTTTGGACGCAAGCGGCTTTGGTAGTGGGGGTGGTGGGTTGGTTGGCCACGTACTCCCTGCGAGTGGTGCGTAAGGACATGACCTATCACCATCAGCGCGGGGCCTACGAACAAGCCTGGCTAGAGCAGCAGTGGGACAAACTCAGTCCAGAAGAACAGGCGCGCCTGCTCGCCGAAGTTGAGGCGGAAAAGCAACACTCCGACACCAAGGACACCTAAGGGCCGGCCGGCCTAGAATGGGGCCGCAGGTTGGTTGTGGGTTACATGTCCAGTTTTTCTCCGCCCCTGATCCGCACAACCCTGGCTCGGAAAGCTGTGGTCGCCGTTTCAGGTTTAGTGCTGGTGGCTTTCCTGGTCTTCCATCTTTTGGGTAACGGGTTGCTGCTGTCCGCCGATCCCCAAGCTTATAACCGTCTGGCCCATGATCTAGAAGCTTGGGGGTGGGGATTCCGCCTCCTGGAGGGCTTGCTGGCGGCGGCCTTTCTTGTCCACGCCGGTTTGGCCTTGGAGACAGTCTGGCGAAATCGCACCCTGGGTGGACGCTACGCCGGCCGGCCGGCCCTGACCCTGAAGCGGTTAGCAGGGCGGTCGATGGCTTGGACGGGGCCGATGCTGCTGGCCTTTCTGGGATGGCACCTGGCAAGCCTGCGCTTTGGGCCGGGCATTGCCCAGGGGTACAGTGTGCTTGTGGACGGTGACCGCGTGCGGGATTTGAGTCGATTGGTGGCAGAGACCCTCCAGCGGCCGGCCGTGGTCGGGGGCTATGGCCTGGGGCTGGTGGCTGTAGGACTCCACCTGGGTCACGGCATTAGCAGCGGGCTTCAGACCCTGGGCCTGGGTCACCCTGCCTGGACTCCCCGTTTGGGCCAGTGGAGTCTGGGGCTTGCAGGTCTGTTGGTGGGGGGCTATGGTCTGCTGGTTGCGGCCTTAGTCCTGGGGGCTTAGGGGCTACTCCGCTAGGTTCTAAGGTTTCTCTGAGGAGACAGACGCCTGAACGCTCGCCGCCATCCCTCATGGCCATTCAACCCAGCCTAATGAGGTTTTTCCATGAAGCTAGATCGGATTGAGTTCAACCCCAATCGTATGAATGGACAGCCCTGCATCCGGGGACTCCGCCTCACGGTGCGGCGAGTGTTGGAGTTGCTGGCCACCTATCCTGACCACGCTGAACTGTTCCAAGAGTTTCCTGAACTTGAAGAGGAGGACATTCGCCAAGCCCTGATTTACGCAGCATCCTACATGGAAGACCGCATTCTTGAACTGTCCTCCCCCAATGAAACTGTTGCTTGATCAGGGCTTACCTTTTTCGGCTGCTGCACAACTTCGGGAGCAAGGCATTGATGCCCTCCATGTCAGTGAAATTGGGATGGCTGAGGCCGAAGATAGAGAGATTCTTGTGAAGGCTCAGCAAGAAGGACGAGTTGTCGTTACCCTGGATGCGGATTTCCATGCTTGCCTGGCACAGGACGTAGCACGTTCCCCCTCCGTCATCCGCATTCGTATCGAAAGGTTGCGCGCGGGCGCAGTCACAACGCTGTTACAAACCCTTATTGGTCTATGTCACACAGAATTGCATGCGGGTGCAGCAGTAACTGTTGAACCCAATCGGGTGCGTATTCGGCGTTTACCATTTATACCTGACGTGTAAACCCCTCATCTCAATCAAGCAATCCAGAGTTGAGCGATTAAACTGAGTTTCCCTATGTTGACCCAAGAACGCGTCACTACCACCCTAGATAGCCGTCGGCCGGCCGGCCCCCTAGAAACCCAGTGGGAGACCTATAAGCAGTCCTGTCGCCTCGTGAGTCCGGCGAACAAGCGAAAATACACGGTCTTGGTGGTGGGCACCGGGTTGGCTGGGGCTTCAGCGGCAGCAACTCTGGCGGAATTGGGCTATCAGGTGATCAGTTTCTGTATCCAGGATTCTCCCCGCCGCGCCCACAGTATTGCCGCCCAGGGGGGTATCAATGCAGCCAAGAATTACCAGAATGACGGTGACAGCGTCTGGCGGTTGTTTGCCGACACCCTCAAGGGAGGCGACTTCCGGGCGCGGGAAAGCAATGTCTATCGCCTAGCCCAACTCAGTACCCAAATCATCGATCACTGTGTAGCCCAGGGTGTGCCCTTTGCCCGCGAGTATGGCGGTACCCTGGCGAATCGCTCCTTTGGCGGCGTGCTGGTGTCGCGCACCTTCTATGCCCAAGGACAAACGGGGCAGCAATTACTGCTGGGGGCCTACGGTTCCCTAATGCGCCAGGTGAATCTGGGGCGGGTTAAACTGTTGCCCCGTCGGGAAATGCTGGATCTGGTGGTGGCGGATGGGGTGGCCCAGGGGATTGTAGTTCGCAATCTGGTGACCGGGGCCTTGGAGCGCTACGCCGGCGACGCAGTGGTTCTAGCAACGGGGGGCTACGGCAATGCTTATTTCCTCTCCACCAATGCCCGCAACTCGAATGCTACGGCCGCCTGGCGCTGTTATAAGCGGGGGGCGCTGATGGCCAATCCCTGCTATGTCCAGATCCACCCCACCTGCATCCCGGTGTCGGGGGACTACCAGTCCAAACTCACCCTGATGAGTGAGAGTCTGCGCAACGATGGCCGGGTCTGGGTGCCCCGTCAACCGGGAGACCCGCGCCGGCCGGCCGCCATTCCCGAAGCAGAACGGGATTATTTTCTGGAGGAGGAGTATCCCACCTACGGCAACCTAGTGCCCCGGGATGTGGCGTCCCGCAGTGTGAAGCGCAAGTGCGATGCGGGCTACGGTGTGGGGACAACGGGGCGGGCGGTCTATCTGGATTTCAGTGAGGCGCTGCGGCGGCTGGGACGGGAGGCTATGGCGGCCCGCTACGGCAACTTGTTCGATATCTACGCCCAGATTACAGGGGACGATCCCTACCAGACGCCGATGCGGATCTACCCAGCGGTGCACTACGTCATGGGGGGCCTCTGGGTGGACTACGGATTGATGAGCACGATCCCCGGTTTATTTGTCCTGGGGGAGGCCAATTTTTCGGATCACGGGGCCAATCGGTTGGGGGCCAGTGCCCTGATGCAGGGCCTTGCCGATGGCTATTTTGTCCTGCCCTACACCCTGGGGGATTACCTGGCCGGCCGGCCGGCCGCGGCCCTGACCACCGATCGCGCCGAGTTTGCTGCTGCTGAGCAGGGGATCGTGGCTCAGACTGAACATTTGCTGGGGGTGGGAGGCCACCGTTCCCCGCTGTCCTTCCATCGGGAACTGGGGCTACTGCTGTGGGACACCGTAGGCATGGGTCGCACGGCGGCTGGATTACAGACGGCCCTCCATCAACTCCAAGACCTGAAGGCTGAGTTCTGGCGAGATGTACGGGTGGGTGGCGCGGGCCAGGAACTGAACAAGAACCTGGAAACGGCCGGCCGGGTGGCGGATTTTCTGGAGTTGGGGGAACTGATGGCCCTGGATGCCCTCGCGCGGGAGGAATCCTGCGGTGCCCATTTCCGGGAGGAGTACCAAACCGCCGAAGGGGAACCGCTCCGCAATGACGAGGATTTTGCCCATGTGGCTGCCTGGGCCTACGCTGGGGCCGGCCGGCCGCCGGTACGACACCAGGAACCCCTAGTTTTTACTCGACTACAGCCCAGCCAACGGTCTTACCGCTAGGAGGCGCACTGACAGCTACTTCGGGAGAACAGGTTCATTCGATGGGTAGGGTCGCTGCAAGCTGACTGCTGCAGGCTCGCCTTGGTGCGGCAGACGTTCCTACGTCAACTAAGCGCCCAGCAGAATTTCATCGACGCTAAAGTCCACCGACTTCTGATCCCGGCCGGCCGCCAGATAGTCGTTCTCGTAGCTGTCCTTGAGGCCGGCCGCTAGGTCATACTGGGGCCGCCAATCCAAGTCGGTGAGGGCCTTCTCAATGCTGGTGAAGAAGTGCTGCTGCCGCAGGGGGAAGGCTTTGCGGTGGGCACTATCGACACGGGCGGGATCGTAGGAGACCAGTTCCAGGGTGCGGGCGTCCCGGCCGGCCGCCGTGGCACAGGCTTGGGCCAAACCCCGGAAAGTGGTGTACCGGGTGTCGGCAATGTTATAGACCTGACCCATAGCCTTGGGATTGCCGAGGGTAGCCACCATTGCCGCCGCCAAATCCGCGACGTGACCCAGTTGGGTAATGTACAACCCTTGATTGGGGAGGGGGATCGGCCGGCCGTGGGTGACGCGGTCGAAAAACCA
>JACYLR010000210.1 GCA_015272465.1 Gloeomargaritaceae cyanobacterium C42_A2020_066
ATGCATCTCTAGACTCGGCCTAAAGAAGCTTTCACTACTTATTTACTACTACCCTGATTCCCAATCTGTGGAAACGACAGAAAAAAGGGGGAGGTCTACGGCTATGACGGTGGCAAGAAAATTAAGGGGCGTAAACGCCATATCGTTGTCGACTCGCAGGGATTAATGATTGGGGTATTGGTGACAGAAGCCAATAGCTCTGAGAGGCTAGGGGCGGTATTTATTCTAGAAGAGGCGAAAGAGAAACTATCACTTTTGGAAGTGGTGTGGGTGGGTCAAGGATACTCAGGGGAGAATTTCGAGAGGGTTGTGCGGCAGATATGTGGAGAGAGGGTACGGGTTGAGGTGATAAGGAGGGCGACGGAAGGGTTTGCGGTGTTACCCAAGCGATGGATTGTGGAGAGGAGTTTGGGCTGGATGAACCGATATCGGCGCTTGAGCAAGGATTACGAGCTACACGTGGAGAACAGTGAGGCGATGATATATGGGATTTTCATTCGCCTGATGGTACGTAGGTTTACCTCTTAATATCTAGTTTAGAAATCAGCTCTTAGGCAAGTTGCAAGGCTCAAATTTCTATGGCGTCCCCCCGATCCTCGCCCCTCCAGCGCTACGCCCGCGTCCTCGCCCTGTTTTGGGGTACTTCCCTTGCCGCCGATCTGGAGTACCGACTCAACTTTGTGGTGGCCACCCTGGGCAGCTTGGGCGGCTTGGCCGGTAGCCTCTTCAGCCTGTTTCTGTTCTACCAGCATGGCTATCAATTCCAGGGCTGGTCGTGGCGGTCGGCGCTGGTGGTGGTCGGCCTGTTCACCACCCTGGAGGGCATCTCCCAGACGCTGCTGGTCCCCAACCTCAACCGAATCGTCACCCAAGTTCAGGAAGGCACCTTGGATTTCGTCCTGCTCAAACCGATCAGTGCCCGCTTCTGGCTCTCGGCCCGTAGCTTTTCTCCCTGGGGGGTACCGGACATCCTCTTGAGCCTAGGGCTACTCGGTTATGCCGGAAACGGCCTAGGGATTGCCCCCCACGCCATGGTTCTGGGCACGGTTGCCCTGCTCTTGGGTTTGGTGAGTCTCTACAGTGTGTGGTTCACCCTGGGCGCCACCAGCATCTGGTTTGTCAAAATCTACAACGTCACCGAAGTGCTGCGCGGGCTGCTGGAGGCCGGCCGTTTTCCCCTGGCCGCCTATCCGCCGGTCTATCGGTTTGTGTTGACCTTTGTGGTGCCCGTGGCCTTTCTCACCACCGTGCCCGCCGAAACCCTCCTAGGACGCCAGAGTGGAACTTGGTTGTTGGCTTCTCTAGGGTTGGCGATCCTGCTTTTGGCCGCCTCCCAAGCGGTCTGGCGCTATGCCCTGCGCTTCTATACCAGTGCTTCGAGCTAGGAGGCTGTCCGCACACCTGTTATGATGCGTAAAGGCATACACAGGCCTAGCGCCTTTGCATGTGGGTGGGAGTGATCCCACTCTTTTGCGTTTTAGGCCCCTTTGACCTGGCTCTTGCGACCATGACCCATCCCCTGATTCCTCCAGTGTTAGAGCTGGCCAAACCGATTGCGGCCCAATTGGGCTTGGAGTTAGTGGGCGCGGTGTTCCATACCCACTACAGTCCGCCCGTTCTCCGGGTCGATATTCGCCGGCCGGCCGCCGATACCAGCCTGGAGGATTGTGCACAGATGAGTGAGGCGCTCGAAGCAGTCCTCGATGTCACGGATCTATTCCCCGAAGCCTACGTCCTAGAGATCTCCAGTCCCGGCCTATCCGATGTGTTGACCACTGACCAGGACTTTCAAGCCTTTCAGGGGTTTGAGGTGGTAGTACAACTCCGAGAACCCCATCGGGGACGCCAAACCTGGCAAGGAAAACTGGCCCAGCGGGACGCGGAGACCCTCTACCTCAACCTCAAGGGGCGTCCCCTAGCGTTGCCCCGCGCCTTGGTCGAGCAGGTGACCCTGACCGCCGGCCGGCCGGACTAGGCCCCCACTTCCGTTTTGCCCCCTACGACGCCCTACAAGGAAACGCCCCATGTCTCTGGTGAACTTGCCCAACCTCCGGGAAATGCTGGATTTGATCAGCCGGGATCGCAACCTGCCCAAAGCCGCGGTGCAATCGGCTCTCCAGGAGGCACTTCTCAAGGGCTATGAACGCTATCGCCGCACCCGTGACCTCAACAACCCATCCTTCAACGAGGAGGACTACTTCAGCAACTTTGAGGTGGAACTCAGCCCCGACGAGGGAGGGTTTCGGGTGCTCGCTACCAAGATGATTGTTGAGCAAGTAACCAGCCCCGACCACGAAATTGCCCTGGCGGAGGTCATTGAGGTGGTACCCGATGCCCAACTGGGAGACACGGTGGTGCTCGATGTCACCCCGAACGAGGGGGAATTCAACAGCCGGATGGCGGCAATCCAGACCAAGCAAGTCCTCAACCAAAAGTTGCGGGAACACCAACGCCGCCTCATCCAAGAGGAGTTTCAAGACCTAGAGGGCACGGTACTCCAGGCCCGCATGGTGCGCTTCGAGCGGGGTTCGGTGATCATGGCGGTCTCCAGCGGCTTCGGCCGGCCGGAGGTGGAGGCAGAACTGCCCCGCAAGGAACAACTGCCTAACGATAATTACCGGGTGAATGCCACCTACCGGGTTTACCTGAAACAGGTGCAAGAAGGCCCCCATAAGGGTGCCCAATTGGTCGTCTCGCGGGCAGATGCGGGTCTTGTCGTCTACCTATTTGCCAACGAAGTCCCGGAAATTGAGGATGACGTCGTCCGCATCATCGCCGTAGCCCGCGAAGCCAATCCTCCGTCGCGCACCGTCGGGCCGCGCACCAAAATTGCCGTCGATACCCTAGAGCGGGATGTGGATCCGGTGGGTGCCTGCATTGGGTCACGGGGATCGCGCATCCAGGCCGTGGTCAACGAATTGCGAGGGGAAAAAATTGACGTGATCCGCTGGTCACCCGATCCGGGCACCTACATTGCCAATGCCCTCAGTCCGGCCCGGGTCGAGGATGTTCGGCTCATGGATCCGGAGGGTCGCATTGCCCATGTCTTGGTTCCGGAAGATCAACTGAGCCTAGCCATTGGTAAGGAAGGACAAAATGTCCGTCTGGCAGCCCGACTCACCGGCTGGAAGATAGACATCAAAGACCGCAACAAATACGACACGGCGGCAGAGGATGAGCGCATCCAAGCCCTGATTGAGGAGCGACTGGCCAATCAGGCCCTTGAAGCTGAACAGGAACCGGAACTGGAGGAGGACGAGAACGCCTAATGCGGCCAGGCTATCGCCGCTGCTTGAGTTGTCGGCGGCTGGCCCCGCGCCAGGAATTTTGGCGGGTGGTGCGGCTTCAGGGCACGCACCAAGTCCAACTCGACGAGGGCCAGGGACGCTCCGCCTACCTGTGTCCCACTGCCGACTGTCTGAAGCAAGCTCAACAGAAAAATCGCCTTGGCCGTGCCCTCAAAGCACCGGTTTCCCCTGAAATCTACGCCCAACTCTGGAGTCGTCTATCCCAGTAGTCCTGGAAACCTTAGGGGGTCGGGGCCGGGGTTGGGGGGTCTGGGGATTTGAGGCGGAGGCGCAGGGTCGTGTCCGTTGTGTCCGTTGCCCCTAGGTCGATCTGGTAGTCGCCCGTGGTGGGCAATTCCCCAGACCAGGTCACCCGGCTGTCGGCCCCAGTCAGGATGGTGCCATCGGGGGCTGTGACCCGAAAGGTGCCAATGCCACTCAGGATATCGAGACTGAGGCGCTGGCCGGCCGTGCCGCTCACGAGGTAGCGCTGTATCTTTTGAGGACTGACCTGGGCCGTGACCTCGTCTCCGGCCTGCTCGTCTGTCAGGGTAAGGCGCTGGCTGGTGACGGTAGGCGAGGGTAGGGCTGTGGGAGTTGGCAAAGGGCTAGGGGGTGACACGACCGGGCTAGCCAACTTGAGCGTCAGACGGTAGCTACTCTCAGTCGCCGCCATGACCTCCAGGGCGTAGGTGCCGGTCGTTGGCAGGGAGCCATCCCAAGTCGTGTCAATAGCAGTGGCAAGAGGTTCCTGGTTTGGCCCCCAGAGGCGGACGCGCACGCCTGTCCCCCTGAGTCCAATCCGCAGGGCCTGCCCCGCTTCGGCCGAGAATTGGTAGCGTTGCTTGGCCCCGGCCTGAATTTCGTTCTCGAGGGTGGTGTCCACGCCCGGCTTGAGGTCGAAGGCAAAGGCAATGGCGGGCGAGGCGCTGGGGACGGGTGGGGCAGGGTCAGGCACGGCCGGCGCCACATCCGGTGTTTCCAGAGGCGGCACGGCCGGCCGGGTCAACAGGCTGGTGACGGCCCACCAGGCACCCCCGCCGCAAACGGCGACAATGCCCATGCTCAACAGGGCCAAGACCACTGGATTGTCCCAGGTGGACAGCCGGGTGGGCGGGTAGGCAATAGCTGCACCGCTGGGCCTGCGGCCGGCCGCCACAGTACGCACTTGGGACAGGGGCCGCTGGGGGGGCGGGCTGCTCCCGGTAGTTGGGGATGCCTGGAGGGCGGCCAACACTTCTGCGGCGGACTGGACGCGCTCCTGGGGTCGGTAGGCCAACATCCGGGTAAGGACGTCGAGCAGCGCGGGACTGATGGGGGGCACCTGATCCCAGCGCCAACTGAGGCTGTGATCATCAAAGAGATCCTGGGGTTCTCGTCCCGTGAGCAGCACGAGGGCAGTGGCCGCCAAGGCATAGAGGTCGCTGGCGGGATAGGCTCGCCCACTGTGGAGTTGTTCACTGGGCGCAAACCCCAGCTTGCCCACGGAGGTGGACTGGGTAAACACCGGCCGGCCGAGGCGGGTCGCCACCTCTTTGACCACCCCAAAATCGATCAGGACGGGAAGCTGATCAGCCTGCCGCAGAATGATGTTGTCGGGGGAAATGTCCCGATGAATAATGCCCCGCTGGTGGAGATAGTCCAGGACAGGCAACACCTTGACCAAAAGATGCAGGACTTCGGGTTCCGTAAAGGTTTTTCCCTTGGCCTTGCGGGTGTCAAGCAGCGATCTAAAATTATGGCCCTCCACGTAATCCTGTACCAGGAAGAGGCGCTTGTCCTGCTCAAAGGTGGCTCTAAACCGGGGGATTTGGGGGTGCTGGATTTGGTAGAGGATGGCCGCTTCTCGCCGAAACAGTTCCTCCGCCTTGTAGAGG
>JACYLR010000091.1 GCA_015272465.1 Gloeomargaritaceae cyanobacterium C42_A2020_066
CCAAATCTCCTGGAATCAGCCACGGCCGCCAACGGGCTGTAATCCTTGCTTCCATCGGCCTTTGAGTGGCCTGGACATTGCCTAGCCCCAGAACTACACTGAGGGGTGCTTGCGGCGATTTTGCAACCCCTGATACCAATCCCGCTGGCCGGCCTCTCCCATGGTTTCCTTCTCTCCCCGTCCCCAGTCTGACGCGCCTCAACCGCTCCCAACGCCCCTGCGCTGCACCGGGGCCTATGCCCTGATCGACAGCCTCTACCGGCATGGCGTTAGCCACATTTTTGGCTATCCGGGGGGGGCAATTCTGCCCATTTACGACGAACTCTACCGCTGGGAAGCGGCCGGCCGGATCAAGCATATCCTGGTACGTCATGAGCAGGCGGCCGGCCACGCGGCGGATGCTTACGCGCGTGCAACCGGTCGGGTGGGGGTTTGTTTTGGCACCTCTGGGCCTGGTGCCACCAACCTGGTGACCGCCATTGCCACAGCCCACATGGATTCGGTGCCGATGGTGATTATCACCGGCCAAGTGCCCCGCCATGCCATTGGCAGTGACGCCTTCCAGGAAACCGACATCTTTGGCATCACCCTGCCGGTGGTCAAGCATTCCTACGTGGTGCGCGACCCCCGCCATATGGCCCGGATCATCGCCGAAGCCTTCCACATCGCGGGCAGCGGCCGGCCGGGGCCAGTCCTCGTGGATATTCCCAAGGATGTGGGTCTAGAGGAGTTTAGCTACACCCCTGTGGAACCGGGGGCTGTGGATATTCCCGGCTATAAACCCACCGTCCAGGGGAACCTGCGCCAGATTCGCCAAGCCCTGAAGCTCATCCAGGCCGCCGAGCGCCCTCTGCTCTACGTGGGGGGTGGGGCCATTACTGCGGCGGCCCATGCCGAATTGCTCACCCTCGCTGAGCGCTACCAGATTCCCGTAACCACCACCCTAATGGGCAAGGGTGCTTTTGACGAAAATCATCCCTTGGCGGTGGGGATGTTGGGGATGCACGGCACCGCCTATGCCAACTTTGCCGTCAGCCACTGCGACCTATTGATCGCTTTAGGGGCGCGCTTTGACGACCGGGTGACTGGCAAGCTGGATGAGTTCGCCTCCCACGCCCAAGTGATCCACGTGGATGTGGACCCGGCGGAAGTGGGTAAAAACCGCCCGCCTCAAGTGCCCATTGTTGGGGATGTGCGGGAAGTGCTGCACACGCTCCTCGACCAAGCGGCGGCCGGCCCCGCACCAGACCCCACCCAGACCCAGGCGTGGCTGACTCAAATCCGCCAGTGGCCTCAGACCCATCCCCTAGCGATCCCCCGGCCGGCCGACCAGCTTTCACCCCAGGAGGTGATTGCTGCTCTCGGTCGGATTGCCCCCCATGCCTACTTCACCACCGATGTGGGGCAACACCAGATGTGGGCTGCCCAATTCCTTAATTGCGGCCCCCGCAAGTGGATTTCCAGCGCTGGCTTGGGCACGATGGGATTTGGCCTCCCTGCAGCGATGGGTGCCCAGGTGGCGCTGCCCAACGAGACCGTCATTTGCGTCGCTGGAGATGCCAGTGTCCTCATGAACATCCAGGAACTGGGAACGCTGGCCCAGTACGACATCAACGCCAAGATTGTGATCATCAACAATTTCTGGCAGGGGATGGTGCGTCAGTGGCAGGAGGCGTTCTATGACGAGCGCTATTCCCACTCCAGTATGGAGAAGGGGATGCCCCACTTTGGCCAACTGGCGGCAGCTTTTGGGGTGAGGGGGATGCAGGTGCAGACCCGTGACGAACTGGATGGGGCAATCACGGAGATGCTGGCCTACCCCGGCCCTGTCTTGATGGATGTCCACGTCACCCGTGATGAAAACTGCTACCCGATGGTCAAGCCGGGCCGCAGCAATGCGGAGATGTTTGGGGTCAACTAGACGCTGCCCTTGCGGTACAGCAGGCCGGCCGGCCGGGGATCCCACCCCTGGGGAAAGCAGGTCTGGGCATCGTAAAGGGCACCCATCAGGTTGGCGGCTTCCAACTTGGCCTCCTCCAGGTTAGCGCCCGTCAGGTCGGCACCCCGCAGGTCGGCACCCACGAAGTTGGCCCCCGTTAACTGGGCGGCACGCAAGCGGGCATGGGTCAGGACGGCACCGGTTAATTGTGCTCTGTGAAAATTGGCCCCGATCAGGTTGGCCTGGGCAAAATGGGCGACGCGACAATCCGCTCGCATCAAACGGCCGTCCCGCAAATACACCCCATCCAAACAGGCTTCTATCAAGCGCGCCTCACTCAGTTGAGCGCCGCACAGATTGGCCTCCATGCCCTGAATCTGGATCAGATTGGCGGCCGTCAGGTTGCACCCCATGAGGTTCGCCCGGTGGAGATTCGCGTGGGCCAAGTCAGCGCGACTCAGATTTGTACGGGACAAAATCGCCCCGCCTAGACGCGCCCCAGGGAGTTGCAGCCCTTGAAAATCTCGCTGTCCCTGGCTATAGGCGCTCAGCAACTCGTCTTCAGTCTGAGGCCATTACTCAAGAGAACATGGGGTGGGGGAAGTCTGGGCGCTTAAGCCTTGGTGCAGCCTGGCAACCACTTGGGCCATGTCGCCCCGGAGCACGGCCGGCCGGTCGAGCCGCAGGCCGGGGAAAACCCGACTACGGAAAATCCCTTGAGCAGCCGGTTCTAAGGGAACATAACTCCCCCGCTTGGAGAGAGAACCAGTCTAGTGTCTAGGGGCGGAACTGCTAGAGACGGAGGGGTTGAATAGGCCGTCATTGCGCCAACCCGAACTTGATTTCCATCCTAGCCCTCGTAATGATGGGTAGGCGGGACTGCTCAATCCCTGAGCACCGGGTTCATCCTCTCTAGGGAGTTGACCATGCAACCCACAACCCTGAACCGGTTCTGTGGTGTGCTCATTGGAGCCGCCCTGGGGGAGCCGGCCGGTTTGGTGAAGGGTGTCCAGCACTGGCTCACTGGCGAACCGCCCCAACCCGACATTTTCCTAGGGGATCTCTTGCCTGTTCTGTTGCTTCACCACGGTGATCCCCAGGAACTTGCAACAGTCTGGCCCACCCTAGCTCAGCGCTGGGCCTTGACCGATGCTGACCTGAGGGCATGGCAAACCTACGGAGCATTCCTGGAGTGTGCCCTGACAGGACAGATGCACAAAGCGGCCGGCCGGCCGGCCCTAGGGGATTCTCCCTTGGCCCTTGTCAGTCGTACCCCCCACCAGCCACATCTCGTCTTGGCCCTGGCCGCCCGGATTTCGCAGACTTATGTGAGTCAGGTGGGGGCACTCCTGGGGGCGGTGCACGGTTTGGAGGGTTTGCCCATACACCTCCAGCAGTCTTTGGACGAGCGAGACGGCCTACTCAGTCTGGCGCGGCGGCTGTATGGTCAATGGAGCGGCCAACGCACAGATCTTGGGGTTCCGTCGGTGGTTACGGCGGCCGGCCGACTGCGGGGGTTGCGGCGCTAGACCCTGGCTGCGAGTTCCCGCTCTCCTCGCAACCCAGTACTCTGGATGAGGCGATTTTGGATTGTGCGCGCCCTCCGCCGCCTAGTCTGGCCCATTCTTCCTCGCAGATTTTTATGTCTCGCCAACTCCTTGCCCTCCTGCTGCTGAGTCTTGTCGGAGGCGCTATGGCTGGAGGAGTCATGGCTGGCTTTGAACAGCTTGTAACCCTCGTCTCCGACCTGATTTGGAAAACCCTCCCCGCGAGTTTGGGCCTGCCCCACGCCCTAGGGGTCATCCTGATCGCCACCCTGGGGGGTACCCTCTTGGGCCTGACGATCCACATCTGGGGTAGCCCGACCGTCAACCTAGAGCACACCCTGCGTCAACTCACCAAAAACGGCTATGGGGATGACTCAGCCCTGCCCCTGGTTTTCCTCCAGGGCCTGATCTCCCTAGGTTTTGGGGCTTCGCTTGGCCCCGAAGGTCCGTTAACAAGCCTTACGGCCGGCCTAGGCACCTGGATCGGACGACGGCGCGGTGCCCAACCCCAAGTCTTGGGTCTGCTCTCCTTCGCCGCGGTCAGTGGCGTTTTGGGGTCTTTCTTCCGCTCACCCTATGGCAGCGCCCTGATCGTCCTGGAAACGCCCCACGAACACAGCCTAGCCACCAATCTCAGGCTATTGATTCCGGGCACGCTGGCCGCCACGGCCGGCCTGACGGTTTTCTCCCTCCTCCAGGGTCATTTCCTGGGCCACGAGTATGTCCTGACCGAGACGGTGACCGTGTACCCCTATCTGGTAGTTGCCCCATTGCTTGGTTTGTTGGGAGGTCTGCTCGCCCTCGGATTCCGCCAACTCCGTCGCCAAGTGGAACGCCGTCTACAGCCTTTGGCCGCCTATCCCCTGGGCAAGACCATCCTGGGGGGTGTTTGCCTGGGCGGGTTGATTGCCCTAGCCCCCCTTGCCCAAGGACGGGGTCAAGTGGACGCCCTGCTCGACCCAGCCGCAGAGTGGACGGTGTTGGGTTTGTTGGGCCTTGTTCTGGTTAAACTCCTAGCCACGGCTCTTTGTATTGAAACTGGGTATAAGGGAGGCGTGATTTTCCCCCTTCTGTTTTCCGGCGCAACCCTAGCGGTGGCAATTACGAAACTGTTTCCCATGTTGCCCTTGGGTGCTTCAATCCCCTGTTTGACCGTTGCTACGCTAACCGGCTTTATGGGGGCACCCATTGGCCCAGTGCTGATGGTGGGCAGTGCATTTCCGCCTGAGGTCATGCCCCTGACTGCCCTAGCGTCTATCTTCAGCTACTTGGTATGCGTCCAGGGCCAGAATCGGGATGCCCCATCTACGACGGATAGTTAGGCGATGGTTCTGCTTGAGCTAGTATAGCCACACCGACTTGGGTTGATACACCTGGGGAATCGCTTCATCCACTCGTTCCTGTCAACTCTCCTCCGTCGCTTCACCCGCTGCTTTATCCCATACCACTGCATCTCTATCTTGTTCATATCAGGCGAGTATTTCGGTAAGTACTTTAATTCACATCCCTCTCTTCTTACAATCTCTCTCAACCTCCCACTCTTGTGAAAACTCGCATTGCCTAAGATAATCCTCCTCTCGGTAGTAATAAAGATGTAGTGAAATGACTATCAGATGATCAAGAGCTGTTAGGAAACGTCATTTCATCCTGGTTCACCATAACCCGA
>JACYLR010000177.1 GCA_015272465.1 Gloeomargaritaceae cyanobacterium C42_A2020_066
GTGGGCCAGCCTCTGTTTCGGCGTTTTGCACTTGGTGGGCCTTAGTCAATGGCCCTATGCCCTATGGGCCACCGTCGTCGGTTTCGGTCTGGGGGCGGCCGGCTTGGGCACTGGTAACCTCCTGGTTCCAGTGATCGCCCACGGGGTCACCAATTGGATAGGAAGCCTGGTGTGGAAAGCCCGTCACGGCCGGCCGGCCGCGCCGCCCTAACTTGCCTTTACGGCATCCATTGGCTACAGTGGCCTCATTCTGTCCCCGTCCCCCATGTACGAGAAGCTCACTCCCCCCACGGCCGGCAGCCGGATTACCTTTGATCAGGGCGAACCCCAGGTACCCGACGATCCCATCATTCCTTTCATTCGCGGGGATGGCACCGGCATTGATATCTGGCCCGCCACCCAGGTGGTTCTCGATGCTGCCGTGACCCAAGCCTACGGGGGCCAGCGCCAGATTCACTGGTTCAAGGTCTTTGCCGGGGATGAAGCTTGCGCCGTCTATGGCACCTACCAGTACCTCCCAGAAGACACCCTGACAGCCATCCGCCACTACGGCGTGGCGATCAAAGGCCCCTTGACCACCCCCATTGGCGGCGGTATCCGCTCCCTCAACGTCGCCCTGCGGCAAATTTTCGATCTCTATGCCTGTATCCGGCCTTGCCGCTACTACGCTGGTACCCCCTCTCCCCACCGCAATCCCGATAAGTTGGACGTGATCATCTATCGGGAGAATACCGAGGATATCTACCTGGGCATTGAGTGGAAACAGGGAAGTGAGATCGCCGAGAAGCTGATTCACCTGCTCAACACGGAACTGATTCCGGCAACACCAGAACATGGCAAGAAGCAGATTCCCCTCGACAGTGGCATTGGCATCAAGCCGATCAGCAAAACCGGCTCCCAACGCTTGGTGCGCCGCGCCATCCGCCATGCCTTGCGACTTCCCCCCGCCAAACAAATGGTGACCCTGGTTCACAAGGGCAACATCATGAAATACACCGAGGGGGCCTTTCGCGACTGGGGCTATGAAGTGGCCACCACGGAGTTTCGTGAAGTGTGCATTACCGAGCGGGAGTCCTGGATTTTGGCCAACCGGGAGGCTAACCCTGACATTTCCGTCGAGGAGAATGCCCGCCAAATTGACCCTGGCTACGACGCCATGACCCTAGAGAAGCAGGCCCAGGTCTGCCAGGAAGTCCAGCAGGTCTTGGACAGCCTTTGGGAAAGCCACGGTCAGGGCCAGTGGAAGACCAAGATTATGGTCAATGACCGGATTGCCGACAGCATCTTCCAGCAGATCCAGACCCGGCCCGATGAGTACTCGATTCTGGCCACCATGAACCTGAATGGGGACTACCTATCAGACGCGGCGGCCGCCATTGCTGGGGGATTGGGCATGGCGCCCGGCGCTAACATCGGGGATGCCTGTGCTATCTTCGAGGCCACCCACGGCACTGCCCCCAAGCATGCCGGGCTCGACCGGATCAATCCGGGTTCCCTGATCCTGTCTGGGGTGATGATGCTGGAGTACCTCGGCTGGCAGGAAGCAGCCGACTTAGTTAAAACCGGCTTGGCCCAGGCTATTGTCGATCGTCAGGTCACCTACGATCTGGCTCGGTTGATGGAGCCGCCGGTACAGCCCCCCCTGAAGTGCTCGGCCTTTAGCCAGGCAATTATCGAACGGTTTGCTTAGGAGAACCCTCAACCCATTCCCATGATTTCGTAGCCCGCATCGACGTAGATCACTTGGCCGGTGATACCGCTGGCCAAGTCACTGCCCAGGAAAGCTGCCGTTGCGCCCACCTCCGCTTGGGTGACAGAGCGCCGCAGGGGAGCGACCGCTTCCACATGGTGGATCATGTCCAGGATACCCCCCACTGCCGAGGAGGCCAGCGTGCGAATTGGGCCGGCCGAAATGGCATTCACCCGGATATTCTGCGGTCCCAACTCGGAAGCCAGGTAACGGACATTCATCTCCAGAGCAGCCTTGGCAATGCCCATGGTGTTGTAGTTAGGAATCACTCGAACCCCACCCAGGTAGGTGAGGGTGATAATGCTGCCACCGCTGCTCATCAGGGGTTTGGCACCGCGGGCCAACTGCACCAGGGAGTAGGCGCTGATATCTAGGGCTTGGAGGAAGTTCTCGCGGCTCACAGCGCTGAAATCCCCGGTCAGGGCCTCTTTACCCGCAAAGGCCAGGCAGTGGATCAGGATATCGAGCGTGCCCCACTTGTCAGCAATTGTCTGGAATAGTTCGTCCACTTGCGTGTCATTCTGGACGTTGCAGGGCATGAATAGGGTGGGATTCAGGGGGGCCGTCAGGTCAGCCACTTTTTGGCGGAACCGATCCCGCTCATCGGGCAGGTAAGTGACGCCTAGTTCGGCACCGGCCCGGTGCAACTGTTGGGCAATTCCCCACGCAATCGAACGGTCGTTAGCGATGCCGGTCACGAGGGCGCGCTTGCCAGTCAGGTCGAGCATGGCGGGCAAATCTGAATCAAGAGCACCCTATCTTACCACCGCCCCCTGTCCTGGCGATAATGTACGCAGTGATACAAAATTGGGGCACTCGGAGACTTAAAGTTGTCCGGATACCAATCCGCCTATGAAATCTCCCCATTTTTATGGTGATGGTGCACGATAAGCCCCTGTTTAGTATTCTCACCCGTTTAACCAATGGCACCTTCCCTCAGGGCTTGGAGTCCTTTGACCGGGGTAAAACGATTTTCTTTCCAGGGGATCCGGCCGAGCGCGTCTACTTCCTGGTGAAGGGAGCAGTGAAGCTATCTCGGGTCTATGAATCGGGGGAGGAAATTACGGTTGCTTTGCTGCGGGAAAATAGTGTTTTCGGGGTGCTGTCGTTCATTACAGGCCATCGATCGGATCGGTTTTATCACTCGGTGGCTTTTACACCCTCCCAACTCTACTCTGTGCCGATTGAGCAGATCGAAGTGCTTTTAAAAGAAGACCCGGAGTTGTCGCTGACGCTGCTGCGCGGCCTAGCCTCCCGCATTCTCCAGACGGAGATGATGATCGAGACCCTGGCGCACCGGGACATGGGTGCACGACTGGTGAGTTTCCTCTTGATTCTCTGTCGGGATTTTGGGGTGCCGTCCCCGCAGGGGGGTGTGACCGTTGATTTGAAACTCTCCCATCAGGCGATTGCTGAGGCGATTGGCTCAACGCGGGTTACCGTGACGCGTCTTTTGGGGGAACTCCGCCAGAAGAACATGATCACGATTCAGAAGAAGAAAATCACGGTTTACAATCCGATGGCCCTCAGTCAGCAGTTCACCTGATGGCCCCCGAATCACCGGCCGGCCCGCTGTTAACCCTGAAGGATTTGAGGATTCGCTATCCCGGTCAAGGGGATTGGGCGGTGCAACACGTCACGCTCACCTTGGCGGCCGGCCGGTGCCTGGGGTTGGTGGGGGAGTCGGGGTCGGGGAAGTCGACGATCGGGCGCGCTCTGGTGGGTCTGTTGCCGCCGGGGACGGAGGTGACGGGCAGTGTGCAGGTGGCCGGCCGGCCGCAGCCCCCTGTCAGTTCCCCCCTCAATCGGCGTTGGCGGGGAGAAACGGTGGGGTTGGTGTTCCAGGATCCCATGACCCGCCTGAACCCCTTGTTGACTATCGGCGAGCACTACCGGGAAACGCTTCAAACCCATCACTCGCGCCTCGGCCGGCCGGCCGCCCTCCAGCAGGGGTTGCGCTGGCTGGAGCGGGTGTGTTTGCCGCGCCGCTGTTGGGATCAGTATCCCCACCAACTCAGTGGGGGGATGCGCCAACGGGCAGCAATTGGGTTGGCCTTGTTGCTCGATCCGCCCCTCGTGATTGCCGATGAGCCGACCACCAGTCTGGATGTGACCGTGGCAGCGGAGATTCTTACCCTGCTGCGGAACCTGGTGCAGGATCGGGCGCGGGGGCTGCTGCTGATCTCCCATGACTTGCCTTTAGTGGGTACCTACTGCGACCAGGTAGCCGTGCTCCACAGGGGCGAAGTCGTGGAATACGGTGAGGCGGCCCAGGTGCTCGGCCGGCCGCAGCATCCTTACACCCAATCCCTGCGCCAAGCGGCCATTGCTCTGGCCACTCCTGCCCCCAAACCAGACTTAGGAGACTCACCAGAGCCGCTCTTAATTGTCCGTCATCTCAGCCACAGCTATGCCCTGCCCGGGGGAACCCTAGCCCAACGCCTGGGCCTGCAACCGGCCGGCCGGTTGGCAGTGGTGCGGGGGGTGGATTTGACTCTCTACACGGGGGAAATTCTGGGTCTGGTGGGAGAGTCGGGATCGGGGAAAAGCACCCTCAGTCGCAATCTGTTGCAGTTGGTGCCGCCGGAACAGGGGGAAATCTGGTTTGAGGGACGTAACTTGACGGGGTTGGCCCCGCGGGCACTGCGGCCCTACCGCCAGGCATTGCAAATGATCTTTCAAGACCCCCGCGCCTGTCTCGATCCGCGGCTGACGATTGGGGCCAGTGTGGCCGAACCCCTGCTGATTCATGGCCTGGCGACGCCGGTGACGGCCCAAGCCCAGGTGGCCGAAATGTTGGAGCAGGTGGGCCTCACCCCGGCCGGCCGATACCTGGGGCGCTATCCCAATCAACTGTCAGGAGGCCAACTCCAGCGGGTGGCGATTGCCCGCGCCCTGATCACCCGTCCCCGGTTGCTGGTCTGTGATGAGCCAGTGAGCATGTTGGATGTTCACATTCAAGCCCAAGTGTTGGCCCTGATGCTCAACCTGAAGCAAGCCTTTAATTTGACTTACCTGTTTATCACTCATGACCTGGGGGTAGCCCGGTTTTTCTGCGACCGGATTGCCGTTATCCAAAAGGGGCAGATTGTTGAACTGGGGCCAACCCTGGAGGTGCTCGGCCGGCCGCAGCATCCCTACACCCAGCAGCTTGTCGCCTCTATGCCTCACTTGATGTCAGCGTCCTAAACCGCTTCACCTCCTTGGGATTGCCTATTTGACACAGTTGGAATATGAGTCACACTGGTACAGTGACTCTCGCTAATGTTGCCCCACTGAATCGCCAATATAGATCCCCTAAATCCCTGGTATAGCCGTTTCATTCAGGTTTGAGACACTTAGGCTCACCTCTCCATGTCCGCCA
>JACYLR010000122.1 GCA_015272465.1 Gloeomargaritaceae cyanobacterium C42_A2020_066
GACGATTTCGCCGCTGGATGAGGCGAGAAACTGACGCTGTGGACTGGAGACGGGTTACCAGCCTTGACCCCAACCAGTACCCACTATTCCCCAACCTCGCCGCCGTACCCCGCACTATCTTTACTAATCCGCATCTGATCGTCGAAAAGTTCTTACCGGAACGAGAAGGTGACCTGTACTGCCTACGCAACTGGATAGGACTAGGAGACGTGGGCGAAAATGTGCGGGCCTTTTCCGAGCAACCGATTGTCAAGGCAGCCGTAGCCTTTGGGCACACCCCCGTACCTGTGCCCGCCGAGTTGACAGCGTGGCGGCAGGCGATCGGCATGGACTACGGCAAAATCGACTACGTGATGCCGGCCGGCCGGCTGGTGGTTCTGGATGTCAACCCCACACCCACCTACCGCGGCCCCGACCCGCACCCCCTCCTCCAGTCAGCGACTCAATCAATGGCGCAAGCCCTACTAAAAACACTTTGACATCTGAACAGATATTCAGGTAATCTAAGGGTATAGACGTTTGTTGACCTGGAGTTCACACCATGGATACATCCACCCAATGCGCCTGCTCCAACTGCATTTGCCCCGTTTCGGCGGCAACAGCGGTCGTCGTCGAGGGTAAGCTCTACTGTAGTGAAACCTGTGCCCAGGGCCATCCTGACGGGCACCACGGTTGCGGCCATACGGGCTGCCATTGCTAGATCCCAAGCCCGCTAGCATTGCTAGATCCCAAGCCCGCTAGGCCGTGGGGGAGCCTAAAACTGGGGGTAACCGGTGTCCGGATCGTGGGGCTGGTACTCTTCCCTGATCGGGGGTTCCCCCGCTGGCCGGCCGGCCTTGTCCACCACCCAGGCCAGTTCCCCCCGCTTTTTGCCCGTGCGCCGGAACAAAAATCCTGAATCCTCGAAGGTTTGGCCGTACTCGGTAATCGTCCGGGGGCTAAGCCGCAGCAGATAGGCCAGTTCCGAAGTGCTCAGCACCCAGCCCTTAGTATGGGCCTCTTCTAGGGTGCGGAGATACTCCAGGGGGTCGCTATCCTTGCGTAGTTCGGACAGACGGGCCACCACCGCATCGGCCACCACCCCGGCTGTTGAACGCATACTGGTAACCACCGCCCCGGCCACCGCTTCAGCCACCGAGGTCACGAGGTGAGCCAGACTAACTTGGACTTCCCCCATCGGCACTAGGCCGCCATTCAAGCCCGTTTCCTCAGCATGGTTCTCATCCGCCCGGCCGAGGAAGCCGTTGATCGTCCCCCCCTGGCTAAGGTGCTCGTGCAACTGGTCAAGCTGCTGGAGTTGGCCTTGGGTAACGTAAGCCCGCCGATCCACCTTGAAGGGTTTGATGCCCAGCTTTCCCAGGCGATGGTAGAGCGCATTGTGGCCAATTTGATAGCGATCTCCCAGCAGTTCCACCGGGAAACTGTCTAGCTCCGTCTCCGCCATGGTCAGTAGCTCTATGCCAATCGGGTGTATCTAGGATAACCGATGGGAAATCCTGTGTCATTTCCCATAGCCTAGGCATTGCGCGGACCCCGGCCGGCCGGCCGTTTCCCCTTAGGCTTACTGCTGGTTTGAGCCTTAGACTTGCCTGTTCCGCTGGCCTTGGACTTGGTTTTGCGGCCCCCGCTCACTTGCTTCGCACTCAGTAGTTCCAGAGCTTGTTCCAGGGTCAGGGTCTCAGGGTCTTGGGCCTCCGTCAGCCCGGCATTCACCGTGCCGTGTTTGACGTAGAACCCGTAGGGACCTTTGTAGAGGTTGACCGGCTCCCCATCTTCCGGATGGCCACCGAGTTCCCGCAAGGGCATCGAGGCACTCCGCCCCCGGCCGGCCTTGGGTTCTGCCAAGAGGGCCAGCGCACGCTCTAGGGTGACCGTCAGGACATCATCCTCGGACTTGAGGGAGCGGAACTGCTTCTCACTGCCGCGACTGTGCACCACATAAGGCCCAAAGCGGCCCAGACCTGCCTGCACCTTGCCCCCCTCCGGATGCTCACCCAAGGTACGGGGGAGCGCCAGCAAGCCGAGGGCAGTCTCCAGGGTGACCTGGTTGGGCGCCAGACCCTTAGGCAGGGAAGCACGCTTGGGTTTGGGGTTCTCTGCGGTTACCTCCCCCAACTGTACGTAGGGGCCGTACTGCCCGACCAGTAGGGAAATCGGCAACTGGGTTTCCGGGTCGATGCCCAGTTTGTCTGGCCCATGGGTCTTTTGTTTCAGCAGGGTTTCCACCTGAGGCCAATCCAAGTCAGCCGGAGGTAAATCCGCGGGCAGGGAGGCTCTCAAGGTTTCTTCTCCCTGGTGCACCTCAATGTAGGGGCCATAGCGACCGATGTGAATCTGGGCGTCTAGCCCCTCAAATTGAATCGTGCGGGCCTGCTCCGGGTCGATCTGCCCATCCCGCTGTTTCACCTGGCTTTCCAGCCCCCCCTCCCCTAGATAAAACTGCTCTAGGTAGGGCAGCCAGTCCACTTCCCCCGTGGAAATGTCATCCAGGGTCTGCTCCATACGGGCCGTAAACTGGGTATCGACCAGATCCGGGAAATTTTGCTCCAGCAACTGGGTGACGGCAAACCCGGTGAAGGTGGGCACCAGGGTATGGTTGACCAGTTGGGCATAGCCCCGATCGACAATCGTGCCAATGATCGTGGCATAGGTGCTCGGCCGGCCGATGCCCTCGCTTTCCAGGGTTTTGACCAGGGACGCTTCCGTATAGCGATCCGGTGGTTGGGTTTCGTGACCCTGGGCGGTGAGGGTCAGGCAGTCGGGTTCATCTCCCAGGGCTAGAGGCGGCAGGATAACCTCCCGGTTTTCCAGGGCCGCTTCCGGATCATCTGAGCCTTCCACATAGGCCCGCAGGTAGCCCGGAAAGTCAATCCGGCGTCCACTGGCCCGAAACTCGCAATCCGCCACTTGGAGATGCACTGTGAGTTGGGTTTGGCGGGCCTCGGCCATCTGGCTGGCCACGGTACGCTTCCAGATCAGGTCATAGAGGGCCAAATCCCGGCCAGCTAGGCCCGTCTCCTGGGGCAGTTGGAACGTCGCGCCGGCCGGCCGAATCGCCTCGTGAGCTTCCTGGGCACCCTTGGTCTTGGTGGTGGCCTGACGAGCCTGGGGACTCAGGTACTCGCGCCCGTACATCTGCTCCACGCAAGCGCGAGCGGCGTCAATTGCCTGCTGGGAGAGGTGCACCGAGTCGGTTCGCATGTAGGTAATAAATCCCCGCTCGTACAGCCCCTGGGCGGTGCGCATCGTCTCCCGGGCCGAGAGCCGCAGTTTGCGGTTGGCCTCCTGTTGCAGGGTGGAGGTGGTAAAGGGGGGAGCCGGACGGCGGGTAACCTGACGCTCTTCGAGGTTCGCCACCTGCCAGACCTGATCCCGCAGGCGGGCTACTAGGGTTTCCGCTGCCGCCTCATCCAGTTGGCGCACCGGCCGGCCGGCCACGATTTGCCCAGTCGCCGGGTCAAAATCACTCCCCGTCGCCAGTCGCGTTCCCTGGATCGCGTGCAGGCGTGCCTCAAAGGGTTGCTCCAGGTGGGTGAGTTCAGCCCTGAGATTCCAATACTGCCCCGATCGGAAGGCACGCCGCTGCCGTTCCCGCTCCACCAACACCCGCACCGCCACCGATTGCACCCGGCCGGCCGAGAGGTTAGCCGCAATTTTTTTCCACAGCAGGGGCGACAGAGTATAACCCACCAAGCGATCCAGGATGCGACGGGTCTCCTGGGCACGCACCAACTGCTCGTCAATATCCCGGCGTTCCAGTAACGCTCGTTGGATGGCTTCGCGGGTGATCTCATGAAACACCATCCGCCGGGTGGGTACCCGCGGCTGCAAAACCTCCCTCAAGTGCCAGCTAATACTTTCCCCTTCCCGATCCTCGTCCGTAGCCAGGATCAATTCATCCGCCTCCCGCAACGCTTCCTGGAGGGAGCGCACCACCTTCTTCTTTTCTTCGGGAATGACATAGAGCGGCTCAAACCCCGCTTCCGTATTGACCCCCAAGTTGGCCCATCGCTTACCCTTCAGTTCCTTGGGCACCTCATCCGCCGATGGGGGCAGATCCCGTATATGCCCCATCGATGCTTCGACCCGGTAGTGATCTGGCAGATAGTTACGAATCGTGCGGGCCTTGGTGGGCGACTCCACAATTACAAGTGCTTTGCCCGTACCTGGGCCAGCCGGTGAGGGTTGGCGGGTACGGGAGCGGCCCGACCCAGCCTTAGGCGTAGGATCGGCAGAACCATCAGGAGAGCGCTTGGACCGGGGCATGAACGCAGGGCAGAAGGAGTACACAAGGACAACAACCGCGCTCGGCCTACCATGGCCGGAGAGGTTGCGGGCTGCTCAACTGTACCAGGCTCCTATATAGAAGCTTCTGAAGCTGAGCAGTCACGTTCCTAATACCCTAGAGTAAAATGCCCCTGAGCGTGCGGCAGTATCCCGAAGAGATCGATGGTGACTTGGGGCAGATTGAGGCAAGGGCTGGCATTAGGACTCATCAACTTGGGCACCGCTGGCCTGCTTAGCTGGCGCGCCCCTATGCTCGCCGTCGAGTCCCAGACCGTCCAGCAACCCGCCACCCCTGGCATCCACCTAGAACTCCAGCTACGGCAGAGGCAGTTGTTGGTCTACCGTCACAACCAAGTGATCCGTTCCTACCCCGTGGCAGTGGGCAAACCCGGATGGGAGACGCCAGTGGGTCAGTTTCAAGTGCGAGAACTGGTCAAGAATCCCGTCTGGGGTAGCTTCACAGATGGACGAATTGTCCCAGCCGGCCACCCCAAAAATCCCCTAGGCAAGTTCTGGATTGGCTTTTGGACCGATGGCCGGGACGTGATTGGCTTCCATGGCACGCCCTACCCAGAAACCGTCGGTAAAGCCATAAGCCACGGGTGCATTCGCCTCTACAATCGCGATGTCCAAGAACTGTTTGGCTTGGTAGGCTTGGGCACACCAGTCGTTGTCAAACCCTAGACCAGCTTCCCTACAGGCTTAACTTAGCCCCTAAAAAACCAAAAAACTCGGCAAACTTACCGAGCGTAATGCGGTAGAGATTTATGGGCCATCCTGGACTTGAACCAGGGACCTCACCCTTATCAGGGGTGCGCTCTA
>JACYLR010000068.1 GCA_015272465.1 Gloeomargaritaceae cyanobacterium C42_A2020_066
CCAGTGACCCCCACGATGTCAACGTGGTGCTCTAACCAACTGAGCTATGCGTCCAAGTGGGCAATCATGCTATCACGAAGTGATAGATAGACAGCACAAAGCCTAGGTAAAGCGGCGCTTGAGCCGAGCCGCCTTGCCAGTGCGCTGGCGCAGGTAGTAAAGCTTAGCCCGCCGCACCTTGGCACGTTGCAGAATTTGGATGCTTGCAATGCGAGGGGAGTGAATCAGGAAAACCCGCTCAACACCTACGCCCTGAAAGACCCGCCGCACCGTCACGGTCGTGTTGACACCACCCCGGTGCATGGCAATCACGACTCCCTCGTAGGGCTGCACCCGCTCTTTGGTGCCTTCTTGGATTCGGACGCCGACCTTGACCGTGTCTCCGATCTGCACGTCGGGTAGTTCGGATTTGAGGTATTCCGCCTCGAGGGCTTGGATTAAAATATGGGCGCTCATGACATGCACTAACACGGCGATCACTAACTATACCACAACGGTTTCATCTCTGGAAGCTATAGGGCGCGCTGGCGCTTTGCTTCGTAGAGAATGATGGCCGCCACGATGGCAACGTTCAGGGATTCTACGCCCGGCTGAAGCGGCACTTGGGTGTGGAGATCAGCGCACGCCAAGAGGGCCTCGGAAAGACCCGCACCTTCATTACCAAGCACCAAGAGGCTGGGTTGTGTCCAGTCAATCGCCCAGTAGGGCGTGGTTGCTGTGGGAACTGTGGCAATCACCTGGAAGCCGGCCGGCCGCAGGGTTCCCAGATAGCCGATGGGATCGAGGATCGGGTGGATAGGCACCCGCAGGGCTTGGCCGGCCGCCGCGCGCAGCACCTTGGGATTGGCCCAATCGACACTGCCGGACGAGAGAAGCAGGGCGTCAACGCCGACCGCGGCACAGGTGCGGATCAGGGTACCCAGGTTGCCGGGATCTTGCACCTGCTCCGCCAAGACGCCTAGGGAGTGAAGTGCGGCCGGCCGTGGCTCTGGATAGGCGGCCACAGCGACTACACCATCGGGCGATACGGTGGTAGCGAGGGCTGCCAGTACCCCATCCCCCACAATTCGGGTGGGAATGGCCTGGGTATCAAGGATGGCCCACAGATGGGGATGACGGGCGATCCAGTCGGGTGAGCAGCATACTTGTGTGAGGGGCCACTGCACCCCCAGAGCTTCCTGAAGTTGGTGGGTGCCTTCCAGGAGAAGGGCCTGCTGCTGTCGCCGGCCGGCCGCGGTATGAAGCTGGCGAATCCGTTTCACCAGAGGATTCTGGCGGCTCGTCAGGATGGGCGTGGTGGATGCGGAACCCGGGACTTGAACCCGGAAGGGATTGCTCCCACTAGAACCTGAATCTAGCGCGTCTGCCAATTCCGCCAGTTCCGCTCAGGGTGCGATTGATAATCCTCGCTGAGGCCGACGATTTTGTCAAGGATTACCCCTCTGGCGTTGCAATGCGCCTCAGGAAAATACGTATTGTTAAGAAGTGTAAAAGAGTCTAAGATAGTGCCATGGACAGTTTTCATAATCAGTGGTCATGGGGCATACACATTTACCCAACTCAGAGTTAGTAAAAGCGCTTTTACAGCCTTTGCTGCGGGACTTCGACTACTGGTTCAGCCAAGCCGGTACACTGCTGAATCAGGAAGATCTTTCGTTTCTCAGCGATGAGCAACTCACCGACCTGCGGCTGCGGTTACGTGAGGCACAGGGAGAGGTGCAAGCCGCCCATGCGCTCCTGGAGACGACGGGTGCAGGCATCGATACCGCGCTGCTCATGGGCTGGCATCGGCTGGTTACGGATTGCTGGCATCTGCGGATGCGGGCGCGTTCGAATCGCACTTAGCGGTGTGGGTTAGTTGCGTGGGAGAGAGGCTAGAACCCCTTATGTTGCATCTGCTCTACATTGTGACCTTCACGGGCTTGGCGGTTCTGGCCGTCGGCAACCTGATTCGCAGTCTGGTCACCCTGGGGATGGAGTCGCGGCGCGGCTCGCGCCCCCGTCCGGTGCCCCATCCAGAACTTTTGAATGCGGCCGGTGAGCCGATCCAGGAGCCATTACTCGTGGTGCGGGCCATAGACCTAGAGGAAACCCGGCGGCGGCTCGATGCCCTCTACCACGATGACTCCCCTCCAGAAGATGGAGCCGTGGGTACCTCCCTGTGAAGTAACCCTAGGTTCTAGGCTGGGGCGGTATCCCCTTGCCGCTCCTATGTGCCATGTTGATTCCCTGGTTGCCGCTTCTGGCCCAAGTCAGTCCTGAGGTTTTCCCTGAACCAGTCCCCCGTTTCCGTACTCAGGAAGTCCGCCCCCTACCCGGCGGCTTGGATACGGTGCCGGTTTTCAACAGCAATAGTCCGGAGTTGGTGCTGCAAGAAGGTATCTTACTCTCCACCTTTGGGCCGGCCGGCCGCCGCCACCCGGAAGCCCACCTGAACTACACGTTCCAGGGGCGGTTCGACCTATTCGCCCACCACATTGCCGATGGTCAAGTGCCGCTGTACCTGGGAATCCTGGTCGGCAATCCCGGCTCTCGGCCGGCCGTGGTCTCGATTCGCCAGGGGGCCAGTTTTCTCACCCAGCCGGATGCGCCCTTTGTCACACTGCCGCCCGTGGTGGGTAATCCTCTGGGGGCGGTGTTCAGTGGCCCTGGCAGTCGAGCGATGGATGCGGTGTTGCGCGGCCGCCGGCCGGCCGATTGGCCCCAGCGGGTCGAAGTAGCGCCCGGAGAAACCCAACTGTTGTTCCTCTGGCCAATTCCTGTGGGGCGCGACCGGCCCTCCCGCAACGGACGCTCTGCCCTAGTGCGCCTGTGGAGCAGTCAACCGGTGCAGATGGCCAGCCTGGCCCTTCATGCGGTCCAAGACGAGCAAGGCCAGTGGCAACCCCCTCCCCTGGCCGCATGGCAGGCTCTGCTGGATGGCGGGCAACTGGCCGGGCCACGGGATCGGGTACCCACGCCCCCCAATCAGGCCACCCAGACCCTGATCTACGGACGGGTCGCGGGTGTGGGCATTGGCTCCCGCTGGCAGGCCCTGGTCACTGACCGCGGCCGGCCGACCCTGAGCCTACCTGACCCCGGCCGGCCGCTGTCCTATGGCCTGAGTCTGCTCCAGGGCAACACCCAGGGCACCGGCCAGATTCAAACTGCCCCCCTCATCCGCCGCTACGCCGACACAGCCTACGCTGCCCATGGCAATTACGCCATTGAGTACGCCCTGACCCTGCCCCTACTGAATGCCAGTCCCCAGCCCCGCGCCGTTACCCTGAGTCTGGATAGTCCCCTCAAACAGGACACTTCCCAAGGCGGGCTAACGTTTCTGGAGCCACCCCCTCGCCAAGTCTTTTTCCGGGGCACCGTGCGCCTGCGCTACCGAGATGACGCGGGTTTACCCCAGACACGCTACCAGCACTTGGTGTTGCGGCGCGGCCAGAGCGGCGACCCGCTCCTAACACTTACCTTGCCCCCCGGTGGCCGTCGACTGGTTCAGGTTGATCTGCTCTACCCTCCCGATGCCACGCCTCCCCAAGTGTTGACCCTACGCAGTGAGGATGTGGGCCAGGAGTAGGGGCAGTCGCATTGGGCGCTAAACCCAGGGGCTGCGAACTCGGGAGGCTTATCCTAGCACTAGAAGCTTGAGAATGCGAAAGGAACCATTTGCAAAGCCTAGGAAAGCATTTTCAACCTTCCTCAAGAACAATCTTCCCTCGAAAAACCAGATAGTTGTAGATGTTGTAGAACAGCAGGATTGGGATCAGAAAGCCAACAAAGGTGAGCATGAACACCAGGGAACTGGGATCGGCCGCCGCCTGATAGATCGTCACACTGGGGGGAATAATCTCCGGGAAGATGATGAAGCCCAGGCCAATGAAAGACAGGGAGAACAGAAAGAATGTCCACACCAGGGGCATCGCTTCTTCCCGACGCCGCAAGCTTCGCAACAACAACCCGATCAGCACAACTCCCAACACAGGAATCACGGCAAAAATCCAGGAAAGGTTGGGATCAAAAAGCCGAGCACGGGCCGATTCCGAAATCAGAGGTGTGGTCGCCGTAATAAAGACCGCACCCAAGAACGTTGTCCAGGCTGCAATAGTAGCGGTGCGGTAGTGGGTGGCTTGCAAGGGGCCGGTTGTTTTCATGATCAGATAGGCCGACCCCACCAGAACATAACCCTGAATTAGGGTCAGGGCCACCAGCACCGAATGCCAAGTCAGCCAGTCCCAAATGCCCCCGGAAAAGTGCCCCAATTCATCGACCTTGATGCCTTCAAACACGGTACCGACCGCAAATCCCTGCCCCAGGGCCGCCAGGAAACTTCCGACCCCAAAGGTGGTGTTCCAGACCAGTTTTTGGTCGGCGTTCTCCCGAAACTCAAAGGACACCGCCCGGAGGATGAGACCCACCACCATAACCACGGCGGGCAGATAGAGGGCATTCAGGATGGTGGCATAGGCGAGGGGAAAAGCCCCAAACAGGGCACCCCCCATGAGCACTAGCCAGGTCTCATTGGCATCCCAAACATTGCCCAGACTAGTCATCAGGATGCTGCGCCGTCGTTCGCTGGAGGATGTCAAGGATAGGATGCCGACACCCAGATCGAAGCCGTCCAGAAGAATATACAGGAATAAAAACAGGCCGAGGATAAAGAACCAGACTTGGGGTAAAAAATGTTCAAGGGCTTCCATGTTGACTCCTTCCTACTGGGCTTCGGCCGGCCGTTGATCGGGCTGATGCTGGGCGGGTTGCACGCCCAGTTTGGGCTGACCGCCCATCACAGGGGCAGGCAACTCTAGATTTGGGCCTTTGCGAATGATCCGGCTGCCAAAGTAGAGGGCCATCACGAAGAAAACCAGGTACATACTCGTCAAACCCAGGAGGGAGAACAGAACCTCCCCCGCAGGCAGATGGGAGACCGCCTCCGAGGTGCGCAGTTCCCCATAGACCACCCAGGGTTGGCGACCCACGCAGCGCACCACCCAACCGGCCTCCACCGCAATGTACCCCAGGGGTGCTGTCCACACCCAGGCCCACCACAACCAGCCCTGTTGACTCAAGTGCTC
>JACYLR010000043.1 GCA_015272465.1 Gloeomargaritaceae cyanobacterium C42_A2020_066
AGCCTCGCCTTTCCGGCCCACCAGTCCCGCCGAGCAGCAACTGTTGCAACAGTTTGTGGACGAATCCTATCAGCAGTTTCTTGATGCCATCCTGGCCGGCCGGCCGGGCAAGTTAACCCTGGCCCAGTTGAAGCCCATTGCCGACGGTCGCATTCTCACGGGAACCCAGGCCCTCAAGGTTCGTCTGGTGGATTCTCTGGGCAATTACGCCGATGCCGTGCAAAAGGCGGCAGAACTGGGCGGTATCAAGGGAGAACCCCGGGTACGCAACTACGCCACGGCCGGCCTGCGGGAGTCCCTGGAATCCCTATTTTCCCTGAGCTTGGATCGGTGGGTGCCGGGGGTGCGCCAAGTGCGGGCTTTCCAGACCACCTGGAATCGGGTGCCCCTCACCCTGATGGACTAGGGAGACCCCATGCTCGAAACCCTCTACATCACCTTTTTTCGGCCCCAGACGACCCGGCCGGCCGCCGGATCTGCCCTACTGATTGCCCTGGGGGTATTGCTGGTCTTAGCCCTCAACGCGGCTGGAGTCCTGAGCGCTGGCCCGGCCGGCCTAATGGGGTTGTTCCTTTTGTTCAGCCTGGGTGGTCTGTTGGGGGTCTTTTGGCTAACGGCTGCCCTGCACCTGCTGGCTCACCTGCTGGGTGGCCAAGGGAGTGCCGCCCAAACCCTAGGGGCAGTTCTCCAGAGCCTCTGGCCCCTGCTGCTCACTGGGCCGGCCGTTGCCGCGTTGACCTGGTCGCGCCCCCTGGGGATTCTGCTTTCCCTGGGGATTAACCTGGGGGTACTCACCTGCGGTGTGGCCGCCCTCAAACAGGTTCACGACCTCGATTGGGTACGCGCCACCGTCTGCTTTGGCCTTTCCCTCCTCCTGGCCCAGTTGGCCCTGGTGGGGCTAGCCATTTGGCCGGCGATGATTATCTTGGGAATGTAGCTTAGACCACTTGGCGGACATAACGTAAATCCAGGCCACCGAAATTGAGGCACAGGGCAACCTTGAGGTTTTCTAGGGTTTTCACCAGCCAACTGACCGTGGACTGGGTTTGGGCCGCATAGTGATTAAAAAGGGTGGCAAACTGTTTCTCCACGTAGCCACGTAGGTTTTTGCAAACCAGAACCACCTTCAGCACCAGGCCCACCACCTGAACCGGGCCAAGACTGGTGATCAAATCGACAAACACCGGATGATTGGGCTTCTGACGGCCTTCCACCACCATGAAGTTGAGGAGCCGCGTACACGTGCGATTCAGGAGAAAGTCATCTAGCTTATGCTGATCAAACTTGGGAAATAGCTCATCAAAGAAAGTGCGTAACCGGCGTTCAAACAGATTGCGGCCCGGGCCGGCCGGCAGTGCGGAAATCAGGTAAGCTGCCAGGTTGTGCTTGAAGGTGCGGAATACCTGGCCATACTTATTGTCCTGGAGGAATCGCTCGGCTCGCTCTTGGTAGGTAAGGCCCTGATCGACGCGCCCGGCGTAGTGCTTCAGGGCAGCTTCTAGCTCTCCATCGGTCAATAAGGTCGGGTTGGGGGCCGGGGGGGTCTGGCGGTTGGGGGTCTGGCGACGGCGAATCTGATCGACGATGTAGTGGCCCAACTTCAGCTCAAACTGGCGCTGGGCCTCGGTTTGGAGTTGGTCGAGGAACTGACGTTGCTCTTGGAGGGCTTGCTCTGGCAGCCCACTTCCATCGGAAAGGCAGGTGGGGTAGAGGTAGGGGTAGCGCCGCACCAACTGGGCAAGGGGCTTCTCTTCCCCCAATTCTTCGCTGGTATCGGCTAAGCTCGTCGCCTGCTGAATTTGGCGGTACTGCTCGGTGCGCCGAAACTGATCCATCAGGGAGCGCAACCGATCCACGGGACGGCCGCTGGCCACCGGCAGGGTGCTGGGCGGTGCATTGCCCAGTAGGTTAACCAACTCTCCAATTGCCCACCGGCTTTGGGGCTGCCCCTGCCAAGTGTTGATCAGGATGTAGCAGCACCGGTTGAGAACATAGCGGAAGGTTTTGGGGGCGTCGGGCGTCAGCACCAAGCGATCCAGGGCATGGGCGATCTCTGCATCCCCAGACTGGCCAGCCAGGAAGAGAAGCTGGAAGCGCTGGAGAACCCGTTGCGGCGCTTCATGCTGAACCCAGTAGCGCCACCAGTCGTAGAGAGCTTGCTCCTCTACGCTGCACTGGACGCTGTGAATGGTGGGGGACATGGCTGTAACCCTGGTGAGTTGCGAAGGGGACAGGGCCAAAATGAGGACGCTTGGAATAGACTCCGCATTTCTACGTATACCCTTAAAGGCTTCTCGTGGTGTTTGCGTAATTTCACGTAAAACCCTTGAGAATAGCCTCTTTCGGGTACGCCATGTATTGTAAGCCCAATAATCTGACTTTGAATATGATTTCTGAACTTGTTCCTAAAGTTCCGTACATTCCCTGAGTGCGTTGGATCACACCCTGGGATAACCCTCAGGTGATGGGGTTCCCTGGCGAGGATGGTTTGGGCGCAGGGACACCTAGGGGTTTGGGGGCACCTCTGGGGTTGGGACATCGACAGCCTGAACGTCCACTGTACCTGGTGGAGTAAGGCGCTCAAACCGGCCGGCCGAGACTTGGAGGGGTTCGAGACAACTGGGACATTGGGTTTGAGTTTGGTTCAGGCCCTGCACCGTCTGACCACAAACCGGACAGGGGCCACTCACCCAGTTGCGGCGTAACCACCACTGGGCCGCCCCGCTGATCACGACGGGCGCTAGGATGAGCAGTCCAAACCCCAGGGTGAGCAACCGCAGAATGCCCCCCAAACCGAGGGCACTGATAAGGCCCAAGACGGCTGCGAGAAACAGCCAGGGACGGAGACTGGCGACAAGGGCCGAGACTTGGCGGCGCAGGGGGTCACCCATGGGTTCCGATCCGATGGCCGGCCGGCCGACAGCGGTATGATCGAAGCCGGTGCCCACGTGTGGATGGTACCCGTTGTTGGGAGCGGAATGGGGAATGAGCCATAGTACTGATATTGCCACCCTCGGTCGCTGGATGGCAGCGGACTTCAGCAACCAGGCCCAAGCCTTTGAGAATCCTCCCTTCTTTGCCCATATTCGGGTTTGTATGCGGCCCCTCCCCGTTGAGGTGTTGGGGGGCTTAGCGTTGTTCGTCGAGCAAGCCTACGACTACGCCCTCCATGACCCCTATCGGGTACGGGTGTTGAAGTTGGTGGCGGCGGGAGACCACATTGTGATTGAGAACTACGCTGTGGCGGAGGAGGCCCAGTTCTATGGCGCTTCGCGGCGGCCGGCCGGCCTGACCTCCCTGCGGCGTGATCATCTCCAGCGTCTACCCGGCTGTAACATGCAAGTCGTCTGGACAGGCCAGCGGTTCCGGGGCGAGGTGGAACCTGGCAAGCAGTGCAAGGTAGTGCGCCGGGGGCAAGAGACGTATCTGGACAGCGCCTTTGAAATCGATGACCAGGTGTTTCTCAGCTACGACCGGGGGCGCGATCCGGTGACGGATGCCCAGGTGTGGGGGTCAAAGGCCGGGCCATTCCACTTTGTCCGCTGGGCTAGCTTTGCGGATGAAATCCAGGTTTAGGAAAATGTGTCTAAGCCCGCGCCTATGGAGTCAAGGGATAGTCGCTGCGCCAGGAAGGGTGGCCCTAGCATCTCACAGGCGGCCGGCCGGCCGGCGGGATTGGGGTTCCGGGTCAGCCTGGTTGATCTGATCCCGCAGGAGATGGAGGGAGAGCCGTCCCTCCCGCATTAGATTCAGGACACTGAACAGGCCACAGGCCACCCCCGCCCAGGTCAGGAGGGTCAGGGTGGGATCCAGGGCCAGACTGGCCACCAGTAGGCAACCAGCACTTAGGTAGCTCGCCATCAAACTGCTGCGCAGCAACCGGGCGCGGTGGTAGAGACAGCGGCGAGCCGGCCGGCCGACAGCTAGGGGCCACTGGGTTTGGGTGTGGTCGTACCGCCAAGTGATGGCCACCAACAGCAGGGCCGTTGGGATCAGCAGCAGGGGCGGGAGCCAGGGACTGGGAATGGGCATCACGGCCACCCAGGGACAGCAGTTGGCTCAATCATAGCGGCGGGCTGGCGGCCGGCCGTACTACGCGAGCTAGGCAGGCGTCCCGAATCTCGGGCGTCTGGCCACTGACCGCATATACCAGGGCTTCCCGATACAGCCGTTGCGCCGCTTGACCCGGTAGATGCATCCGGCCACCGCTGGTCAGCACGGCTGCTTGACTACAGCGCAAACTAAGGTCGATAGCCCAAGCCCGCAGTGGAACAGTCTGGGCGGTGGCAGTTTCTCCAGTCTGGAGGGCGACTAGGAGGGCGTGGCGGCAAGCCTGCCACTCCTGCTCTAGGCTGTGCCAGTAGGGTTGGGTTGCGTCCGTAGCTGCCGCCATGCCGCAGTCCAACGCACCTTGGGCACAGCCGAGGGGAGCAAAGGCCCCACGTACTCGGCCGGATTGATCCTGGTGGTGCAGCCAGTCGGCCGGCCGTATCGCCACCACCTGATCCGCCGCGAGCCGCCAGTCCTGAAGCGTTACCTGTACCGTTTGGGTGGAGGCCATCGCCGCCAGCGCTAGGGGTGGACTACAGGCGATCCGCCCCTGCGAACCATCCTGATCCATCAGGGGGACAAGGCCCAGCAACACTTGGTCATCCGGCAGCCGCGCCCCCAGGATGAACTGCGGGAAAAAGCCCCAGCCCGTGACCCAGGGCACCGTTCCCGACACCACCCAGTCCGCACCGGCCGGCCGAGCCGTGATCACCGCTGGCCCTGGATGCCGGAGGTGGGAAAACCCCACACCCAACCGTTTTTCTCCTGTGGTCATGGGAAGCAGGTATTCCTTTTTGAGCTGGACATTATCTCCCCGAGCTAGGAGAACCGCCGCACTCTGGTGCTGGGTGTGCAGAAATGCCAGAGCACCGGAGACGCGTGCCAACTGGGCCTGAAATAGGGCCACCACCCAGTCCGGCCGGCCGGCGTCCCCCCAGGGCTGGGGTAGGTTGAAGGCCAGTAATCGCCGGTTCCCCAAGGCTTGCAGGGCCGTCTCC
>JACYLR010000208.1 GCA_015272465.1 Gloeomargaritaceae cyanobacterium C42_A2020_066
CTCTATGACCGCTGTCCCCGTGGGATTGCCCAAAAGGCAGTCGATTACTTGGTGGGCACGGGTATGGGCGATGTTGCCTACGTTGGCCCCGAAGCGGAATTCTTCATTTTCGATGAGGTTCGTTTCGACCAGCGGGAATTTGAGGGCTACTACCACGTTGATTCCTCGGAGGGTCGTTGGAACACGGGTAGGAAAGAAGAAGGGGGCAACCTTGGCTACAAACCCCGCTACAAGGAAGGCTATTTCCCAGTTGCGCCTATCGACTCTCTCCAGGACATCCGCACCGAAATGCTGCTCACCATGGGTGAGTGTGGCGTCCCGATTGAGAAACACCACCACGAAGTGGCCACGGGCGGCCAATGTGAATTGGGCATCAAGTTTGGGCCGCTGGTGAAGGCTGCTGATGACCTGATGATCTATAAGTACGTCGTCAAGAACGTGGCACGCGCCTACGGCAAGACGGTCACCTTCATGCCCAAGCCGCTGTTCAACGACAACGGTTCGGGGATGCATACCCACCAGTCCATCTGGAAGGATGGTCAGCCCCTGTTCGCAGGCGATGGCTACGCCGGTCTCAGCCAGATGGCTCTGTACTACATTGGTGGTATCCTGAAGCACGCCCCGGCTCTACTGGCCTTTACCAACCCAACGACCAACTCCTACAAGCGTTTGGTGCCGGGCTTTGAAGCACCTGTGAACCTGGCCTACTCCCAGGGCAACCGTTCCGCCTCCGTCCGCATCCCCTTGTCTGGGAGCAACCCCAAGGCCAAGCGACTGGAGTTTCGTTGTCCGGATGCCATGGCCAATCCCTACCTGGCCTTTGCGGCGATGCTCATGGCTGGCTTGGATGGTATCAAGAATCAGATCGATCCCGGCGAGCCGTTGGATAAGAACATCTACGAACTCAGCCCTGAGGAATTGGCCCTTGTGCCTTCGACCCCAGGCTCTTTGGATGCGGCCCTCAAGGCTCTCGAAGAGGATCATGAATTCCTCACGGCGGGCGGGGTGTTCTCGGAAGACTTCATCGAGAACTGGATTGACTGGAAGCTCGACAACGAAGTCAACCCGATGCGTCTGCGGCCGACGCCCTACGAGTTTGCCCTTTACTACGACGGCTGATCGAGCGGTCTGATGGAGGTCTGGGCTGGCATTCGGCTAGCCCACCCCACAACGACCTTGCAGCCTAGGCTCACCTAACTCGGGTGGGCTTTTTTGTGGGTGAGACAGGGTGAGGGTGATGGGCGTGCCCGACCCTGAAGCTCCTAGCCCAACAAGTCCTAGGGGTGAGGCTTTCAGAAGCCGTACATGCCGCAACCGGCCGGCCGACCCGTACACTAAGAGATCGCCCTAAATTGATCGCCGCGGCGCTTTTCCAGCTATGGCCCTCATTGTCCAGAAGTACGGAGGAACCTCAGTCGGCACCCCTGAGCGGATTCAGGCCGTGGCTGAGCGGATCGTCCAGACCTCTCAGGAGGGGCACCAGGTTGTGGTGGTGGTTTCGGCGATGGGCAAAACCACCGACAGCCTTGTGGCCTTGTCTAAAGCGGTCACCGATACCCCGCCCCGCCGGGAAATGGATATGCTGCTCAGCACCGGGGAGCAGGTCTCGATTGCCCTGGTCAGCATGGCGATCCAATCCCTAGGCCAACCCGCCGTTTCCCTCACCGGTGGTCAAGTTGGCATTCTCACCGAGGCGGAACATGGCCGCGCCCGCATCCTCCACATTGACCCGAACCGATTGATGCATCACATCAAGGCCGGCCGGGTGGTGGTGGTTGCTGGATTCCAGGGCGTCAGTAGCTCCCGTGACTTGGAAATTACCACCCTGGGTCGGGGCGGGTCGGATACATCTGCTGTAGCTCTGGCTGCGGCCTTGGGAGCCGACCTTTGCGAGATTTATACCGATGTGCCGGGCATCTTGACCACCGATCCCCGCCTCGTGCCCGAGGCCCGTGTCCTCAATGCCATTACCTGTGAGGAAATGTTGGAACTGGCCAGCCTGGGGGCCAAGGTTCTCCATCCCCGCGCCGTGGAGATTGCCCGCAACTTCGGGGTGCCGTTGGTGGTGCGCTCTAGTTGGACAGATGAACCGGGCACTGAGGTGCGCTCCCCTGGCCCGCGTACCATTCCCCGCCAGGATATTGAAATGAGTCGGTTGGTGGATGGGGTGGAAGTGGATGACCAGCAGGTGAAGGTTGCGCTGCGCCATGTGGCGGATCGACCGGGGGTGGCCGCCCACCTCTTCCGCGCTCTGGCTAAGGCCAACATCAATGTGGATCTGATCATCCAGTCCATTCATGCGGGTAACACCAACGACATTGCCTTCACGGTGCATCGCCGTGACCTCGCACGGGTGACCCCCTTAGCCCATCAAGTGGCGACCGAACTGGGGGGTGCAGAGGTTGATATCGACCCCCAAGTGGCCAAAGTAAGTATTGTCGGTGCTGGGATGATCGGCCGGCCGGGGGTGGCATCGACCATGTTCTCGGCCTTGGGTGATGCCGGCATCAACATCCAACTGATATCGACATCAGAGATTAAGGTCAGTTGCATTATCATTGCTCCTGATGCCCCCAGGGCTGTGGGCGTGCTCTGCCAGAGTTTTGGCGTCAGTTGTGTGGCATCAACACCGGGAGAAACGGATGGGGCACCGGTGCGCGGCGTTGCCCTCGACCCACGTCAAGCCCAGATGGCCATCCTCCAGGTGCCCGATCGCCCCGGGGCGGCCGGCCGGTTGTTTCTTGCCTTGGCCCAAGCTCGGATCAGCGTGGATATGATTATCCAGTCCCAACGCACCACCGTCACGGCCGGCCGCGTCACCCGCGATATCGCCTTTACCCTCCACGAGGAAGATGTCCCGGCAGCCCAACAAGCCCTTGAACCCGTCCTCCAAACCCTGGACTGTGGCCCAGTCGTCGTGAATCCCTCCATTGCCAAAGTCAGTATTGTCGGCACTGGAATGGTGGAGAAGCCTGGCGTGGCAGCCCAGTTATTTGAGGCACTGGCCGCGGCAGACATCAATATCCAAATGATCGCAACCTCGGAGATTAAGGTCAGTTGCTTGGTTGGGGCCGACCGTGGCGTTGCGGCTCTCCAGCATATCCACCAGGCCTTTGCCCTCGAATAGGCCCAGTACTCTCGATACCCCGCCGGTCTGCAAAGGAGTATAATCCAAAAACTGTACGCTGCCTCAATGGGGAATTAGCTCAGTTGGTAGAGCGCTGCGATCGCACCGCAGAGGCCACCGGTTCGAGTCCGGTATTCTCCATCAGAAAGTATTCTAGACCACTCCAGTCATGTCCCCGGATGCCTATGCGGGCGTTTTCATTGCCCTCATGTCCGCCAAAGTCCATTGTTGATAGTGATCCTCCGCAGTCTCATCGGGGCAACTTTGGGGGTCGGTTCTCACGCAAAGTTTGGACTGACCCTCATGGCCCCAGTCTGGCTCGGCATCCCGACCTTGGGTTGCGGCCGGCCGTGGGCCATCATTGAGGTGTTTGGATTGGCGCAGTGGGATTCATGCTCAGTTTAGGTCTGTTCGGGGTACTGGGATTTGTCGGCAGCGGTCACTGTGTGGGCATGTGTGGTCCCTTCGTATTGGGCTACACCCGACCGGGTGAATCCCGCTGGTTCGATCATGTCCTCTACGGACTGGGGCGCGCCACCACCTATAGCTTTATGGGGGGCCTAGCCAGTGCTCTCGGCCAGACCCTCCAGGCGCTCCTAGGGTTACGAGCTTTTCTCCTGGTCACGGCCGGCCTCTTGATGGTGTATCTCGCCCTGGGACAACTCCACTGGCTGCCCCAACGGCTGCCCTCCCTCCAGCGGTGGCGTTGGTACCAGCAGGTTACCCAGGCCATGTTTGCCCGCCAGACCTGGTACCGCACCTATCCTCTGGGCCTGTGGCTAGGATTCATTCCCTGCGGCTTAACGGCCATTGCCCTGGCCTTCGCCATCACCCAATCGATTCCCACAGCAGTCGCTGGCATGTTTCTGTTTGGGTTGGGAACCATGCCGGCCATGGTTGGGTTTGGGCTGCTGGTGCAGCAGTTCAAGGTACCCCGGTTGGAACAGTTCACGGCCGGCCTGATGGGGATTCTGGGAATGCTCACCCTGTGGATGGGCTTGGCGTTATGGGGGTGGGTGCCCCAACCGCCCCAAAGTGCCCTACTGATGCGCTTACATCCGTCGAGTCCACCCGGTCTACCCGCAGCCCATGACCCCGGAATGCCAGGGGGCCATGCCATGCCTGGGATGTCCACCCCGGCCGGCCCCTGAGGGTCGCTACAATGCCTGAGGATTCTCTTCTCACCCTGCACCCGATGCCTCTCGACCCCTTCCCTATGAATGCCGAAGCGTTTTTTCACCAGAGTGCCGGCCGGTGGCGTTCCCAGCGGGTTACTCACCATTTGGCCTTTCGCCAGGCGGAAGCTGGAGAGTCGGCCATTGAGGTCAGGACCCTGGAACTGACTGACCCAGATGTGCTGACGGTCTGTAGCCTGCATGGTGTCGATGTGGCCCAAGCGGCGGGGGCCTCGCGCGTGACCTGGCAAGGCACGATGGCCTGGGACAAGGAGGGGGAGAAACAAACCGGCTCAACGGTGATGGTACTGGTGCCGGAGGATGCGGCCGGCCGGCAGGGCAAACTCCTGCGGGAAATGGGCTACATGGAAAAAACACCCGTGGTGGGCGAGTTTCACATGGATGCCGAAGATGCCTTGGTGCTAGTGACCGAGTACGACAGTTTGCGCACCGAAGAACGCCTCTGGTTTCCCCAACCGGGGGTGCGGGTGCGGGCCAGTACCGTGGGCTATGGGTTTGGCGGATTTACAATGGCCACGTTCGCTGTGGAGGTGCGAGACGGAGAACCCCAACCGGCGCCTGGGCCTAGTGATTCACCCCTGCTGTCCGTCTTGGGTTGGTAGATGGCGCGGGTTGCCCT
>JACYLR010000026.1 GCA_015272465.1 Gloeomargaritaceae cyanobacterium C42_A2020_066
CTAATTCGGGCGGCTGAGAAGTTTGACCACGAAAAGGGCTACAAGTTTTCCACCTATGCCACCTGGTGGATTCGTCAAGCGATTACCCGCGCCATTGCCGACCAGTCCCGTACTATTCGCCTTCCCGTTCACCTCTACGAGACCATCTCACGCATTAAGAAAACTACTAAAATCCTCTCTCAGGAAATGGGGCGTAAACCCACCGAAGAGGAAATTGCAACTCGCATGGAAATGACCATCGAGAAGTTACGATTTATTGCAAAATCTGCCCAATTACCCATCTCCCTAGAAACCCCTATTGGCAAGGAAGAGGATTCCCGTCTGGGGGACTTTATTGAAGCGGATGGCGAGACCCCCGAAGATCAGGTGGCCAAAAACCTGCTCCGGGAAGACCTGGAAAGCGTACTCAATACCCTCAGTGCCCGAGAACGGGATGTGCTGCGATTGCGCTATGGCCTTGATGATGGCCGGATGAAAACCCTGGAGGAGATCGGTCAGATCTTCAACGTCACCCGTGAGCGCATTCGTCAGATTGAGGCTAAGGCCCTACGTAAACTGAGACATCCCAACCGCAACAGCATTCTTAAGGAATACATTCGCTAACCGACGGGCGACTGAGTTCCTGATGCAGCCCCGCCACTGGGAACCCTAACCATGGGCTAGGCAGGTTAAGGTTTAGGCAGGCCTGCGACGTGGTTCAGCCAATCTTCACCCGGTAGGGGGGTCGGGAGTCGCTGAAAAGACAAGCCCCCTGAACCAGAATCACATGGGGGGTCAGTGAGTCGCTCCACCACCCCGTTCTGGTGAGTAAATTCCTGGCCACAGGCGGGACACTTAGGATTGGTGCCAGGGCGAAAGCGGCCGCCGCAGGGGCAGTCTGGCAAGGTGGAGGCGATGCGCTGGACAATCTCTAGGGTCTGCTCATCCCACGCGGTAGCTTTGTCAGCATTCCGTTGAATGGCATTGGAGCATTGATCGCAGTAGAAGTGGGGCCAGCACTGACTCATGCCACTCGATTGCCAAGCCCGCACGACATGGGCACGGGTCGGACAGGTCATAGTGCTCACCCAGGGATCGGTGGCGGGGTAGTAAACGGTTTCCATCAGCTAACACCTCTGAGATTGGGTTTGGGAACCTGAACCAGTAACCTCTAGGCGAAGGCTGAGCTATCCAGATCCGGCGGCACATCCTGCCAGCGTCCAGGGCCAACGGCGCGGTGGGCTTCTTTGAGGGTGAGCGCTCCGGTATAGAGCGCCTTGCCGACGATTACACCCCGCACGCCCAAGGCTTCTAAGGTGAGGATTTGAAACAGGTCAGGGATGGAACTCACCCCCCCTGAGGCAATGATGGGGACATCTACGGCCATGGCCAGTTCCCGCAGGGCAGTCAGGTTAGGGCCTTCCAGGGTACCGTCCTTAAGGATGTCCGTGTAGATCAATCCTCCGACCCCCTGCTGTGCCAAGGTCTGGGCCAAGTCGACCGCGCGCAGGGTACTGGTTTCTGTCCAACCCTGGGTGGCCAGGTAGCCATTGCGGGCATCCAATCCCACCCAGATGCGGTTGGGAAAAGCTCGGCACCACTGGGCAACGGTGTCTGGCTCCCGAACAGCCAAAGTGCCGACAATCAGCCGATCCACACCCAGGCCTAGCAGTTCTTCGGCGGCTGCTTGGGTGCGAATGCCCCCGCCCACCTGGACAGGGATGGCGAGGTCTTGGACAATTTGCCGAATCAGGCCCTGGTTCACCGGCCGGCCGGCCTTGGCCCCATCTAGATCAACAAGGTGTAGGCGTGTGGCCCCGTCTGCAACCCATTGGCGGGCAATCCCTAAGGGATCGTCTCCAAACACATCGACCTGCTGGTAGTCCCCTTGGGTGAGGCGAACACACCGGCCGGCCAGAAGATCAATAGCGGGAATAACGTCCACAAGGTACGTCTCTCTTCTACCCTGTTCAAGGGTAGATCGTTTCTGTACGGCTGGGTGCTATGGCTCGTCCCAATCCTGGCTTGGGCCATCTCTGGTTCCAGGCCCTCAATCCCCTCATTTACTCAGCGGCGGTGATTCCGGTGGTTGTCGGCAGTGCGGCCGCCTACCACGAAGCCCCAGAGCAGTTCCGCTGGGGGATCTTAGCCTGGGTGTTGGCAGGGGAGGTTTTGCTCCAAGCCTGGCTCAACATTACCAACGATATCTGGGATGCGGAAACCGGGGTGGATCGGGACAAGCCCACCTCCCTGGTCAATCTCACCGGCCGGCCGGGCCTGCTCCACGGGGTTGCCTGGTCGTGTCTGGCGGCCGGCCTCGTGTGTATTGGGGTGGTTAACCAGCAGTGGCCAGGAAATACGGTGCTTTGGATTGCCCTAGCAGGTCTGGGGTTTGGCTATGCTTATCAGGGGCCGCCCTTTCGGCTGAGTTACCTGGGTCTGGGGGAGCCGATGACCTTTTTGGCCTTTGGGCCGCTGGCCACCCTAGCCGCCAGTTATGCCCAACTGGGGCGGTGGAGTTGGCCGAGTTTCTGGGCCTCCCTGCTGGTGGGGTGCTGGGTGACGGGGATTATTTTCGCCCACCACTTCCCCCAATACGAAACTGATCAGGCCCACGGCAAACGCTCCCCGGTGGTGCGGCTGGGGCCAGAGACGGCCGGCCGGGTGTTCCCTGTGGTGATTGTGCCCGCCTATCTGCTCATGCCCGGTTTATTGGCCACGGGAGAACTGCCCTGGGGCACGGCCCTCGTGTTTCTCAGTCTGCCCTTGGCCTGGCACCTGCTGCGAGTCCTGTGGACGGAACCCACGGGGCCGGCCGGCCGGGGGGCGACCCCCCTTGCAGTGGCCCTTCACGGTCTAGGCGGTCTCCTCCTCAGCCTGGGCTTGGGGTGGAGTTAGGCCCACGGCCAGTAACAACTGGGATTGCTGGGTCAGCATCGCTTCCAAACGGGTCTCATCCGGGTGATCCCAGCCCAAGAGGTGCAGAATCCCGTGGCTGGCCAACCAGGCAAGTTCCACGGTCAATCCGTGGCGGCCGGCCTGATGTTCCGCTGTGGGTACCGAAATCACCACATCCCCCAGATAGAGCGGCTCATCCGTGTCTGGGGGGGCGGGCAACTCCGCTTCGAGGGCTGCAAAGGCCAACACATCTGTGGACCGATCCTGGTAGCGAAAGTCCCGGTTGAGGGTCTGGATCGCCTGGTCATCAGTTAGCCGTAGTCCCAATTCATAGCCCACTGCTGGGGGCAGATCGGTGGCCAACAGCCCTAACCAAGTGGTGATCCACGCTTGCCATGTCGCCTCTGTAGGCAGCGGCCGGCCGGTGGGCGGGTGTTCCTCAATCCACACCGCGATCCGGGGAGAGAGACTCATGCGGTTGTCGGGTCTAAAAACATTCCTGTACAGTATCAGGGGACAGCGGTACTCCACCGTCTCTCCCCTCGTTGACATCCAGGCATGCCGCACGCGGGGTATTCACCCCCAACTCGCTTCCCCACACGCCCTCCTGCCAGTATCTCTATGCTGCCTGTTCTGTCATCCCTGTTGCTAGCCCAGATTGCTGAACCGCCGGCTCCCCCCGATGATCCCGGACGGCCGGCCGGCGCGGCCACACGCACCATCCTCATCCCTCAGGCTGTCCGTTCCCTGCCAGGGCAACTCGATGACAGCTTGATGTTCAACAGCAACAGCCCAGAGGTGGTGCGTCAGGATGGCATTCTTCTCTCCACCTTCAGTCCTGCGGGCAAGGCCCATCCGGAGGCCCACCTCAACTACACCTTCAATGGGCGATTTGCCATCTTTGCCCACCACATCGCCCGCTCCGACAATCCCTACGCTACCCCCACCCTCTACCAGGGTCTGCTGCTGGCCAATCCCAGTGCCGAGACAGTTACGGTCAACATCAACCAGGCTGCCAGCTTCCTGAGCACGCCCGATGCTCCCTTTGTCTCCTTGCCCACCTACGTGGACAATCCCGTGGGCAATGTCTACTCCGGGCCGGGCAGCCGCGCCATGAGCGTCATCCTGCGGGGGCGGCGTCAACCGACCTGGCCCTTTCGGGTCGTGATTCCTCCTGGCGAAACCCGGGTCTTGGCCAGCCTGCCGATTCCTCTGCCCCGCCTCAGCAACCGGCCTTTGATCACCACCCTGGTACCCCAGGACTTGCTGTTGGCCCAGAATCTGGTCACCAACCTCAATCCCAATCTGCTCCAGCCCGTTCCCCCTGATCCTCCTCCCCCAACCTACGCCTCCTCCAATGGGCGCTCTACCCTAGCCCATCTCTTTAGCGATGGCCCGGTGCAGGTGGCCAGCCTAGCATTCTACGCACCGGTTACCTGGGATGGTCGGGAACAGATTCCCCAGCCGAGTGACTGGGCCAACCTCATCGTCAGTGCCAACTTGGCGGGGCCACGGGATGTGAAACCGACCCCCCTCGACCTCAATCCACCCCGGTTCTTCTACGGTCGCGTCGCTGGGGTTGCCCAGGGCATGACCTGGCGGGCTGAAGTGACGGATGCCGGCCGGCCGTACCTGGTCATACCCGCCCGGGGCGAAGCCATCTCCTATGGTCTCAGTACCCTCAACCGGGGCACCCTGGGCACAGGACAGGTGCAAAGTGCCCCCCTCAAGGTTCGCTACCCCGACACGGCCTATCTGGCCCACGGCAACTACGGCATTCACTACGACCTCACCTTCCCGCTGCTCAATCCCACCGCTCAAACCCAGACCGTCACCCTGTCCGTGCAATCTCCCCTCAAGGAAGACCGCAACCAGGGGGGCCTGCGGTTTTTGGACCCACCCGAGCCGCGAGTCTTTTTCCGGGGCACCATTCGCCTGCGCTACACCGATGATCGCGGCCAGAACCAAACCCGCTACGTCCACGTAGTCAAGCATCGCGGCCAGCAGGGCGATCCGCTGATCAGCCTCAACCTCAGCCCTGGGGAAGAACGTATGCTTCAGGTG
>JACYLR010000073.1 GCA_015272465.1 Gloeomargaritaceae cyanobacterium C42_A2020_066
ACACTGGCCGTACTGGAGGGAGCGGCAGACGGGTCGCGGCTTGGGCTACGGCCGGCCGGGGCTGCACCTGCACCAGCCAGCGGTGATCCCACTCTGGACTCAAACGGATATCCTGGGGCTTCACGGCTGCTGTCGGGGCCAACTCCAGTACTAGCCGTGTTGTTTGCGGACTGTACTGCGCCACCCGCACGGCCCGCACGGGGCCGCTGAAGGTCTGCCTTGTCTGGGGGCGGGGCCAGCGCGCCCCTGGCAGATCAATCACAACCCGCTGGGGCTGGGTCAGGAGGGTAACCTGGGGGCGAACCCCAGCATCCACAGCCAAATCAAGTACGCCCTTTTGAGGGTCAAAGTGCCAACCGTACAGTTCTCCAGCCCAAGCTCGGCCGGCCGAGAGTCCGACGGCCATGAGGCTCATCCCCAGACCGACCCAGACTCGGTAGTCCGTAGGGTTCATGCTACGACTCCACACCCACACCTTCCGTCAGGGTGCCACAGTATCCACACCTACTGCTGTGATTTCCCCAGGATCAAGCCCTAGGGCCTGTATAAAGGCCGGTTCTCAACCCGTGATGTCGGCGGCATAGGTGATCACCATGAATGTTGCCCCCTGCGGGTCAGCCAGCAGGGCCATGCGTCCCACTGTAGGAATATCCATAGCCGGCATCAGCACCCGCCCGCCGAGGGCCTCAGCTTTCTGGAGGGTTTCGTCCACGTCAGCGACAGTAATATAGACACCCCAAGTGGGCGGCATGGCGGGCTGATCGGGTGGAGGGGCCATAATCCCACCGATGGGCCGACCGGCCGCTTTAATTGTGTTGTAGGGAATTCCCGCCGACGTGTCGGCCTCAACCGTCCAGCCCAGCACCTCAGTGTAGAAGGCAATAGCGGCGGCAGGATCGGGCGTGATCAGTTCATTCCAGCTAAAGGCACCGGGTTGCTGAAACGGATTCATCGGAAACCGCCTTGCCCTGGGGCTAGAAATTTACCTGTAGCTTAGCCACCTCTGGAATGCCGTTGGAGGAATACCCCGGAAGGCTTAAGAACACAAGCCAAGCCGGTAGATGACAAAAACGGCACCTGAAGCAGGGCTGTTGCAGTCAGTCTGTGGATGCGCGGCCGTCCGTGGGGTCAGTTTACAGGGAAGGTTGGGTAGGTACTGTATTTACGCTGGCCCCATCCGCGGCAAGGTAGCGGGGACGCCAGCCAGACTTAATCACCTGACGGCTGCGGGCAATGGCCAGACAGTCATCGGGCAGATCTTCAGTAATCGTCGATCCAGCAGCAATGGTGACATCACAGCCTACGGTTAAGGGGGCAACCAGGGTGTTGTTCACCCCCGTTTTACTGCGATCTCCAATGCGGGTGGGATGTTTTTGGTGACCATCGTAGTTGGCGGTGATTGTCCCCCCTCCCACATTCACCTGACTCCCCAGGCTGGCATCTCCCAAATAGGAAAGGTGGGCGACGTTAGTATGGGAGCCGAGACTAGTTTTCTTTAATTCCACAAAGTTGCCGACTCGGCAGTTGTCCCCCACCTCGACGCCCTCGCGCAGGTGGGCGTAGGGGCCAACCCGGCTGCCCCTGGCTAGGCGACTCTGGCTAACCACCGCATAGAGCACCCGGCAGTCTGGGCCAATGTGGCTATCTTCAATCCAGCACCCCGGCCCGATATGGCTGCCCCGTTGAATCTGGGTCTGGCCCCGCAGGTGGGTCTGGGGTTCAATCACGATGTCTGGTTCGAGATGGACGGTTTCATCGATGGTGATGCTGGCAGGGTCAATTAGGGTGACGCCGGCAGTCAACCAGCCCTCCCGCACTCGGCTTTGTACGACCTCGGCCGCGTCTGCCAATTGCTTGCGGTCGTTGATGCCCAGGATTTCGGCTGAGTCCGCCACATCCACCGCTGCGGCCGGCCGGAGCCATTGCATCACGTCCGTCAGGTAGTATTCCTGCTGCTGGTTCTGGCTCTGAAGCCGAGGCAAGACCTCCGCGAGGCGCGGCCAGTGAAAACAATAGATACCGGCATTGACGCGGGGGTTATGGCGTTGCTCCGGGGTGCAGTCCCGATGCTCAATAATGCCTTCAACCCGGTTGTGGGCATCACAAAAAACCCGGCCATAACCCGTGGCATCGGCCAAACAGGCGGTCAGAAGCGTTACAGCATTTCCGGCCTGTTGATGCTGAGTCACCAGCGCGTGGAGGGTGGCCGGCCGCAGCAGAGGCACATCTCCGTTGAGGACGAGTAGATCCCCGCGATACCCCTCCAGGCGGGGCATCAGTTGCTGCACGGCGTGGCCCGTCCCCAATAGAGGTGCCTGATGGACAAACTCCAGCCCCGGCCGGCCGGCCAGGGTGGACGTCACGCGCTCGGCTCCATGACCCACAATGATTAGGGTGCGCTCCGGAGACAGGCCACCCAGGGTATTGAGTACCCGTTCGATCAAGGTCATTCCCCCCAAGGGATGGAGCACCTTGGGCAAGTCTGACTTCATGCGCGAGCCCTTCCCAGCAGCCAAAATGGCAACAGCAACCATGGGTGCGCAACTCCTCTTGGGGTGACCTAGACAGTTATACCGGAATCCGGGGTGGGCCAGCGGCGGTTGGCGATGTGGGGTACAATCTGCTCAGCTTAGGCCGTTCGCCCCGTACTGCATGGGGGTTAGCGGTCACCTGAATGGGGAAAACCCGACATCAGCCCTGATTCGCAGCGTACCCGTGGAGTGTCATGGAACCGGAAACCCATACGACGACCCCCCCCAGCGAGACTGACAGCCCCCCGGCTGAGCCTACCGCCCTTGCTCTGCCCTCACCGGCCACCCCTGGGGAAACACCCACCGTGAGTGCAGTCGATGACGTCTTCAAGATCCTGACGAATCTCTGGGAGCAGGTTTCAGGCTACCTGGGGCAGCAGAAGCAACCCCTGACGCTGGTTTCGATTGGGGTGATGGGAATTTTGGGCCTGATCCTGGCCACCACAACCCTGCGGGTGATCCATGCCTTCCCACTCCTGCCTTCTCTGCTGGAACTGGTGGGCTTTGGCTTCGCCCTCTGGTTTAGCTATCGCTATCTGGTGATGGCGGAGCGACGGCAGGAATTGGCCAACCTGCTGAAGCAATTCCGGCAGAGTATCTTGGGGGACTAGGTCGCACCGGCCGGCCGGGGATGCCATGCTGTTCGCCGAATTCCGTCGCCATTATCCCTTGGGGAGTCTCCAGGGCGAATTGCTGCGTATTGAGGAGGGTATTTACATCGTCCGGGTGGCGGTGCAAGTGGGCGGCATGACCCTGGCAACGGCGATGGCGGCCGGCCCAACGGTCGAAGCGGCGGAGGATGCTGCCCAGGAACGGGCCTTGGTCACCCTGGGTCTCACCCCGACCCCGGTGAGCCTGCCCCCCCTCCCCCCACCCCTAGCGCCCGCCGCCCCAGAGCCATTGCCTTTACCTTTGCCGATGGCCGAACTGGAGCCAGAGATGCCCCGCCCCAGACCCATCCCAGAGTCGCGCAACGGTCAGGAGAAGTCCCCTCGGTTGCCCCCCAAGACCCCCGCAGCCGTGCCACCAGTCGATATTGCTGAGGTCTTGGTCGGAACCACGGCCGAGATGCAACGCCTGGGCTGGACGGATCAGCAGGGGCGCGAGCACCTGGAACGAACCTACGGCAAACGTTCCCGCCACCAACTCACCAACGAAGAACTCCTCGATTTTCTCGGCTATCTACGCGCCCAATCTGGGCTGACTCCCCCCCCGTTTTAGACCATGCCCCAAGCCCCTATATGGGAACTTGATTTTTACTCTCGCCCAGTCTTGGATGACCAGGGCAAGAAGATTTGGGAGTTGCTGCTCTGTGACCGGGAGGGAACCTTCCAACTGGCCCGCCGCTGTCCCCCGGATCAGGTCAACAGCGCCTGGTTAACCCAGGCTTTGCAGGAAGTAATCCAGTCGGCCGGCCGGCCCAGTGGGATTCGCTTTTTTCGGCAACCGATGGCCAACATGATCAACCGGGCCTGCGCCGAACTACAACTGACCACCCGGCCCAGCCGCCGCACCCTGGCCTTGATCCGCTGGTTAGAGCAGCGCTGGCAGGCGGTCTACCCCGAAGAACCGGGGTTTCAACCCCTGGCAGCCCCACCACCCCAGCCGCCGCCCGCTGCTCCCCAACCCCTGCCCGATGCCCTGCGCGGCCAACGGTGGGCGTTTGTTACCCTGCCCCTGCTCGACCTGCGGGGCATTGAGCCGGGAATGGCGGATTTTGGAGATGGCTTGCCTTGGCCTCAGGTACAGGTTAACCCGGCTGAGAATCCGACAGTACCAGGGGTTGCGGTCTACACGCAGCGGGCTGCCGCCCTCGCCGCCTGGATGAGTGGTCTAGAACTGGCAAGCTTCACCCTGGAGACGGGGCCACCGGCGCGACTGATCTTGGAAACGGGTCTGGATGATCGTTGGGTGTTCGCCCCCCTGGGTAACTTGAGTTTAGCGGCGGCCGGCCGGGACTTTGATGCCAGTAAGCGGGTCGTTAAGGGTCTGCATTTCCTGGCGATCCAAACGGCTCCTGATGTGGAAACCTGCGCCGGGTTCTGGTTGCTTCAGGAGATCCCTCTGCCCTGACGTTGACCCTGGGGCGGTTCGACCTAGAGTGTATAGCTGGGTTGCTTTAAGGTCACAGATTTTGAGGACAGCAGATTCAGGTAGTAATAAAGATGTAGTGAAATGGCCATTAGATAGTCAAGAGCTATTAAGAATTTTCATTTCATCCTGGTTCACCATAACTCGACCCTTGCCGAGTTGCTCATAGTGCCCTATCTTTATCTCACTCCCTGAGCTTAAAGTCCATGACACTACACGATGATAATCCTCGCCCTCCTTGCCCTCGCTGCCATTCAACCTATATAGCCGATTAGATTAGGAATGCGACACTCTATTTCCACAGTAAGCACGGAC
>JACYLR010000212.1 GCA_015272465.1 Gloeomargaritaceae cyanobacterium C42_A2020_066
AGAAGGCCCAGTCGGTGGGCTTGACATCAGAAAACTCAGAAACCGAGGTGACTTGAGCTTGCTGTTGCACCGCCCCTTGGCGGGTGTAGTCCTTGATCTGATCCAGGGTGGCCATCTGAGCCACCGCCGGCAGTCCATGCACCAACAGGGCAGCCCCCAGGGCGGCTGGAGCAGCCAAAAGAATCTTCGAAGTCGTCGTGATCATTTTCATCCTCACACGGCAAGTAAAAGCTGATACAGACATAGGGAAGGGGCAGACATCAAGAAGATGCTGTATGCCCTTATTGATCTAGAAACTCAATAAATTATTTGACCCGAATCAATTATTGAATCTGAGTCCCAGCCTGTCAACCCCTCTCTACATGTTCTATTTTCCTCGGGTGATAACCCTGCAAGCCCTTTCAGACCGATCTGACAAGACTTCAAAGGTCTTTGGTAGATATGGCCACAGAAGCAACCGCCAGTGCCAAATCGGCAACTCAGCAGAAGCAATTAGAAGTATTAACTTTTCTAATCTAATAAGACTTGCTAGGGTGTACCATCAACTCCCTAGGGGTAGCGTTCTGTCAGACCCTGGCGGTAGGCGTCTACAGTGGCTTGGGCAGCCTGGGCTTCGGCGTAAGCTGTGCCCCCCTCAGTTTCCAGCCGCTGTCGCACCTGCCGGCGTAGATCGGCAACTCGCTTGCCCCGTACCCGACGGGTGGCAGCCCAATCTAGGATGGGGTAGGGATATACGCCCGCTGCGGCCGGCCGGCCGGCCAGGAGATCTTCCAGGGTGTAGCCTCGCAACTCCGGTAACCAGTAGTGAATGAACCGCAAGTCACCGTCCCGCTCCATCAGGTTCTTGGTGGGGTTGTAGATGCGAAAGGTGGAGGAGAGGGGATGGGCTACCCCGGCCTGACTCTGCCACTGCCAATGGTCGATGGCCACATCCCCATCCACCAGGCAGGACATATAATGCTGTGCTCCATGCTGCCAGCCGATACCGGCGTTGACGGTCAAAAAAGTAGCGCACATCGCCCGCATCCGAAAGTTCATCCAGCCCATGGCCCGCAGTTGACGCAGGCTGGCATCCACCAACGGAAAGCCCGTCAACCCAGCCTGCCAGGCTTGGAGGACATGCCGTTGAGAGCCACGCAGAGCCTCCGCGCTGTAGCAGGCGTCGAATTCTGGAAACAGGTTATGGTGGGCCAGTTCAGGTTGGAACAGGAGCCGCTGAGTGGCACTGTCGCGCCAGCGAAGACGATCCTGGAAAGCGCGCAAATCGAGGATTAGCTTGGCCTCCTGGGTCTGTTTACGGAGCGCCCGGGCCTGCTGGTAGGCTTGGCGGGTGGAGAGAGCCCCCAGGGTGAAATGGGGAGACAGAAGGGAACAGCCGCCCTGCTGGGCCAGCCAAGGACGGGACAACTTCCAGGTGTATCCCCGACAGCGGCCGGCCAGGAAAGAGGTCAATAGGGCATGGGCCTCGGTTGCACCGCCGCGGAACAGGGGATGGCGGCCCGGCCAGAAGGTGGGGTATCGCGCCTTGAGGTCGGCGAAGGTCAGAACTGGCAGGTTGGGGGGCAAGGCCAGGGTGACGATCCGCGCTGGGGGACTATGCAGGGGTTCCTGTTGGTAGCTGTAGTAGGCCGGCCGCCACTGGCTCCAGCCCTGGCCCTCAGGTAGCAGAAAGGTGCTCAGGGTGACGGTACAGGGCAGGTTTAAGTCTCGATACACCTGCTGAATCTGTTGATCCCGTGCGGCTCCATAGTCCACCTGTACATCCCGGTTAAACCACAGATGGGGCCGATAGCCCTGATCTCCGAGGGCCTGGGTGAGCTGTTGGAGGACGGCAACCGTGGGGCCGTGGAGCAGATACAGCCGACTGCCTCGCCGTCGCAACTGGGCATCCAAGTCCACCAGGGACTCAAACAAAAACTGCACCCGCGCTTGGCCCACTTCAGCCCAGTGCTCGTAGAACCAGGGATCGATCACGAATAGAGGCAGCACCGGCCGGCCGGCCGCCGTGCCCAGGGTAACCATGGCGTTGTCATCCAGGCGTAAGTCCCGACGAAACCAGAGGAGGGAGACCGAGTTATCCGTGCTCATTGAATTGGCTATCCACACTCAGGGGCGGCCTAGTCCAGGATGTAGGCGACCACAGCGTGCACCCCGCCCTGCAATTGCGCTTCTGTCCATCGAAAAACGCTATCGAGACACTGGGGTTGGAGAATCCTACGGGATTAGCCCTGGAATACTGGCTCTTAGCGCCTACCTAGTGAGTCACCCCCAAGCTGCCGCGGGTTACCCCAAGCTGGTTGTGGAGTTTGAGACTGCGCCACAGCTCACCCCCACTGATCTGGCCAGTGATCAGTTTTTGGTAGGCTCCCAGAATGGTAATTACCTCGGCCGGCCGCTCCTCCAGAAACTCAACCCGCACATGACGCAGCCCTAGCTCTAGGAAGCGCGGTAGGGATTCGGCGCCGGTTTGGGCACGACCGTTAAACACCGTATTGCGACAACCGGCATCGGCCCGCAGGGGATGCTCGACCCCCGCCCGATCCCGCAACTTCACGTCGTACTGCTCACACGGCCGGCCGCAGTTGGTGTAATCAGTCCCCTGGGAAAGGAACGCGCAAAAAACACAGTGCTCCATGTGAAATAGGGGCATGTGCTGGTGCAGGGTTACTTCGTACCAGTGGGCGGGGCCGGCCGCCAACAGGACTGCCAATTGCTCACTGTTCAAGTCGTAGGAGGCGGTGAGGCGCTCTAGGCTGTAACGGGTTTTGAAATAGCTCGCCGTCAGGGGGTTGGCCACATTCAGGGAGAAGTCCCCGACACAGCGCTCCTGGGCAAAGTAGCTGAGGTGATCGTAATTGCGTACCAGATAACCGTCGGCCGCTGCTCGTTGTACTTGCTCCAGATTCCAGTTTTCGCCGGGCTTCGTGATGCGGGGGGGGGCGACCCACACCTTCGCCGTCGGGCAGAGGCCGCGCAGGTCATGAACCAGACTCCGGTAGGCCCGCGGGTCTTCCAATTCCAGGTAGAGGGTTCTCACCCCGGCTTCTAGGGCTGCTTCGGCCTGGTCGCGCCGTCGCGCCAGGGCAATGAGGGTGACCTCCCCGGCCGGCCGGGGTGCAGCGGGGGGCATTAGGTCTGTCCAGGTGCCTGAGGTCAACGTCCAATCGGCCGGCCGCTGGCGCCGGGCCTCTAGGGCTGCCACCACCTGCCGCCGCGCCCGGTTCAGTTCACTCACGGGCAACCGCACCGCCCCCTCCAGTTGGTTATCCAAATACCCCAGGGTGAACGGGGTATTGCCCAGCCGCCCCAGTTGGGCCTCCAGGGTGACCTGGTTGAGAGGATGATGGTCGGCCCGTTCCAGCCGGCTCTCGGACGCGACCTCCACCCGATGGCCCTGGTCATCCCAGGCGATTACCGTCAACGGCCGGCCGGCCGCACCCTGGACTGCTAAGTTCAGGGGCCGCCGATACTGGGGGTGTTCTGCCGTGAAGGTCTGGCGCAGGTGCCGATCCAGTTCCGGGTCACTGGTTTTCCAGAGCCGATCGCCCACACGTATCCGCCGCAGATTGAGGTGATCTCGTCCGAAACGGATCACTACGCCGCGGCCCTGGGTTTCCACCTCGTACACTCGCCCCCCCGGTTCCTGCTCGACCGGCCGGCCCTGGTCAAACACCACGCCATCGCCTGGTTTGAGCGGAGATACCAGGGCCTCAACCCGCACCCCGTCTTTGAGAACCTGGGTGACATGGCCGACAAAAACGCCCCGCTTTTTGCCATAGCGAGCGTGTACCAGAGCCTGATTATCAATTCCCCGCAGCCAACCTGTGTAGAGGCCACGGGAAAAAGCCATCTCCAGTTCATAGCGAGTGGTGCGGGCCACCTGCGTCGGCCGTCCGGCGAGGGCCTGATCCAAGGCTTGGCGATAAATCCGCGTCACGCTGGCCACGTACTCCGGGTTTTTCAGCCGACCCTCAATCTTCAGACTGGCCACACCTGCCTGTACCAAGTCGGGGAGCACCTCCAAACCTGCCAAATCTTGAGGACTAAGTAGGTAGCGCCGCCCCCCCAAATCCTGGAGCTGACCCTCAACAATCAAGTCGTAGGGCATGCGACAGGCTTGGGCACATTCCCCCCGATTCGCCGAGCGTCCCCCGAGGGCTTCACTGGTAAGGCACTGGCCGGAATAGGCTACACACAGTGCCCCGTGGACAAACACTTCCAGCGGTAGAACACCCCCCTGTGCTCGAGTGGCCGCTTGAATGTTCTGAATCTCTGGGATGGCACACTCCCGCGCCAGTACTACCACGGCACAGTCCAATTCTGCGGCGAATTGCACCCCTGCTGCGCTGGTGATCGTCATTTGGGTGGAGGCATGGATCGGAAAGTCCGGGGACAGATGGCGGATCAGGCGACAGAGGCCCACATCCTGGACGATGACCCCATCGATCCCCGCCGAAATCACCGCCCGCAGATAGGCTTCCGCATTCCCTAGCTCCTCGGTAAACACCAGGGTATTCAGGGTCAAATAGGCCCGCACCCCCCGCCGATGGACGAAGGCCACCAGTTCCGGCAGATCCTCTAGGGTAAAGTTCTCAGCCCGCAGCCGGGCATTGAACTGATCCAGGCCAAAGTAGATAGCGTCAGCTCCATTTTCGACGGCTGCCCGCGCACAATCCCAGTCCCCCGCTGGGGCAAGTAATTCCGGCCGGCCGGCAATTGGCTCAGGGGATCGTTGCATCAGTTCCTGAATAGGGGGACTCGTCCTAAGCTGAGGAGCGGCCGGCCTGTTCGGACAAGCCACGCCTCAAGAACCTAGCAGTACCGCGGGGAAAGCAGTAGGTTTCCGGCACTTTCCCCCAGTCTAGCTATCCCCAGGCATCTTG
>JACYLR010000065.1 GCA_015272465.1 Gloeomargaritaceae cyanobacterium C42_A2020_066
AGCTTTACCCGCTGGCTGATCGGCCAGAGTCGAGAACTGTACGCAGAGTTTGGGGTTGTGGACAGCCCAGAGACGGCCAAAGTCCTAGCCCTCCATAACCGCTTCAAGGGTAAAGGCGAGTTGACCCCCACCAAGGTTAGGGCCTGGCACCAGGGCCGGGTGAAGCCTCCCATGAAGGTAGTCCGCGAGTTCATGGCCCGTGTTGTCGAGCTTGGCTGGGCAGTGGACAACGGCAAGGCGAGTACCGACCGGGGCTATGCGATTACTCTGACTACACCAAATAGTAGTCACGTAGTCAGGAAACCCTGTGAACCCCCGTCCCATCAGGGTTTCAACTATGACTACACCCTGACTACCGGTGTAGTCATAGTTGGAAGTGCGGCCCCATCGGAGTTACAGACGAAACCTGACTACCTGACTACTGATCTAGAGAAAATAGCTCGTTACATCCGAGACACCTACAGGGAGCATCCCCACCGGCTGAATGAGTGGGTGCCCAAGATTGAGGCCCTGCCACCGTCCGATCGTCAGAAGCTGCTGGCCATGCTGCCTAGCTCCATAACCAAGAAATTAGGGGTGACGCCATGACCCGAATCAAACCCGTTGACCCGAAGGGCCAGAACTGGCAGTTTTCAGATGGTCGCCTCCGGTGCCTGGATTATCTGCTGGCCTACCGCCAACTTCTAGCCACCGGAGACCCTGGTACCGTCTTTATGCTGGTGCGATTCATGGAGACCCCAAACCCCGCACCACTGCACCGGGAGGCAAACCATGTGTCAAAAAATGACACGATTTGACAAGGCCCTAAAACCCGCAGACCCTTACCCCGACGGGGCTGTAGCCTTTAGAGGCAAAAGAGTCAAAATGGTTTTTATTCTGGTGCTAGCCGAAGTCGGCGGGTTTGGTGACACTGCACTTAACCTCCAGAAAGAACCTACCCAACACCGGCCGGCCGTGCCCAGCAAGTCCTAGGGTTCTGGGTGATAGGCCGTGATGACCGTCTGCATATCAGGGCTGTAGATCACTTCCACTCGCCTGTGGGTGCCATGTGTCCACCATGTTTTGCGGCGGCCCCCCTGGGCAGGTGCTGACCCCAGATAGGAGTAGCCCGCCCCTTTGAGCAGTGCTTCAAACTCTGGGGCGGGCAAGGTTTTACGGGTTATCTGGGGGATGCCATCAAGTCTGTGTTTCTCAAGGGTCATAGCTCCCCTGGTAGGTAGTCCACACCCGATACCCAGGCAGCACAATTCCCAGGCCGGCCGGGGCGTGGATGGTGCCAGGGTAGCCAGGTTCAGCAGGGCATCCACCAATCCTGATCGCCCAAGTCCCCACCCACAGATAGAAGCCAGGCACCAGGGCATCAAGGCTGTAGGCCACATCACGGATTGCAGGTGACGGCCGGCCGGGTTTGATGGACTGGGGGTTTTGAGTGATCGCCATGGGTTCACCTCGCATATTCAAAGTCTACCCCCGCATGAACCAACACCCGTCCGGCCGATTCCAGGCCCCTTCTAGCCCAACGTCGGGGGGCAATTCTGGCACCTAGGCCGCCAACTCCCACCAGGGCAAGCCCAACACTTCCCGCAGGCGTACCAAGTGACTGAATGAGGGCAAAGCACGGCCCATCTCCCAATTGATCACTGAGGTGCGAGAAACCCCGAGCAACTCTGCCAGTGCAGACTGAGTCAGGCCGGCCGCCAGGCGAGCCTCCCTGATCCTGCTTCCCACCCGGCCGGCCGTGTCACCACAATGTGAGTTCATCAAACGGCACCCGCAGAACAGCACCCAGCCTGCCCAGTAACAGGAGCGAGGGCATAGCGCGCCCACTCTCCCAGGCCAGTACGGTATGACGACCGACACCCACTGCAAAGGCTAGGGCTTCAGAAGTCATACCCAGGGAGAGCCTACGTGCTCGCAGGCGCTCCCCAAAGTCAGCCCGGCCGGCCGGGAGGTCAGGCCGCATTGACATCCGTAGAGACGCTGAACGCCTTGGGCCTCCGCACGGCAATGTCGATCAGCGTCATCACCCGCACTTCAACCGAGCCAGACTGCCAGCCCCGACCATAGGGGTTCACGTCCAATTGGAGCGCTCCCCATTCCCCAATCAGAAGTTGAGACCAGTCCCCGAAAATCACGGCGCTTAGGCTGTTACCTGTGCCCTTGGATAGGTTGTCGGGAATGTGAGTGGACACGGCGGCTGGGTAGCTGTTGACCTGGCCAAACCCAGGCCGTTGCCCTTGGCTAACAATCTGGGAGGATTCCCACAGATAGTTACCCGTGCCGGTTTCCCTTTCTCTCACCTTCATGTGTGCTGCCACCTTGGCCGAGGTCAGATAGCCCAGCCGGGACGTGGGTTTGATGGCGTTGGCCTGTGCGACCAGGCGCTCAAAGTCCACCACGTTTGCCCAAGTGAGCGGGCCGCCATTCGGGCCGATGGACACTACATTGACCCCGGAGGTCTGGAGGATACCCCTTGGGGTGGGGCCGACTCCAGACCCATTGACCGCGGCCAAGTCGATGCTCTCAGCTACAGCGGTGGCGAGATCGAGTCGCACCCAGGTTTCGAGATCGGCGCTCGATTGCTGGAGCATCTGGGCGGTGTAGTTGGAAATTGCCCCGGTCATGTTGGGGGACATTGTGAAGCTGCCCAACTCCGAAGTGACATCCGGTAGAGCCTGTCCCTCATTCACCCACTGGGCCATGGCAACACTGTCATGGGTGGGAAAAGACAGGTTACCCTGTAGCGCCGTCAGCATCGTTGCCCCCAGGTTCATAACCTGAGTCAGTGCCCGGTAGGCTTCCGCAATTGGCATAACTTCAAGTGCCACCAGTACCCCCGCCGATTCGGGTATCCCAGTTTGGTAGGGCAAGCCTGACCGCTGGGCAATGGCGCGGGTGGGAATGGTGAGATCACTCACGGGGACAAAAAACTGATCAGCCGGCCGGCCGAGCTTGGCGGCGATGGCGGTGCTGGCTTCCCACTCAAGGCCCGCCTGGCTCCGATCCTTAGAGGCCAGCGAGCGGATCGCCTTGACGATGGAGTATCGCTGACGCTCTGAAGTTGAAAGCCCAATGGTATAGCCGATTTGAATGGAAATGAGACATTTCTTCAGCTCCCTTAACTCTCCCTACCTACCCTAGAAGTCTTATATGGACGGTGTCTGGCGGACATGGAGAGGTGAGGCTAAGTGTCTCAAACCTGAATGCAACGGCTATACTAATAGGCCGGGGGGCCGGTTCCCGCCGCTGACGTTCAGTGAAGGTTTCCCGTAAAGCATCTTCAAGGGTGGCGCCATTCTCGATCCATTTCTGCACCCTTTCACGGGGCACACTATCCCTTTGTCCTAACATGTGAAGCGCATTCACACGGTCGCGCTCACCCTCAATGGATTCGGGGTGGTGAGCATAATTTCCACGTTGTTCGGTCATGATCGAATACTCCTTAATTGGGGGTTCGTTTCTGCCAATTCCTACGGTTTTATCCGCAGGCATAGGGGTAATGCTGATTTCTAGCCACCGCCATTTTGTAATGACTAGGGTGCCGTCAGCGGCGGTAGTCCATTCCAAGGGTTCATACCCAATCGAAACCCCTGATAAGGTGCCATTCAGAATCGACTGATAGACCTGTTCAGCCCTCGGATGGGTATCGAATCTGACCACAACGATCAGCCGGTTCGCCTCATATCGAGCCGATTCCACAACACCTATGTAATCGTCTCGGTTGTGGTTGAACAGCAACGGAGGCGTGCAACCTTCCAGGGTTTGCCTGATGTTCATGGCAGCAGGAGTATGTATCAACACTTCCCTATCCGCGTAGACCGTGGATATTGGAAGGTCACTCGATGCACTGAACTCCAAAGTCCTTTCCTTACCCTGAACAAATCGGAGGTGGCCGGCCGGCCGTTCCCGACTGCGGGGGGAACGCTTCTCAAGGGGTGGATCAGCCATGTGAATGTCACATGAACTTCACATTGCGACCCTAGCAGGGTTGACACTAGTGGTTAGGCATTGTAGCGTTTGGGTGCGTGCTTCGGTGCTTATTGATTAGCCCCTGCTTGGGTGTTCACGCCGGGCTGTAGAGTGACTAACAGGCTTACAAGACCGCTCGATTCGTAATCGAGCGGCCACGAGTTCAAATCTCGTCACCGGCTTCCCAGTCTTATCGACTCTCTGGCCCCTAGACCCAAGACGGCCGGCCCTTAAGCCCGCACGTTGACACCCCTTAGATACTGGTGAGTCGAGACTAGAGCGGCTTGTCTGGAAAACTTAGGTGCGTAGTCTGGTGCTTCGCTGTTAATGGCCCCATGCTGGGGTCAGTAGTTGAGTCAGTCCGTGCGTAGGTAGAGAAAACGGCCTAGGGGCAGTGCCAATCTGGATGTGTTCAATGGCCTCTTTAGAATCCACTTTCGCTGGCAGGCAAAGCGGCAGTGGATTTACCGCCTGGGTCGTAACACCCCTGGCAACCGGATCAAGGCTGAAAAGCTGGCCTCCATCATTACCCGGGGACTTGACTATGCAACCTTCGATGTGGCCAAGCTCCCCCAGTACCGTCGTCAGGCTGGGTACGACAGCGCGAGTGAGTGGGGGTAGCTGGATGTCTGGGTTCGCTACCTAAGGGTGCGGGCGTCTGGGCAGTCACCTAAGACCCTGGCCTCTACCTACGGGCCTGTGACGACCTACTTGGAGAAGCTATATGGTCGATTAGACTAAGAATACGACACTCCATTTCCACAGTAAGCACGGACAATCTCATCTATACTAGTGTCGGCAGGAGAATTCATCCTTAACCGCTTCAATGCACTGAAGTCATGTTCAATGTCGTTGAGGTCTGGTGAATAGCTTGGTAGAAATAGAACCACATG
>JACYLR010000044.1 GCA_015272465.1 Gloeomargaritaceae cyanobacterium C42_A2020_066
CCATTCCACCAGCACATTTTCTTGGGCTTCAGGGGTGGGAGCACTCAACTTACGGGACTTGGTCATGGAGGGTGCAGTGACAGAAGGGCAACAAATCCTAGGGCAGGGGAGCTTACCCCTCCAGTATGACTCGCTACTTGGGCCATCGGTGCCCGGCCGGCCGTGAGCCTCCCAGAGACCCTGATCCGACAGGCCCGGGTGGTGTTGCCGGGGGGCGAGATCGCCATTCGGGATGTGCAGATTGTCGGTGACCGGATCGCTGCCGTGGGCGAGGGCCTAGCCGTTTCACCCACCGCCACCGTGGTCGAGGCTGCGGGATTGACTCTCCTGCCCGGTGTGATCGACCCCCAGGTGCACTTTCGCGAACCAGGATTGGAACACAAGGAAGACCTGTACACGGCCGGCCGGGCCTGTGCCCGCGGCGGGGTCACCTCCTTTTTGGAAATGCCCAACACCCGGCCCCTCACCACCACCCAGACCACCCTCGACGACAAACTGCGGCGGGCCAGCCACAAGTGCCGGGTCAACTACGGTTTTTTCATCGGGGCCACCTCGGAAAACCTCCCTGACCTGCGCACCGCCTACCCCACCCCCGGCATCAAAATCTTCATGGGGTCGATGCATGGGGATCTGCTGGTGGATACCGAAGCGATCCTCGATCCCATTTTTTACCGGGACTTGGGTGACCCCACCTACGAGAACCGCCTGATAGCGGTCCACGCCGAAAATCAGGCCCGGATTCGGGCGCGTCAACAGCAATACGCAGGCTACACCGATCCCGCCATCCACTCGGTCATTCAGGACAACCAGGCCGCCCTGGAAGCCACCCAACTGGCCCTCAAGCTCTCGAAAAAGTACCAGCGCCGCCTCCACATCCTCCATCTTTCCACGGCCGAAGAGGCCGACCTGCTCCGCCAGGACAAACCCCCCTGGGTAACAGCAGAGGTCACGCCCCAGCACCTCCTGCTCAACACCAGTGCCTACGCCCAGATTGGCACCCTGGCGAAAATGAACCCCCCCCTGCGCTCGCCCCACGACCAAGCCGTCCTCTGGCAGGCACTCCGGGACGGGGTTCTCGATTTCATCGCCACGGATCACGCCCCCCACACCCTAGAGGAGAAGGGCATGGGGCAGAGTGCCGACACTCCGGAGGAGACATCGGCCGGCCCGACGGTGTTTCTAGAACCCGCCCAAGCCCCATCTGGGATGCCCGGCGTGGAAACGGCGTTGCCCTTGCTCCTGACGCAGGCCATGCAGGGGCGCTGTACGTTGGCGGAGGTGGTGCGCTGGATGTCAACCGCCGTGGCCTGCGCCTATGGCATTCCCCAAAAGGGCCAGATTGCACCCGGTTACGATGCTGACCTCATCCTCGTGGATCTGAAAACCTATCAACCGGTGCGACGGGAAGACCTGCAAACCAAAGCCGGATGGAGTCCCTTCGAGGGCTGGGATCTGACCGGCTGGCCCCAGGTGACCTGGGTGAATGGCCAAGTCGCCTACGACCGGGGTACGTTCCCCCCTGGTGTGCGCGGCCGGCCGCTGGTCTTTCATCCCCAGACCTGATTCAGTTACCCTAAACCTGGTATCCCCAGCAGGGGCATTCGGAGCGGGTGTGAGGATCTAGCGATGCTGTTGCGACTTTTCCAGTCCCTGGCGCGGCGGCGGGGGGTGCTGCTGCTGTTGATTGCCCTCAGTTGGCTATGGGCCGCTCCAGCTTGGGCTGTCGAAATCCGGGTGGCTATTCAGCAGGGCGTCCGTAGCTTGCGGGTCGGGGCCTCTACCCAGGCCCGAGTCACCGATGGCAGCGGCCGGCCGCTGGGACAACTGGCTCCCCTCCAAGCCTTCAACGCCCAACCCTCCAGCCCAGGCATTAGCGTTGGGCCATTCCGGGCTAGCCAACTGTGGGTCGAACCCAGTGATGGGGGCTTTGTCTTCATCGGCAATGACTGGTACCGAGGCCGGGTGCGGCTGCTGCCCCGCGGCGATGGCCTGCTGGCCGTCAACCACATCGATCTGGAAGAGTATCTCTACAGTGTCGTTGGCTCAGAGATGTTCCCCGACTGGCCCCTGGAAGCCCTTAAGGCCCAGGCGGTGGCGGCCCGCTCCTTCGTCCTCTACCGTCGCCAACGGCCGGCCGACCCCCAATTTGATGTAGGCCGTACCGTGACCTGGCAAGCCTACAAGGGCCTAGAGCGGGAAGCGTCCTCCACGCGAGAAGCGGTTCAAGCAACGGCCGGCCAGATTCTCGTCCATCAAGGGCGAGTCATTGAAGCGGTCTACCACGCCTCCTCTGGGGGCCACACCGAAAACTCTGAAGACGTATGGATGCGTCCCCTGCCCTACCTGCGGGGAGTCCCGGATTTTGACCAGCAGGCTCCTGTTTTTCAGTGGACAAAGATGGTCAGCCAGGCCGAGATGCAGCGGCGGTTCCCCGGCTTGGGGCGCATTCTCAATTTGACCGCCGTGCGGCGCACGCCCCAGGGACGGATTGTGGCCATGCGCCTCGTAGGGGAGCGGGGGAGCCGTACCGTAGAGGGGCAAGAGCTACGCCAACTCTTTGACCTACGCAGCACCCGCTTCAGCGTCACCCCCACCCCCAATCAAATTGCGAGTACGGTGGTCACCTCCACCATCCCCAGTGCCTTCGAGTTCAGCGGCCAAGGCTTTGGTCACGGCTTGGGGATGAGCCAGTGGGGAGCCTACGGCATGGCGCTCCAGGGGCATACCTACCCAGCCATTCTGAGTCACTACTACCGGGGTACGGCCCTAACTGCGCTGCGTCCCTAGTGACGCTGGGGGGGAAACGTTAGAATCCCAGAAAGCTTGTAGCTTTCGACACACACTTCTGTTGAGCATACTGTCCATGGTCTGGTGGTCTCGCGCAACCCGCAGTCTGGCCCGCATTGAAGTCCTGGGGGCGATCAATGGGGAAGTTCGCAACCGGGTGTTAAATGCCCTCAAAACGGTTAAAGAGCGCAAATATCCTGCCCTGTTACTGCGGATCGACAGTCCGGGCGGTACTGTGGGGGACTCTCAGGAAATCTACAGTGCTCTGCGCGCCCTCCAGCAAAAGGTCAAGATTGTTGCAAGTTTCGGGAATATCTCGGCCTCCGGGGGCGTGTACATCGGTATGGGAGCGTCCCATATTGTGGCCAACGCGGGAACAGTAACCGGCAGCATTGGTGTGATTCTGCGGGGCAACAATCTAGAGATTCTGCTCAAAAGGATCGGCATTTCTTTTAAGGTGATCAAGTCTGGCCCCTACAAGGACATCCTCGCCTTTGATCGAGACCTAACGGACGCGGAGCAATCCATCCTCCAGGAATTGATCGACACCAGTTACTGCCAGTTTGTCCAGACAGTGGCCGAAGCTCGCAAGCTGACCGAGGAACAGGTGCGGGCCTTTGCGGACGGACGTATTTTTACAGGTCAGCAGGCCCAAGCTCTGGGAGTGGTGGATCGGCTGGGTTCCGAGGAGGATGCTCGCCGTTGGGCCTGTGAGTTGGCGGATCTCGATCCGGACAAAACCCGCACCTGCACCCTGGCCGGCCGGCCGCGTTCGTGGTTGCCCCGTTTCGCCGCCCAAACCTCTGCCCTCCAAACCTGGCTGGCTCTAGAACTACAGCATACTGGGGTTCCGCTTTGGCTTTATCGGCCCTGAAGTGGGCCGTAGTCGCGGCAGCCTATGGCCTGGGGCGTGAGGGCCTCCTGGGGATGCACTGTGCACTTGAGGGCGGGATGATCCACCAGGTAGCGGCAATGGCTACAGGGAATCTGATGCAGATACTGGGTTCGCCGCCAGCCTAGCCAGAGATGCTTTGCCACCTCAAGGCTCAGGGTGATCACCAGCCCCCACGCCAAGGCGATTTCTAATAAAGCCATAGCCCACCAACCCTGAGTCGCAGTGATCCCTAGGGTAGGTGAGGAACCATACCTTGGGAGGTTCATGACGCTAAGCCTTAAGGTTATGCCCAGAACCGCCAACCTTGAGCAAGCAGTACCAATTCCCTAAACGTTGGCAACAGATGTGGGGAATCGGAGGGAGTAGCGAACGTGCTGTCCACCGCTCAGTATCCAATTTTGTTCAGATCACCCTTCACCGAACAGCGTGGAAACCTAGGGATCACGGCCGGCCGTGCCACCAGCGCCAACTGACGACATTAAGCCAGAGACCAATAGCAAACAGAAACCCCATCAGTGTGATCTGGTAGCCGAGCACCGGGGTTTCAAAGATGTCCGCCAGTAGGTGGAAAAAGTTAAGAACTGAGTAGAGAATAGTAAACCCGAAATGGAGGAGCCGGTAGGGAAGGGCGGTCGTAAATGCAGTACCCAGGATGGCCACCAATGGTAACAGGAAAAAAGCCAGCATGAGCCATATGATCCCACCAATGGCAGCTAAGTTTTCCGCTGGTGAGACCGTCACATCTAAACCGTGAAACAGGGGCATCAACCCCAATTGCACGTGAAAAAGTAAACCCAGAAGGAAAAGAATCCACAGAATGATATAGCCGTTTCATTCAGGTTTGAGACACTTAGGCTCACCTCTCCATGTCCGCCAGACACCGTCCATATAAGACTTCTAGGGTAGGTAGGGAGAGTTAAGGGAGCTGAAGAAATGTCTCATTCCCATTCAAATCGGCTATAATTCGACCCTGGCTTTTCATAATCCATTCCTCCGCCTAGACGACAAGCGCTCATGGCTGAAGACTTAACCCGAACTTCCGAGCAGCTATGACACCATGGCCAGTTCCTAGCGCCCCGCTAGGTGCAATCATTCAAGCCAATGTATAGCTGATTAGATTAGGAATGCGACACTCTATTTCCACAGTAAGCACGGACAA
>JACYLR010000048.1 GCA_015272465.1 Gloeomargaritaceae cyanobacterium C42_A2020_066
ATGCATCTCTAGACTCGGCCTAAAGAAGCTTTCACTACTTATTTACTACTACCGTTTACTTGTCTTCCTAAAGCGTTGGGGGCTAGAGCTAGTTTCTGGCGTTTTGCTCCTTGTTGGTCTCATTCTCTTAACCAACGCCCAATATCTGCTTTTTCTCTTAAACTTCTATACACAGTTCTTTCAGGACTTGGCTTCTGGCCTCATTCGCTCACTTTTTGAGATCGAGCCAACAACAGTTCTTGGGGTATTTATTGTCTTGGTTGCATTAGCCCTGATTCGCTGGCGGGTTAACTACCAGATTTCCCTCACGCCAACGCTCCGCTCTACCTATTGCCCTTTGTGTAAAAGCCCTATAGAGTGGTCGCACCGGCGCCGCTGGGAAAGAATTGTCGGTGTCTTTCTGGCCATGCGGCCCTACCGCTGTTCCACCCCGACCTGTCCCTGGCGCGGCTGGAGGTACTGGATGAGGGGGTAAATCCCTAACCGCCCTGCCCCCTAGGACTGGACTGCCAATGGTAGGACATGGGGGGATACCTTGGGACTCGGCCTAAAGTGCTTTCCAGGGCTGGAAGACTGGGTTAGTAAACCTCAGCCGTCCGCAAAACTTGCAAACTTGGACAAAGGATCTGCCTTCACAAGACAGACCTCCAGACTAGCGTGGCCAAAAGGCTGATCCCCCAGACCTCAAGTCCCTGAACCTAGGGATCGGCGGGCAATTCTGAGGAGTTCAATGGGGGAGGGTCGCTCAGAGTTGACTTCAGGAATAGCCTCTAGGCTATAACAAGAGGGGCGAGACCCCTGTGTTTAGGCTCCATCCTCAACACATCGACCTATCCTCCATTATGGCTAACAATTCTCTGTGTCATCACCTTGGTTTGTCGATCCAGGTATGGAAAGTATTTGAGGCCCTAGTGATGATCAAGGGACTCTACTATGTTTAAGTCCAAGAACCAGCCATCGAAGAATCAGCAGGGTATCCTGGTGCTTCTGAAGAAGTGGTGGATTGAGCTGACTGCTGTACTTTTCCTCCTGGTTAGTCTGTTTTTGGTGACCGGTGGACCTGAGATCAAGGCATTATGGGGCTACATTAAGGTCACCAATGATCAGGCGACTAAGCTCCTCTTTGAGTCTTCAGTTGGCGGAATTCGCTCGACAACCATCTTGGGCATGGTGCTCTTCCCGGTGAGCCTGATTTTTGTGCAATACCGCATCAACGCCCAGATCAGGCGGATGCCCACCATGCGTACCTACCGGTGTCCGGTTTGCAGGGGTATGCTAGAGCGCTCCCATCGGCGGCTGTGGGAGAAGCCAGTCACTGCGTTTCTCCGCCTACGCCCCTACCGCTGTACCAAGAAAGAGTGTGGCTGGCGGGGCTGGCGCTATCGGGCGTGAGGCATCAACCCAGAAACTGGGATGGACTACCTGCACCTCACTGGGATTCGGGCCTACGGCTACACCGGGCTGCTGCCAGAGGAGCAAACCCTGGGGCAATGGTTTGAGGTGGATGTCTGCCTCAGTCTGGATTTGGCGGCGGCCGGCCGTTCCGACTGCATTGCCGATACCCTCGACTACCGCTTGGTCATCCAAGTCATCCAAGACACAATCCGCTCCCGAAAGTTCGCCCTGATTGAGCGACTGGCCACGGAACTCACGGACGTTATCTTGGCCCATGCACCAGTTCATCAGGTGCATCTTACGCTGAGCAAAGTTGCTCCCCCCATCCCCGACTTTGGGGGGCAGGTTAGGGTGGAACTAACCCGTAGCCGGACGGTTTAGCCTATGGACACCACCCTAGTTTTCAACTTTGCGGCGGCCCTCTTGGCCATTGTCAACCCGATTGGCAATCTTCCCCTATTTATCGGCTATACCGCACGGGTAACCCCGCCGGTGCAGCGCTGGCTCGCCCTGTTTATGGCAGGGACAATCCTGGCTTTGCTAACGCCATTTCTGGCCCTAGGTGATGGCATCCTCGATTTTTTCGGTATCACCCTCCCCGCCTTTCGGATTGCAGGGGGTATCCTGCTGCTACTCATTGGTATTGGTATGGTACGGGGTGAGCATAGTCTTTCGACCGCCCCCCCCTCCATACCCGCTGAGATTGTGGCTCAATCCCCTCCCAGTCCCCGCCAAGAGGCCCAGGCTCTCTACCGTCAGGTGCTCATTCCCTTGGGGATTCCCATCTTTGTGGGACCAGGCTCGATCAGCACCGCCATCCTTTACAGCAGTCAGAGCCCTAACATGGCCACCCTAGGCGGCCTCATGGGTATGGTTGTTCTGGTTTCCAGCATCGTGTGGGGCGTTCTGCTGACGGCCGGCCGACTTCAGCAGTGGCTGGGCGAAATAGGGTTGGACGTGGCTACCCGACTGCTGGGGCTGGTATTGGATGCGATCAGTATTCAGTTCATGATTGATGGACTGCGGGACGTGACCTTGTCCGTTCTCCACGAGGGCTGACCCCTACAACCGGCCAAGGTGCCCACTCAGAAACTGGGCAGGCGTGCTACCATGCCACTCTCAGACCCGCATCTCCCCACAGGGCATGAAAAAAGCGCTGATCACAGGTATCACCGGTCAGGATGGTTCCTACTTGGCTGAGTTTTTATTGAGCCAGGGCTATCAAGTCCACGGCATTATCCGCCGCTCCTCCCTGTTCAGCACCGAGCGGATCGACCATCTCTACCGGGATTCCCACGACCCGGACGCCCAACTTTTTCTGCACTACGGGGATATTTCCGATGGGACGGGATTGCGCCGCATCCTAGAAAAGGTGCAACCGGACGAACTCTACAACCTGGGGGCCCAATCCCACGTCAAGGTTTCCTTCGAGCAACCTGTCTACACGGCGGATGTGGTGGCCACCGGCACCCTGCGTCTGCTAGAGGCCCTGCGGGACTACATGGAAATCTCTGGGCAGACCGTCCGGTTTTACCAGGCCTGCTCTTCAGAAATGTTTGGGGCCGCCCCTCCCCCCCAGAGCGAAGCCACTCCGTTCTATCCCCGCAGCCCCTACGCCGTCAGCAAGGTGGCGGGTTACTGGTACGGCGTCAACTACCGGGAAGCCTACGGCATGTTCATTGCCAATGGCATTTTGTTCAACCACGAAAGCCCGCGCCGGGGTGAAACCTTCGTCACCCGCAAAATTACCCGTGCCTTGGGTCGAATTAAGCTGGGTCTCCAAAAGAAACTCTACCTGGGCAACCTGGATGCCCGTCGAGACTGGGGGTTTGCCGGGGACTATGTCAAAGCCATGTGGCAGATGCTCCAACAGGAACAACCGGGCGACTACGTGATTGCCACCGGCGAAGCCTACTCGGTTAGAGACTTTCTTGAGGCGGCCTTTGGCTATGCGGGCCTCAGTTGGCAGGACTACGTTGCCATTGACCCCCGCTACTTCCGCCCCACTGAGGTCGATTTTCTGCTCGGTGATCCCAGCAAAGCTCAGAGCGAGCTGGGGTGGCGACCAGAGGTCAGTTTCCAGGACTTGGTGGCGATGATGGTCGATCATGACCTCGAACTGGCTCGCCAAGAGCAGACCTTACGGGCGGCCGGCCACCGCGTGGCCCTGCGAGGGGCAGCCAGCGCCAACTGAACTGGGATAATTCCAGCCGTGCCAAGGGACACAGCGCTGTAAAATTGGTACGAACTCCGAGCGCATGGACTCTAGGGGCACCCGCTCCCATTCTGAGACCACCGGCTCATCCGCTACCATTCTGAGGTTGGCTATGGGATACCGTTCTGTTGTAACGGCACTTGTTGTCTTTTGTCTGGGTTTCCTGACAGCCTGTAGTCCGGCCGTCAGCACCACCCCCGATGTCCTGACCTATGACCAGATTCGCAGTTTGTCCTACGACCAAGTCAAGGGCACGGGTTTGGCTAACAAGTGCCCCCAATTGAGTGACCAGGCTCGTGGCTCTCTCCCTCTAGCTAGCGGTCAGGTCTACAAGATCACCGACCTGTGTTTGGAGCCGACCAGCTTTTTCGTGAAGGAAGAACCGACCAACAAGCGCCAAGGCATCCAGTATTTGCCCGCCAAGTTGCTGACTCGTTTGACGTCGAGTATCGAGCAGGTGGAAGCGGATTTACAGGTCAAGGCCGATGGTTCTCTGGTCCTGGTGGAAAAGGATGGGATTGACTTCCAGGCCATTACGGTGCAACTCCCTGGGGGAGAGCGGGTTCCCTTCCTGTTCACGATCAAAGAACTGGTGGCAACCGCGGGCTTTACGGGCTTTCAGGGATTGAATACCTCCACAGACTTTGAGGGGGACTATGTGGTGCCGTCTTACCGGTCGGGCCTCTTCCTCGATCCCAAGGGTCGGGGGGTAGCTACAGGCTACGACACCGCAGTGGCCTTACCGGCTGCAGGGACGGATGAGGAGCTGGCCCGGGCCAACCTGAAATCTGCGGGCATTGATGAGGGCCATATTTCCCTCCAAATTGCCAAGGTGGATGGCAGTACCGGTGAAATTGCCGGCACCTTCGAGAGTGAGCAACCCTCGGATACGGACTTGGGGGCTCGGGATCCGCTTGATGTCAAGGTGCGGGGAGTTTTCTACGCCCGGGTCAACCCTGCCTAGCACCCCAACCTATCTGCCGTTTTCAACGGCCCTAATCTTTAGCTCCCTCCGTACCTACGCAGGGAGTTTTTTTAGGCGGGCCGAAACCTCCGTGAAAACTCGCTTGTCTCTCCCAGTCCTCTTGGGTAGGATGACGGTGGGCTTCTAGGGATGAGATCACCGACACAGGTCGCGTTTTCGGTTCGGTGGGCTGTTTTGGGAGTACTACGCAGGTAGGGCAGGGCTATGGCCACCAGTCAGGTCGCTTCGGAAGGTTCGGTACGG
>JACYLR010000007.1 GCA_015272465.1 Gloeomargaritaceae cyanobacterium C42_A2020_066
CAGGGTGAGTCAGCTATTTACGACCCTTCACCAGATCACCGGGCCTGCGGGAGAAACCCTGGCCTTTCGCACGGCCGGCCACGGCCCACCCCTGGTGTTTTTGCATGGGTTTTTGGGGTCTTCCGCCTGCTGGTCGGCGCTGGTGCCCTACCTGACGGATCGATACTGCTGCATTGCCTTGGACTTGCCGGGCTTTGGGGCTTCCGGCCGGCCGTCCGGCGTCTACGGCGTCGGGACTGCTGTGGCGGGGGTTGCTGCTCTGGTCAACGCCCTGAACATCTCCCCCTGTGGGCTTGTGGGCCATTCCTTTGGGGGCTGGGTGGCGGCGGCCTATGCCCTGGCCTACCCCGAGTCCGTGTACAGCTTGGCTCTCGTGGCGGCTGCGGGCATACGGGACGACGGGTTTAGTCAGCGGTTTGCCTGGCTGCGGCCCTTGCTCTGGCCCCACCCCTGGGTGGATTGGGGTTTGCAGGGCGTGATGCCTCTGGCCCGATTAGTTAATCGCCATCGGGAGGTTCTGCGACTGCGGCAGTTCCGCCAGCTCTTGGCCCAGCAGCCTGTCGCCCGCCAATTTCTGCTGGCCCGGCTGCGGCCGGAAGCGGCGGTGGATACGGTGGATCAGGACTTGCCCCGGTTACAAGTGCCCGCCTTGGTGGTGGCGGGGGAACGGGATCGAGTCATCCCCTTGGCCCATGCTCAGGCCTATGCCCAGGGGATTCCCCAGGCTCAGTTGGTGGTCTTGCCGGCCGCAGGCCATGGTCTTCCCCAACACCACGCCGCCGCCCTAGCCCCCCATCTCCTCGACTTTTGGGCCGGCCGCAACCCTATCTAGGAACTACTGACTCCATTCGGCTCCATGGGATGCACTGGGGGTGATTCCTCTCCATTGGAGCCAAGTCGATGGGAAGATCAGGGATAAATCAGGTCTGAATATGAAATCACTATGAATCAATTTTAGACGGTTATTCATATTCTTTACTCTAATAAAAAGCTTTTTTATAAAGTGTTATCCTTTGTTTAGGCTGTGAAATAGGCTGACGAAATCGTGGATTTCAGTAGATCGTGGATCTGTGTGATCCGCTCACCCCTATCTCTGGGATTCTCTCCTAATGCTCACTGGATTTACTGCTGCTCTCCTGCTGATCACCCTGTGTGAATTGGGGGATAAAAGTTTCTTTGTGGCCTTGGTGCTGGCGACACGCCACTCGCGGGCCTGGGTGTTTGGCGGCACCTTGGCAGCCCTGGCCCTGATGACCCTCCTTTCAGTGGCCCTGGGGCAAATGCTGACGATACTTCCCGAACGGTTGGTGCAGGGACTGGGTACGGTGCTGTTGCTGGGCTTTGGCCTTCGCCTGGTGATCCAAGCCTGGCACACCTGTCCTGAGGCCCGTTGTGGTGGTGAGCATGAGGCCCAGTCTGCCTTGACCCAGGCCCCGGCCGGCCGGTTCTCCCTCCTCCAAACTTGGGGGCAGCGCTGTCCTCAGGTTTTGGTTGGGGGCCAGGCGTTTCTGTTGGCGTTTCTCAGTGAATGGGGCGACCGCACCCAGATCAGCACCATTACCCTGGGGGCAACCTACAGTCCTGGGGCTGTAACGCTGGGGGCCATTGCGGGCCATGCAGTGAGCACGGGGCTGGCGGTTTTGGGGGGACGCCTGCTGGCTGGCCGCCTGCGGGAACGCACTTTGCTGGGGCTGGGAGGTGGCCTGTTTCTCCTGTTTGGGGGCCTGACCCTGGTTGCGCCCAGTTAGGGTCACTGGGGTTCGGGGAGTACCATGGGGGCATAGGCATTCCGACACCGCGGTCATGGATCACGACAGCCTGCTCCGCCAACTCCTGCTGTTAGGAATTGGCACCACGTCCCTGGTCGCCGACAAGGTGCGGGAGGTGGGGGATGAATGGGTTCGCACGGGACAACTCCATCCAGAGCAGGCCTCTGCCTTGATCAATGACCTGATGGCACGCCTCCGCCTTGAGGGCAGTCCACTGGATTCCCAGTTACGGCGCCAGTTTCGAGATCTACTTCGGGACTTGGGGGTTGCCTCCCAAACTGAGGTGGATGAACTGCGCGGCCGAATTGACCGCCTGGAGCGGCAGGTGCGGGATCTGGAAAACCGACTCTGGCGCTAAAACTATGGATGCAAGTTTGAGCAAGATTCTGATCAGTCTGGGGGTTGTGGTGGTCTGCGCGGCGGTGCTGCTGGTGGCCCAACTGACTGCACCGGCTCCGGCTGCCCTGGCTAATGAGGAAACCCCGGCCTCGGAAACTGTGGCGGCAACCCCAGAGGAGCCGACCCGGCGGCTGACCCTCGACGACTGGGTGATTACCCCTTCGGGCCTCAAGTACCAAGATTTGAAAGAGGGCAAAGGGGCCAGTCCCCGCCAGGGACAAACGGCGGTGGTGCATTACACAGGCCGCCTTGAGGATGGCACCGTGTTTGATAGTTCCAAAACCCGCGGCCGGCCGTTTCAGTTCCGGATCGGCGTCGGTCAGGTAATCAAGGGCTGGGATGAGGGGGTGGCCACCATGCGGGTGGGCGGAGAACGGCGCTTGCAGATTCCCCCAGACTTGGCCTATGGCAAGCGGGGGGCTGGTGGGGTGATTCCGCCCAATGCCACCCTAATTTTTGATGTGGAACTGCTGTCGATCCAGCCCTAGACTGGGTTCTGAACCAGGCATTGAGAAAGGTCAAGCCACGGCCGGCCGGTACTCTAAGCTAGAGGGGTTGTTGTCCCCAACTGCCGTGAATCCTGCTGGCCTGGACGCCAATCTCTACTATCCGCAGCCCTATCCCCACGGCTACTGGACGCCCTCAGCCTATGGTTATGAGGTGACCCCCCAGGATTGTCACTTCACGGCAGTGGATGGCACAGAACTCCATGCCTGGTGGATTCCGGTTGCGGATGACCAAGCTCCGGCGCTGCTGTTTTGCCACGGCAATGCCGGGAACGTTACCTACCGCCTAGATAACCTGGTCAGGCTGCAACAGGCGGGGATCAGCACCTTCATTTTTGACTATCGGGGATACGGCCGCAGTCAGGGGCAGCCGGCCGAGATGGGCCTCTACCAAGATGTGCGAGCCGCCTATGACCACCTTAGCCAGTGTCTGGGTATCCCGGCCGGCCGGATTGTGGCGTTTGGGCGCTCCCTGGGGGGTGCAGTTGCGCTCCACCTCGCCACCGATCCCCAGCGACCTCTGGCGGGTTTGGTGATTGAATCCACGTTTACGTCCCTGAGTGCCATCGCTGAGATTTTCTTTCCGCGCCTGCCATCGGGCCTGTTGGCGGGCCAGTACGACTCGATCCATCGGGTGCAGCAGATCAATGTTCCTCTGTTGGTGGTGCATGGCGAGGAGGACGAACTGATCCCCTTCAGTCAGGGCCAAGCCTTGTACGCCGCTGCCCCGGAGCCTAAGCAGTTTTATGCCGTTCCCGAAGGTCGCCACAACGACACCTATCTGGTGGCGGGGGATGACTACTTTGTCCGCCTAGGCGAGTTTTGCAAACAGGTGATCCAGCCCTAGGCTGAGGCTGTTGAGGAGTTCCTGGGGCAGGGGCTGGAAGGGACGGCTATCAAGAAACAGGGTGATCAGCAGGTAGATCACGCCCAAGGCAACGGCAATCACGCCGGTCAGAATAGCGGTTAGCTTGCCTCGCTCCATAGGGCTGTGGCTCATGGCAGGGATCGTTACTGTTCTACCGCAGCGGCCTAGTGGGTGGATGCACGGGGGCCTAAAGTGGCATGAGTGTGTAAGATTACCTGTCAGTTGGAAATGAAGTATCCATACTCTTATGCGACGATAGGGAAACGCTTGATCTCCCTCTAGTGATCAAAGGAACTGATCACTCCTGGCCTGCTACGGTTGAGCACGTGAGTGTAAATCAGACTTACTGTCTGGCATAGGTTCTAAGGCAGATGAGCAGGAGCGTAGACTAAGATCGAGGAAGCCATCGCCTATCTTCGGCATGAGTGAAACTGTCTACATTGAAACGAGTATTTTAGGGTATCTCACAGCTCGACCCAGCAGAGATCTTGTTGTGGCTGCAAATATTGAAATTACTAGGGAGTGGTGGGAAACACGCCGCAATTATTTCCAACTCTACTCCTCGCAGGCGGTTGTAAGAGAAACTTCTCAGGGAGATGCTCAAGTCGCATCCCAACGCCTCGAAATCGTTCGTGAGCTTGCTCTACTTGATTTGAATCAAGGCGTGCTTGATTTGGCAGAGCAGTTTTTACAACGCAGCAGTCTTCCCGTAAAGGCTGACGTTGATGCTATTCATATTGCAGCCGCGACTATTCACGGCATGGATTACCTGTTGACCAGAAATGTTGAATCCAGCAATAAAACTTCACATTTTACGCAGCAAGCGTCTCCGGCAGCAGATCGTAGCTCCAATGGACAATCGAGCAGCGGCGACTTAACTCCAATTGCAAATACCGAAACTTATCCAATAATTGCTCTCCATAAAATTTCGGGATTTCCATTAACTGCAATATCAGATAGGCTATCAGTACCATATAGATTTACATTGTCACCCCATTCACGCTCTTTGTGATTAACCGGTCGAGCTTGAGATGCATCTTCAAGAATTTCCATAGGATCTCGATTTGCCACCGATGACGGTAGATCTCTCCTATCTCTTCGTTGCTCATATACCACAAGTTCGTTGCCAATCGAAATTCTTTCCGACTCTCTACATCGCAAAAACACACGACTCGATAGCGATTGTGCTCGAACTCAGTTTTCATGTTGTTTTTGACCCGCACGACAAACCGCGTTTGCGTTTAAGGGCACCTCTATTTATGCCTTGCGTGAGCTTATCGTGATACAGAATAAGG
>JACYLR010000169.1 GCA_015272465.1 Gloeomargaritaceae cyanobacterium C42_A2020_066
TCTCAACAGGGAGCAAGGATGCGCATTGCCATTATAGGGACTGGCTATGTGGGACTGACCACCGGGGTTGCCCTGGCTTACCTAGGCCATCAGGTGGTGGGACTCGATGTCGATGCCCGCAAGGTGGAGATGCTCCGCCAGGGCAAAATTCCCATCTACGAACCCTGGCTAGCGGAACTCACGGAGTTGGCTCGCCACAATTTGACCTTTACGACCACCTACGCCGAGGCGATTCCCGGTGCGGATGTGGTGTTCATCGCCGTGGGAACGCCGTCCCTGCCCGATGGCAACCCAGACCTGCGCTACGTGCGTTCCGCAGCCCAAAGTGTAGGGGAGCACCTGGGAGAGGGCTACACCGTCGTCGTCAACAAATCCACGGTACCCATCGGCAGTGGCAACTGGGTGGAAACCATTGTGCGGGACGCCTTTGAAGCCTGCCACGGCCAAAAACCCAGCGGTCGGTTTGCGGTAGCCTCCAACCCCGAATTTCTGCGGGAGGGGTCAGCCCTGTTCGATACGCTCTACCCCGACCGGGTGGTGGTGGGAACGCGGGAATCCCAAGCCCTGGAGGTGTTGTACAACCTCTACAAGCCCATCCTGGAGCAGACTTTCCCAGCTCCCCGTTTCCTACCCCGGCCCGAGGGCCTCGCCGCGGTACCCCTGATCACCGCTGACCAAGCTTCCGCCGAGCTGATCAAGTACGCCGCCAATGCTTTTTTGGCCCTGAAGATCAGCTTTGTCAACGAGATTGCCCAACTGGCGGAGCGGGTGGGGGCTGATGTCACTCAGATTGCTAAGGGCATTGGCCTGGATCAACGGATTGGGCCGCGCTTTCTGCAAGCTGGCTTGGGTTGGGGCGGCTCCTGTTTTGGCAAGGACACAGCAGCCCTAGTGGCCACGGCTGGGGAGTACGGCTTGGCCATGCCCATTGTCCAAGCCGCCCGGGATGTGAATGCCCTGCAACGCCACCGGGTGATCGACAAGCTGCTGGGGGAACTCAAAATCCTCAAGGGCCGCACCATTGGCCTCTTGGGGTTGGCCTTTAAGCCGAATACCGACGACCTGCGGGATGCTCCAGCCCTGGATATTGCCCAGCGGTTGGTGGAGCGCGGTGCCCGGGTGCGGGTGCATGACCCGGTGGCCATGGCCCGTGCCCAGACGGAGTGCAGCCATCTGGAAGTCCAGTTCTGCGATAGTGTGGAGGCCCTAGCCAGCGGGGCTGATGCCCTAGTGCTGGTCACCGAGTGGGCGCAGTACCGTGACCTGCCCTGGGAGAGTCTGGTTTCCCAGATGGCCAATCCCCTGGTAATGGATGGCCGCAATCACCTGGATCGGGAGCGGCTGACCCAGGCTGGCTATCGATACCTCGGCATTGGCCGCTAGGAGGCAACCATGCGGATTTTACTGACGGGTGCGGCGGGGTTTATTGGCAGCCACCTGACGGATCGGCTGCTGGCGGCCGGCCATGCTGTGATCGGGGTCGATAACACGGTAACTGGCTCCCGGGAAAACCTAGCTCACCTCGAAGATCAGCCAGACTTTACCTATCTACACCACGACGTCACCTACCCCCTCGACTTGGACGAGCCCCTAGATTGGGTGCTGCACTTTGCCAGCCCTGCGTCCCCCCCCAAGTACCTGGCCCTGCCCGTGGAAACCCTGCGGGTCAATGCCGAGGGCAGCTACCATTTGCTGGAGTTGGCCCGGGCCAAGGGGGCACAATTCTTCCTGGCCAGCACCAGTGAGGTTTATGGTGATCCCTTGGTGCATCCCCAACCGGAAAGCTACTGGGGGCATGTCAATCCGGCCGGTCCGCGCAGTGTCTACGACGAAGCCAAGCGCTACGCCGAGGCCATGACTGCCGCCTACTACCGCACCTTTGGGCTGCCGATTCGGATGATCCGAATTTTCAACACCTACGGGCCGCGCATGGACGCCTACGATGGTCGGGTGGTCACCAACTTCATTAACCAGGCCCTCGCCGGCCGGCCGTTGACTGTCTATGGCGAAGGTTCCCAGACCCGCAGTTTCCAGTACGTAGACGATCTGGTTACGGGGATCGTGCGGTTGATGGATGTGCCCTACCACGGCCCTGTGAACTTGGGGAACCCGGAGGAGTACACCGTCCTGCAACTGGCTCAACTGATCCGAGAGATGACCGCCAGCAGCTCCGAGATCGTGTTTGAACCCCTACCCCAGGACGACCCGAAACAGCGCCGACCCGACATTACCTTGGCCCAGGAACTACTGGGCTGGCAGCCGGGGGTGCCAGTGCGGGAGGGATTGGCCCGCACGATTGACTACTTCCAAAAGCGGCTGGTATGCGCATCCTCGTAACTGGCGGCGCAGGCTATATCGGCAGCCACACTGCCAAGCTCCTAGCCCAGGCTGGCCATGAACCGGTGGTCTACGACAACCTAAGCACTGGCTATGCTTGGGCAGTACGCTGGGGGCCGCTGGTGGAGGGGGATTTACAGGATCACAACCGGCTGCGTCAGACCCTGATCGACTACGCCATCGACGCGGTGATTCACTTTGCGGCCAGTGCCTACGTGGGGGAGTCGATGCACAATCCCCGCCTCTATTTCCACAACAACACTGGTGGAACGCTCAGCCTGTTAGGGGCCATGCTGGAAGCAGAGGTGGAATCCATTGTGTTTTCCTCTACCTGTGCCACCTACGGTCATCCCCAGGTTGTTCCCATTGCCGAAACCCACCCCCAGGTGCCGATTAACCCCTACGGCGAGTCAAAGCGCTGTGTGGAGCGCATTTTGGATTGGTATGGCCAAGCCTATGGGTTGCGCTGGGCCGCCCTGCGGTATTTCAATGCGGCGGGCGCCGATCCCGAGGGAGAGTTAGGGGAAGCCCACGACCCCGAGACCCACCTCATTCCCCTGGTCATCCAGGCGGCCCTAGGGCAGCGCCCCCAGGTGGATATCTACGGCACGGATTATCCGACGCCAGACGGGACGGCTATTCGCGACTACATCCATGTGCTGGATTTGGCCCAAGCCCACGGGCAGGCCCTCGACTGGCTGCACACCCAGGGTAAGGCTCTCGTGCTCAACCTAGGTACGGGCCAGGGACATTCAGTGCGCGAGGTCGTGGAGATGGTCGAGCAGGTGGGCGGCCGGCCGGTGCCAGTGCGGGAAGCGGATCGCCGGGCGGGGGATCCTCCCTTACTGGTTGCCGATGCCCGGCAAGCCCAAGCCATCCTAGGATGGACGCCGCGCTACTCGGATCTAAAAACCATCGCAGAAACCGCCTGGGCATGGCACAGCCGGCCGCGGGCATAACAGGCCCCTGTTGGGTTGGTTGACGAGGCTCCAGGTTGCGGCCTCGCCTGATGCTCAATCCCTAACCCAGGCCGACCAGCTCCGAGGCTTTAGGGCTAGCTTGGGAAGGGTATTGGGTTACGCCTGTGAACTTTTCTTCAGCCGAGTGGCTCTACGCCGCAGAACAAACTGCCAACGCGTGGGTGGCGGATCAGTTAACCCACCTCTCCCCGGTGAGCGCGGGCATTATCCTGGCGGCCGGCCTACTCACCAGCTTGAGTCCTTGCGTCCTGGGAATGCTGCCCGTCACCCTGGCCTATATCGGCGGCTATGGCGAAACCAATCGCAAAGGCGTCACCCTGCAAGTGGCCTGGTTTGCTCTGGGGTTGGCCACCACCCTAGCCCTTCTGGGACTAGGAGCCACCCTGCTCGGACGCCTCTACGGTCAGTGGGGCTGGGGACTGCCTGTTGCCGTGAGCCTGGTGGCCATCCTCATGGGTCTCAGCCTGTTGGAGGTCATTCCCCTCACCCCGTCATGGGGGCCGGGCGTGGCGTGGGTGAAAGCCTGGCCGGCCGGCCTGCAAGCCTATGGGGTGGGTCTCACCTTCGGCCTGAGTGCCTCCCCCTGTAGCACGCCCGTGCTGGCCACGCTACTTACCTGGGTGGGTAGTACCGGCCGGCCGGGGATGGGCTTGGGTCTATTGCTGCTCTATGCCGTGGGCTACACCTTCCCCGTTGTCTTGGCGGGGTTCTTTGCCGCCACGCTCAAAGGCTTGCTGGCCCTGCGCCCCCTCTCCCGCTGGCTAACACCCCTCAGCGGTGCCCTGCTCCTTGGGTTTGGTGTGTTCTCGTTAATGGATCAGGTGTTTTGAGAAGCCTGAGTTACAAATCTGTAACAGAACATTAAGGTTAATTCCCCGGCCGGCCGGGGAATGGTCAGGGGCGACAAACCAGCGTGGTAAACTGATCCCCGTCGCCTTGGCTTGAGGTTGCACCGGCCCCCTCAGGCTTTAATAAACCCACGGAAAAACTGTTCATTAGCAGCGAGTGAGAGGGATATGCGAGACACCATCACCAGCCTGATCAGCACCTACGATGTGGCCGGCCGGTACCTCGACCGGAACGCCATCGACAAGCTGCGGGCCTATTTCGACACTGGCTTGGCTCGCATTCAAGCCGCCCGCTTCATCAGTGGTAATGCCGCCGAGATTGTCAAGACCGCGGCCGGCCGGTTATTCACCGACCTACCCGAACTGATCCGCGCTGGCGGCAATGCCTACACCACCCGCCGCTACGCCACCTGTCTGCGGGACATGGACTACTTCCTGCGCTACGCCAGCTACGCCCTGGTGGCCGCCGATCCTGATGTCCTCGATGAGCGCGTCCTCGAAGGGCTGCGGGAGACCTATAACTCCCTAGGGGTGCCCCTGGGACCGACAGTGCGTAGCATTCAACTTCTGAAGGAAGTCATCCTCGAAAAGCTGGCGGATGGGCCCCTCGCTGGGGGTGGCGGTTGGATCAGTGAACCCTTTGACCACATGGCCCGCGGCTT
>JACYLR010000190.1 GCA_015272465.1 Gloeomargaritaceae cyanobacterium C42_A2020_066
TGGCCACGCCCCCACCCAAATCCAGACTGCCCTCGGCCTTGTCCTTGACCGTGCTCCCAAAACCTATCTGGCTGGGGTATTCGGTTCCTATGGTTGGAGCGGCGAGGCGGTGGATTTACTGGAAACTAAATTGCGGGATGCAGGGTTCCGATTCGGGTTTGAACCAATCCGAGTGAAGTTCAAGCCTACAGAAGCAGATTTACAGACCTGTGAACAGGCAGGAACTGACTTTGCCCAAGTACTGAAAAAGGTGCGCCGGCAGCGTCAGTCTCGCTCTTCGGTGGAGGGTGCCCAGTCAGCCCGTTTGGAGCAGGCGGTGGGTCGGATTGTCGGACCCGTGTGTGTGGTCATTGCGCGTCAAGGCGAGCTTTCAGGGGCTATGGTCGCCACCTGGGTCTCCCAGGCCAGCTTCAATCCGCCGGGGATTACGGTTGCAGTTGCCAAAGAACGAGCGGTCGAGTCCCTCATGCATCAGGGACACCACTTTGTCCTGAATGTCCTGCCGGAGGGCAAGCCTCTACCCAAGCACTTCCTGAAGCCCTTCGCCCCAGGAGAGGATCGCCTTGCGGGCCTCAATCTCGTAGAGACACCGGCGGGGGGTACAGCCCTGCCCGATGCCCTCGCCGTTCTCGACTGCGTGGTACAGCAGCGCTTGGATTGTGGCGATCATTGGGTGATTTACGCTGCGGTGACCGCGGGCAACCTGCGTAACCCAAATGGAGTGACGGCGATTCACCAGCGCCGATCCGGCAGCTTCTACTAATCGTCTTTGATGGTTTCTGATGAAATCTTGAGCTTGTGAGAACCGCCTGCTGACCAGAAGGTTCACTCTTGGGTTTGCCTAGCTTGGCCGGGATCGAACCCTGAGGTTGAATTGTAGAAAACCTGAAGGCTCTGTAGAAGTACCCTAAAAATCAGAAAGAGCACCGACGACTTTCCGTGTTTCGTCTCGGTGCTCTTACTGGTTCGCTCCTCACACGTTGTTACTTTAACAGGAGGATCCCGGCTTTGTCACGCCCCTAAGTGATAGGAATTGCGGATGCCCATCGTCTTACTTGTCAAGTAAGGCTTATCAGTCGGCCGGCCGTAGCCCTGCCATACTAGGTGATTGAGTAAAACCCAATGGGCAGAGACCTATGGCAAAGCGGGTGTATCGGCGCATCGTGTTGGCAGTGCTTGCAGCTTGCCTGGTGGTCAGTGCAGCCCTGCTCCCAGGGCCTGGATGGACGAGAACCAGTTCTGCCGCTGGACCGATCGAGGTGCCGGTGGAGGCGGAGGTCATTAGCTATCCGGTCGTGCTCGATAACAAGCCCCTGTTTGTAGTCCGTAATGCAGGAGCCGCCATCTCACCAGCCGAACGGGCGGCCCTGATTAGTCGACGGTTGCTGACGCTGGCGGAGGACAAGACGACAGATCCCGACCAGTTACGACTTGTGGCGGCTGGAGGCATTGCCTATGTCGAGTACCAGAACCAGATTCTATTCACCCTAACTAAGGCCGATGCGGAAGCGGCCGACCGCCCCGTCGAGATTTTGGGCCAGATTCTTCTGGACAGGATTCGGGAGGCGATTGCTGACTACCGTTACCAACGGACGCCCGCCTACCTCTTACGATCCATTGGGCTGACCACCGTTGCCACCCTGGGCTTGGTACTGGGGATTCGCTTGAGTTTATGGGGTCTGGGCCGCCTTCTGAACTATGTTCTGGCCTGGTCTAGCAGCCATCTGCCATCCCTGAGTATTGGCTCCCTCGAACTGATCCCGGCCGGCCGCCTGGGGGAGTTGGTGGTCGCCCTCCTGCGCTTTGTGCGTCTAGTCTTGATCGCTGGCCTGGGGATTTTGTACCTGGCCTTTGTGCTGCGGCTCTTTCCCTGGACGGAGTACCTGGGCATTTCCCTGACGGACAATCTGGCCAGTGGAGCCGGGGCTGGTTTTCAGGCGGTCATTGCCTATCTGCCCAACCTAGGGCTGATCCTGGTTACAGCCGTAGCGACCTACTACTGCATCCAGTTTTCCTGGTACCTCTTTGGGCAGATTCGCGAAGGTACGCTAGTCATCCCCGGCTTCTATCGAGACTGGGCCAACCCCACCGCCTATCTGGTAACCATCATCATGGTGGCCATTGGGGCGGCCCTGATGCTGCCCTACTTACCCGGCTTTGAGTCCCCTGCCTTCCGGGGCGTCTCGGTGTTCCTGGGGATTCTGCTCTCCCTGGGCTCCACGGCAACGGTGACCAATGTGGTGGCGGGCCTGATTTTGATCTACACCCGTGCCTTCCAGGTGGGGGATGTGGTCAGAATTGGTGAGACGAAGGGCATGGTGGTGCAGAAAGCACTGCTGGCCACGCAGATTCGGACGCCCCGCAATGTCCTGGTTACCATTCCCAATGCGATCATTCTCAATACACAGATTACTAATTTCAGTGCCCTGATCCGGGATGAGCATGCGCCGTTGATGATCCACACTGCGGTGACCCTGGGCTACGACATTCCGTGGGCGGATATTTACGCTGCTCTGCGAACCGCAGCCCTACGGACAACCCACATCCTCCAGGAACCCGAACCCTTTGTTTGGCAAACCAGCCTCAATGACTTCCACATCACCTACGAGATCAACGCCTATACCCATCGCCCCGAATTGATGCCCTGGATTTTCTCGGAGCTGCACCAAAATATTCAAGATTGCTGCAACGAAGCGGGGATTGAGATCCTCTCGCCGGGCTATTCGGCGGTGCGAGATGGAAACACCACCACCATTCCTGAAACCTACCGGCCGGCCGATTACGAAGCGCCGGGGTTTCGCCTGTTTTCCCTCATGAACCCCGGCCGGCCGCCCAACCCTCCTGTCTAGGATTCGGTCACCAAACCAAACTCTCGGAGGGCCAACACAAAGTTACGGTGTTCGTGGCTCGGCCGGCCGAGCTTGACCAGGGCATAGCGCTGGAGCAAGGTCAGCCCTGACCATTGGGTGGGCGTGAGAACAATACCCTGGCGTGCCGCTTCCTCCACCAGGCCGGCCGGCCAGTGACCTGATTGCCAGGGAGGATGGGGGTCAAGGGGCAAATCAGCAACAACCTCGCCGCTCGTTGCTTGCACCCAGTCTAGGAGGGTCTGGCGAAAAGTCGCGACCTCCCCATCGGATGCACAACTGATCGACCTCAACTGCTGCCGCTGCTCTAGGCTCAGCCGCTGCCACTGGGAGAGTTTTAGTTTCAGCCCACAGGTGTCCAATTTGAAGCGCACCGCCAGGGGAATGCAGTGCAGCGTTTCGCCGAAATCGGCTTCAAACTGAAACAGCGTCATGGTCACTGACTGGGGCAGTGCCCTGCATAGACCTACTCATTCACCTTCGACATCGGCACTTGAACTGAGTAGTCCCCACATTGAACCGTCAAAATCTTGGGGTCGGCCAGGTTAGTGGAGCGGGCCAAGGTGGGGTCGGCCGGCCGCACCTGACCGGTCATCGTGTTCTGGCAAATGATCGTCGTGATCTTCGGATTTTGATTCGGCGTCAGAAATGCCGCCCCCGCATAGGCTTTAAGCTGACCGGTGTAGGGGGTTGATTGGGCCGGAATTACGTAACTGTAGGCCGCCTCTGCGGAGGTACGCACTGCGTAGTTGAAGGTGGCTGGTAGGGTGATGCCAAAATCCTGCTGCAAATCACTGACCACCGCTTTGAACTGGCCATTCTTTTGGTAGTAGGTGCGCTGACCCTCCATCATTTTGGCCACGGCTTGGAGCGCCGCATTTTGATCCGCATCAGCCTGAGACTGGGCCTGGGTCGGCACGGGCCGCAGGGCGAAACCAACACCAAGGGCTAGCACAGTCCCAGCGACAACATTGATGGAAAGCATGATCCGTGTTTTCTTCAACATGGGGTTCCTGAGGAAATGAGTGGGTTAGAGAGCAGCATGAACCAAAACTCAGCCTAGCCCTGGGGTGGGGCGGGCGGTGGCCAAGACTGCTGCATACATTGCTGAAGCATAGCTTGCTGATCCGGGGGCAAAACCTGACTGATTTGGGCCATTTTTACCGTGGCGGGCAAGTCCGGCTGTTGCAGCACCGTAATGATTTCCCTGGCCAGACTGACAGTCACTGTCAACTGATTCACACAGGCGTTAAGCTGCTCGGTGCGGATCGGCAGGGGAGTCACCTGGGCGTGCCCACCCATAGAAGCCAAGGTGGCGGCGAGCGGCACCAACCCTAGGAAGCGACGGGCGGATTGAACTGGGAAGAGCATGAGGATACCTAATGAGCTTGAGGTTGAGTTGTCACGCTCAGCGCCGCCGCCACCAGAGGATGCCCGCGGTCGCGAAACCACCCACAGGCACAATCAAGAGGGCCGCCAAGGCCAAGATATTCCCCTGGGCCTGGGTCAGGTTTAGGCGTCGGTTGGTTGCTTCCTTGGGCCGGATCGATAGGGTACTGGCATCCCCTCCTGCCAACCACCCCACGGTATTCAAAAACAGATCACCGTTGAGTTGCTGGTCAAACAGCCCATCGGCGGCAAACTCGGAGTCCCCAATCACCACCAGTCGTCCTTTACCTTTGGTCAAGGCTACCCCCAGGCTGAGGGGGCCAGACCGATCCTCGCCAGGATCAAAAAACGGTTCCCGATCCAAGCGACTCTCGGCCCAAACCCCCGGGCCAGTCAGCAGCAACGGCACGCCTTCTTTCTCCGCTTCACCGACCAGATCCACAGCCTGAGCCAGGGGAAAAAAGGTGATGCCATTGCCAAAGTCGCGGGTGATCGGATGGTCACCATAGTTGTTCGCCACCGCCACGGCCGGCCCCAAGCCCAGGGCAGGCCCTATCTGCGACACCA
>JACYLR010000218.1 GCA_015272465.1 Gloeomargaritaceae cyanobacterium C42_A2020_066
TCAATGTCGTTGAGGTCTGGTGAATAGCTTGGTAGAAATAGAACCACATGTCCCTAACTCAAGTGGCTATACCCCAAAAAGGCCACAAAGGGCGTAAATTGAGGTGCCCTAATTACTAACCAGCTTACCTATATAGGGGAGTCAATACCTAGAAGTTCCTCAGCACCCGTTTAGGCCCATCCTTGACAACCGGTTGGGGAAGCGCCACAACCGCAACGCCGATCACCGAGTAGCCTTGCTGGGCCAAAGTCTCTCGGGCGGCCTGCACCGTTGCACCCGTGGTGTAGATATCATCCAGAATCAGAATTGGGGCACGAACCGGCCGGCCGCTTAAATCAGGCCCCAGGTCAAAGGCTTCTGATAGGTTGGCTTGGCGAGCTTGGGCCGAAAGCTGATACTGGGCCTGGGTGTTGGTCGTGCGGATCAGCCCCTGGGGTTTGTGGGGCAACCCCGTCCAGGCACAGAAGGCATGGGCGATCCGTTCCGCCTGGTTGTACCCCCGCTGGCGGTGGCGGTCGGGATGGAGCGGGATCGGCACCACCCATGGGGCTTGAGTCAACTTCGGCCGGCCGGCTGTCCACACCTTACCCAACTCCAACCCCAGGGGTTGGGCGAGGGCCACCTGTTTCTCGTACTTCAACGCCCGCAGCAGCCGCTTTACCAAGTCCCCGTAGTAGGCCCACCCCACTACCGGCAGCGGGTCTCGCCAGTGTAGCCAGGGATCGGGGATGGCTTGGGCTTGGAGTTGGCGCTCGCAATCCCGACAAAGGACAGCCCCGGCCGGCCGCTGGCAGAGGGGACAGGTCTTGGCCAGAAACAAATCGAGGAGGGCCTTCACCGCACCTGGGTCACTGTAGGTAGGGTTAAACTGCCCAGGTCGGCCAGATCGACCTGCCGTAGGTGATCCAAAAGTGTCCGACTCTGGCTCACAAGACTGGTGACACCAACGCCCCCAAAATCCTCTGGATAGGCGCGCAGCCGACTGATGCCTTCCCCCAGCAGCAGCATCGCCCCGCGCCGGTTGCCATTGCCCAGGTGGTAGCAGGCCACCGCAATCTGCAAAATGCCCTGGTAAAAGTTGCAGAGTTCCGGGGTCGCCTCCATCCACAGGCCCTCCAGCGTGTCGTGGCACCCATAGAAATCCCCCTGGTTAAACTGTTCCACAGCCCAGTCGAAGGTGGGTGGGAGGTCAATGTTCATCACCAGTTAGAGTCCTGAGCGAGATATCAGCGGCCGCGGCTCACGCTGACACCATTGTGCCCTGAGGACGTGGGAAGTAAACGGCAGCCTACACCTCTAAGCCCAAGCCCAGTAAGCCTTGCCGCAGCCGGCCGGCCTCCGGGGACTGCTGGGTTTCGTAGAGGCGAATGGCGGCCTGGAAGGCGGTACGGCTCTCGGAAACTCGCCCCATCTTGAATAGCGTCACCCCCAAGTTCTGGTGAGCAGGGGCGTAGTCCGGTTGGAGGGCGAGGGCGCGCTGGTAGTGGTGGATCGCCTCCTCAAACCGGTTCTGACTCTTGAGCGCCAAGCCCAGGTTGTAGTGGGCCAGGGCCAGATGGGGGTCAATCGCCAGCACCTGAATCAACAAGGCTTCGGCGTCTCGGGCATTCCCCCGTTCCAGATGCAAACTGGCCCAGTTGAAGTAGGCCCCCAGTTTGAGGGGCAGGGGTAGGGGGTGCTCTGTCGCCCGCTGGTAGGAGGCCAGGGCCTCGGCCAGCCGGCCGACCCGCTGGTGGGCCAGCCCCAGGTGATAGTGGATTTCGTAGCTGAGGGTGGGTTCGAGGTTCGGGGCGCGTTGCCCGGAGATCAGTAGGGGAATGGCCTGTTCCGGTGCCCCGGTTTGGAGGTAAACCCCCGCCAATTTGCAGGCCACGTAGGCATCCGTCGGATCGGCTTGGTGGAGGGCCATCAGATGGGTGGCCGCCCGTTGTAGTTTGTCCCGCTGGGCGACAGTATCTGGCCGATAGCCCGTGTGTCCCAAAGCCACCGCCGGGAGATGCAAGACACGCCACCCCGGCTCTCGCTGCTGGATGGCCGCCACATGGTCATCCACTAGTTCGTGGAAGGCCCGCTGGAAGCGTAAATCGGGACGGTTGCGAAACAGTCGTAACACCAAGGAGTAGGGCACCTGGGTCATGCCCGCTTCCTGGCGCACGAGGGTGATGGCCAGAGCCTCAGGCCGCTGAATCAGCCGTCGTATCTCTGGAATAACCGCCGCTACCAGGGTTTCATCTGCATCCAGCACCAGAATCCACTCGCCGGTCGCCTGATCCAGGGAAAAATTGCGGGCCGCGGCAAAATCATCACCCCAAGCGAAGGGATGCACCTGTGCCCCCATCTGGCGCGCTAGGTCGGGCGTCGCGTCCTGGGAACCCGTATCCACAACAATGATCTCATCCACGGCCGGCCGGGCACTGGCCAGGCAGCGCTGGATGACCGCCGCCTCATCCCGCACAATCATGCACAAACTTAGGGACGCCGACAGCATAGCGCGCCTATCGTCGGGGAACGCAACACCCACATCAGCCCAGAGCCACCCCATTGTACAGAAGCGGTTGGTGTGTCCCTGAAGCTGAAATTGCCCGATTTTGCAGGTGTGCCGAGTTGGGATGCCGCTAACCCGCTAAGTGGGCGCGCAGTTGAGAAGCTTGGGCGAGGAGGGCGGTGGCAAAGGGAACAGCTTCCGAGGTGCCCACACCCCCGGCCAAAAGGGCCAGTTCCTGCTGGCGAGCTTCCCAGTCGAGGGTCACCACGCCAATCCCCCGGCCGGCCGACTGGGGATGCTTTTCCACCCGCAGGTGTCGGTCAGCCATGGCGGCTACCAGAGGTTGGTGGGTGATGCAGAGCACTTGGTGGTGGCGGGCGAGGCGATAGAGGGCTTCGGCGACGGTCTGGGCCACCGCTCCCGAAATGCCGGTGTCGATTTCGTCAAAAATCAGTGTCGGCGTGGCCACCGCCTGGGAGATACAAGCTTGCAGAGCCAAGAGGAGCCGATTGCGTTCCCCACCGGATGCCACCTCCCCCAGGGCAAGGGGAGGATGTCCCGGATTGGCACTGAACTGGAAAACCACTCGCTCACTGCCCTGGGAACTGGGGGATGTCGGAACCAGGGCCACATCAACCACCGCCTGGGGCATACCCAGATGACGAACCAGGGGTTGCAACTGAGCGACCAGTGCTCGGCCGGCCGCGGCCCGTGCTTGACGGAGGTCGTGACAGGCCCGATCCAGTTCCATCGCGCACCGATCCCGCTGGGCCTGGAGGTTCTCTAGGTGCTGGGGACCTGTTTCCAGTTGCTCCAGTTCAACCTGCCGTTGATCCCGCAGGGCCATCAGTCCAGCCAGATCGCTGTTGTATTTACGACAAAGGGCCTTGAGGACGCGCAGACGCTGCTCCACCGCCTCTAGGGTATCGGGATCGGTTTCTAGATCCTCGCCGTAGCGGTAGATGGCCCGGCCGGCCTCCTCCACCTGCGCTAGGGCAGAGCGCACCAAATCCACGACGGGCTGTACACTCGCATCCAGTTCACCCATAGCCTCCAATTGACCGAGGGCCTGCCCCAGGATGTCCGTAGCGGCCGGCCGCTCGTCATCGCTGTCGTAAAGCCATTGATACACCGCCTGACTCTGTTGCCGTAGTTCAACCCCGTGGCTGAGCCGCTGCCAGGTTTGGGTCAGGGTATAGAGTTCGTCTCCATCTTGGAGGTCGGCCTGGTTCAGTTCGGCCAACTGGTAGGCCCAGAGAGCCTGTTGGGCAGCCTGGGTGGATTGAGTAGTCTGGAGGGCCTGGAGGGCTGCCTGGGCCTGTTGCCACTGGCTGTACCAGGTGCTGACCTGCTGGCGCGGTGCCTGGAGGGCTGCCCCGCCCCACCGATCGAGTATGTCCCGCTGGGCCTCCGGGTCTGTCCACAGGGTGCCCTGGTGTTGGGTGGTGACATTGACCAGAACTTGACCCAGGGCGTGCATCTGCTCTTGGGTAATGGGCTGACCGTTGAGGCGACAGCGGCTGCGCCACCGCTCGCCCTTAAACCCCACCTCCCGCTGGCACACCAGTTGACCGCCATTCCCTAGGGACACCCCCACCTCTGCCAGGGCGTCTCCCAGGCTGGTGGGCAGTTCAAACGTGGCTTCAATCAGGGCCTGATCCCGGCCGGCCGGCCAGCGCCGCCGCTGGACGCGACCCCCCAGGGCAATGTCGAGGGCCTCCAGCAGGATGGACTTCCCCGACCCAGTTTCGCCGGTCAGAACATTGAGGCCCGGCCCAAACTCCGCCCGCAGGTGGTCAATCAGAATGAAATTGTGGATCTCCAGGCAGGACAACATGGGCACTCACACGCAACCCCGGCCGGCCGCCTGGGCTTACCCTCAGCATAGGCCAGCCCCCCTCCCCCTGCATGGGCGCGGGCCGTTCCCACCAGCCGCAGCCAGAAACTCAGGTAAGCTGGGACAAAACTGCGGCACCCCCTCCCATGACTGACCCGATCACCATTGGCATCCTCGGCGGCAGCGGCCTCTACCAGATGCCCGGGCTGGAGATCCTCGAGGAGCGCTCAATGGACACGCCCTTCGGCCGGCCGTCAGATGCCCTGATGCTAGGGCGGCTACGGGGGGTACCCGTGGCGTTCCTCGCTCGTCACGGACGTTATCACCACCTACTGCCCTCGGAACTGCCGGCGCGGGCCAACATCTATGCCTTCAAAACCCTGGGCGTGAAGTATCTGCTCTCGGTGTCGGCAGTCGGGTCTCTCCAAGCTGAGGTCAAACCCCTGG
>JACYLR010000019.1 GCA_015272465.1 Gloeomargaritaceae cyanobacterium C42_A2020_066
GAGACCCTTGTCGGATAAGATGTAAAGTTTTGTGTCTGTTTTCAACGCTTCTGGAGTTCAAGATAGGGCACTATGGGCAACTGGGCAAGGGTCGGGTCCTGGTGAACCAGGATGAAATGACGTTTCCTAACAGCTCTTGATCATCTAATAGTCATTTCACTACATCTTTATTACTACCCAAAACCCTAGCTTTTGCCCAAAGCCTGATTGCGGCAGGAAAATCCGTAGTTACCTTTGCTAGCTCTAGCAACCCATTGTTACAAGAGCAAGGCATTGTTTGTTTGGGTATAGATGCGATCGTGCAACGCTGCTTAGATGCTCAAATATCACAACTCCAGAAAGCTTCAAGCATTGATAATGAGAGATGATGTTTATCAAGCCCTGCATTGGGTAAGCGTTGGCAAAGCCCCTCTGTAAGAGAATAGCGGCACAACAACGCGCTGCACCCGACCGCCGAGAGGTTATCTGTCAGTAGCAAAGATTACTTGCGGTGGGCGAGCTAAGCCGTTCTACTCGATGCGACCCAATCTTTACCCTGCTGCCCAGCGTCCTGTTAAATCGAGTTACCCTCAGTAGTGATCCCACCCCTATAGAACGTTATGTCACGTCAGCGTGTACAGCAATTAGCGTCGGAGTTTCTGGCCCGCGCTGATGCCACAGGGTGGTTTGAGGCACTCTATGCCGAAGCTGGAGCGGACTACGCTAAGGTGCCTTGGGCCGATTTAGCCCCCAATCCGCATCTGGTTGAGTGGAGCGTCAGAAATCACTTAACGGGTGAAGGGACAACCGCCCTCACAGTAGGCTGTGGCTATGGGGATGACGCTGAGTTCCTAGCCAAACTAGGCTTTCGTGTCGTTGCCTTCGACATCTCACCTACGGCGATAAGCCAGTGCGAACGGCGTTTCGCTGATTCGCAAGTGTCCTACCAGGTGGCTGACCTCCTTAAGCCACCCCCTGCTTGGCAGCAGAACTTTGCGCTTGTCTTTGAATCCTATACACTCCAGTCGCTGCCATTGGCATTACGGCCGGCCGCCATCTCAAGCATCAGTCGCTTTGTGGCCCCATCAGGTCAACTCCTGGTTATCGCCAGAGGTCGGGAGGAAACGGATGCGCTGGGCGGCTTGCCCTATCCGCTGACCCAGGTGGAGTTGGCGCAGTTTGAAAGCCTAGGATTGCGTCAACAGTCATTTGAGGACTATTGGGATGACGAGAATCCCCCCGTCCGTAGATTTCGAGTGCTTTACACACGATCTAACTGACAAGCGATAGTCTCGCCAACGGTCGAGCACTTATCGGTCACTGGTTGCGGTTAGTGACCTGGTTTGATGGATATAGCCGATTTGAATGGGAATGAGACATTTCTTCAGCTCCCTTAACTCTCCCTACCTACCCTAGAAGTCTTATATGGACGGTGTCTGGCGGACATGGAGAGGTGAGGCTAAGTGTCTCAAACCTGAATGAAACGGCTATATGCCCTCTGGGCGAGGCACAGTGGGTTCCCTGTCTCAATCCAGAGGGAAAGTATAGATCAGTCGCGAGTTGAGGCTTGATAGCGGCGTTGTAACCCTAGCGAGCCAGGCCCAACAGAGAGCCAAAGGAGCGGCCTACGTTGCCTGGATCCATTGCGTCCATCGCTGCCGTGGGTTCGTAGCCACAATGCACCATGCAGTCCTGGCACTTAGGATTGCCGCTGGCCCGACCGTACTGGCTCCAGTCAGTGGTTTCCACCAACTCCTTGTAGGTTGTGGCATAGCCTTCCCCCAGCAGGTAGCAGGGCTTCTGCCAGCCGAAGATGCTATAGCTGGGCATACCCCAGGGAGTGCATTCGTAGTCCCGCTCGCCCATCAGGAAATCCAGGAATAGGGGGTTGTGGTTAAAGTTCCATCCCTTCTTATTGCCAGACCGATAGGGGGCCATGATTTCCCGGAACAGGGCTTTGGTCTGCTCCCGTTGTAAGAAGTGGTCTTGATCTGGGGCCTTTTCGTAGCTGTAACCAGGGGAGATCATCATGCCATCCACACCCAAGTCGGCCAGGAAATCAAACAGGTCTTGGATGTCTTGGGGCTTAGTGCCCTCGAACACTGTGGTATTGGTCGTCACCCGGAAGCCCTTGGCCTTAGCTGCTTTAATCGCTCGGATGGCAATGTCAAATACACCCTTGCGGTCAACGCAGTGGTCGTGGAGTTCCTGCAAGCCATCCAGGTGGACGCTGAAGCTGAAGTAGGGCGAGGGTTCAAACTTCGATAGGCTCTTTTCCAGAAGCAGGCCGTTGGTGCAAAGGTAGACAAACTTCTTGCGCTCCACGAGGCCCCGGACAATCACGTCGATTTGGGGATGCATCAGAGGCTCACCCCCAGGGATGGCCACGACTGGCGCACCGCACTCTTCCACGGCAGCAAAGCACTGTTCGGGGCTGAGGTTCTGGCGGAGGATTTCAGCAGGGTATTGAATCTTGCCGCACCCAGAGCAGGCTAGGTTGCAGCGGAAGAGGGGTTCCAGCATCAGGGTGAGCGGGAAACGCTTCCGGCCGGCCAGGCGCTGGGTCACCAAGTATTTGCCGATCTCAAACGCCTGTAACATGCTGACGGCCATGGATGCTGCTCCTCACACCGGATGTCTACGGAATTACTGAGTTATGTTAACAGGTGGCTTGGGGATGGGGAACGGTCGGGTGTGCCCAGGCTGCCTCCGCCCGGTCTACAGTGGAGGGAGTTTGTCTGGGCCTGCCATGGCTGCCAAAGATTTCCTCTTTGTTCTTTCCTTACCGCCCTACCTGGGGTTCCTCTGGTTTTTGACCCGCTCGCGGCAGACGCCAGTGCTGGCTCTGACGGGGTTTTACATGACCCTGGTGTTTGTGGCGATCACGATTGTCGCGGCGATTTATGCCAAAGTTGCCTACGGTGCCGCCCTAGCCAATGTGGACTGGTTGCACGGAGGGGCTGAGTTTTGGCTGACGGTGGCCAATTTGCTGGTGGTGCTGGGGTTCCGCCAGGCTCTGGTTGTGGCCGGCCGGCCGGTGCCGCGCAGCTAAGGGCACAGGTATGGTGAGCACATCCCGATGGCGGATTCCCGATATGGCCTGTGAGGGTTGCGTGGCAGCCATGACCCAGGCGATCCAGCAGGTTGATCCCGTGGCCCAAATACAGGCTGATCTCATCCAGAAGCAGGTCTGGATTCAGTCGGCCCTGTCCACGAGCCTCCTACAAGAGACCCTGAAGGGTGCGGGTTTTAGTCCCGAAGTCCTATGAGTTTGCAGGTTTATAACACAGCCACGCGCCGCAGGTCGCCGTTTGTCCCCCGCCAGGACAATCAGGTGTCCATGTATGTCTGTGGGGTGACGGTCTACGATTACTGCCACTTGGGCCACGCCCGTGCCTACGTGGTCTGGGATACGGTACGCCGGTATCTGGAATGGCGGGGCTATGGGGTTCGCTATGTCCAGAACATTACGGATATTGATGACAAGATTATCCGGCGGGCGGCGGCCGAGGGGGTGCCCCCGGAGGTCATCACCGAGCGGTACATTGCAGCCTATGACGAGGATATGGCCCGGCTGAACATCCGGCCGGCCGATGTCTCTCCCCGTGCCACCCAGTTTGTACCGGAAATCATCGCCCTCATCCAAGCCTTGATCGACCAGGACTATGCCTACCCCGCGGGAGGCGATGTCTACTACGCCGTTGAGCGCTTTCCCACCTACGGGTGTCTGGCCGGCCGGACGCTAGAGCAGATGAGTGCTGGGGCCAGTGGGCGGGTGAGTGAGGAGGGCCACAAGCGTCACCCCCTGGATTTTGCCCTGTGGAAGGCGGCCAAACCGGGAGAACCCGCCTGGGACTCGCCCTGGGGAGCCGGCCGGCCGGGATGGCATATCGAATGTTCAGCGATGGTCAGGGGGGTATTGGGGGAGGCGATTGATATTCATGCCGGTGGGGCTGACCTGATCTTCCCCCACCACGAAAACGAGATCGCCCAATCGGAGCCAGTTACCCGTCAACCCCTAGCTAAATATTGGCTGCACAACGGTTTTGTCAATATCCAGGGGGAGAAAATGTCCAAATCCCTGGGGAACTTTCGCACGATTCGGGATGTGTTGAACCACTATGACCCGATGGCGCTGCGGCTGTGGATTCTACAGGCCCACTACCGCCAACCCATTGATCTGACCCCAGAAGCCCTGGATGCCGCGACAGCCGGATGGCGCACCTTGGAGGAGGCACTCCAAGTCGGTCACCAGTATGGCTCGGAACTGGGCTGGGACACCGAATGGGCCGACTTAGAAGATGAAGCTATCGCTCGCTTCAAAACGGCGATGGATGAGGATTTCAATACGCCGGCCGGCCTGGCGATTGTCTTTGACTTGGCAAGGAGCCTCCGTAAAGCTGCCAATGGTTTTGTTCACACCGGTTGCTGGGCCGTAGATCCTGATGAACTGCATAGCCAGTGGCAAACCCTGAAACACCTGATGCGAAAACCCTTAGGGTTTGCTCTCCCCAAACCGGGACTCCCCCAGCCTCCAGTCTTGGTCGATCCTGGAGAACAAATTCTGTCTATTACCGAATCCGGCTTTTCGGACGCTGACATCGAGACCCTAATTGCCCAGCGCTCGGCCGCAAAAAAAGCTAAAAACTGGGCGGAGGCCGACCACATCCGTACCCAATTACAGCAACAGGGCATCAAGTTGATTGACCAACCTGGAGGGCTAACCCGTTGGGTGCGAGAGTAGGCC
>JACYLR010000030.1 GCA_015272465.1 Gloeomargaritaceae cyanobacterium C42_A2020_066
TCGGTGCGCTTTTGCCGCTTTACTACCCTACTGAGTTCCTCTACTAATTGTCAAGGGGTTTAACTCACTTGTTGAAGGGCGCAGCGGGCGGTCGGCGATAGGGTGGCGGAAATATGGCCTCAGTTGGGGTTCGAGCCAAGGATGGAAAGGCGGCTGAGGGCGATATGGCCGCTGAGGCAACGGGCAACGTCGGAGTTGGGGTCGCGGCGGCGTTGGCTGTACTCGCCTTGGTACTGGTATCCGTCAGCAGTAGGAACGTAGATGGCGGGTAACGGTTGGGTACAGGGGGGGCAGAGGTGAATTTCGGGTTCGGGCTCGCCGGGTTGCCAGTGGGGAAAGTTGACGTTCCAGAAGTGGCCAGGGGCAAGGGGAAGGGGTTGTATGTGGTCAAAGACGCGGGTGACCCAGTGGGCTGCGCGAGACCAGTCTACTGGCCGGCCGGCCTTGCGGTACTGGGAGAAGGCGATGCCTGGAAGCCGGTAGAAAGCGGCTTCGCGTACCGCAGCCACGGTACCGGAGGTGTAGATGTCGACGCCCAGGTTGCCGCCGTAGTTGACTCCAGCAATGACCCAAGCCGGGGTAGGACACAGTTGGTTGAGGGCAAAGCGGATGCAATCGGTCGGGGTACCTGCGACGGCGAAATGGTGGTCATCTCGCTGATCCACGATCAACGGCTGGTGGGTTGTGACTTGGTGGCCACAACCGGATTGGTGGGTTTGGGGCGCGACAATGAGGAGGGGGGCGACATCTGAGAGGGCTTGGCGCAGCGCAGCAAGGCCAGGGGCATCAATGCCGTCGTCATTGGTCAGCAATAGCTGCATCGGGTCAGGGCGTGACTTGCCACCAACTTAGGGTTTTGTCAGTACTGCCGGCCACAAGGGTCTTGCCATCGGGGCTGATTACAAAGGTACGCACAAGTTGTTGATGCTGCTCCAGGGTACGCCGACGACGACCTGAGATCACGTCCCAGACTTGGAGGGTGGGGCCGCTCGCCACGACCAGAGTGCGGCCGTCAGGACTGAAGGCAAGGTCGTAAACACTCCCGCCGGTGTCGCTTTTTCGCAGTTCGCGACCGGTCTTGGCATTCCAGAGGTAAATTGCCTCATCGTCGCCGCCACTGGCGAGTAACTGTCCGTCGGGGGAGAAGGTGACACTCCAGACTACCGATTCCTTGGCCTGTTCGGTGGGGGGAAGACTGGTGTGCAGGGTACCAGCGTCTACATTCCAGAGGCGAACTGTACCGTCCCCATGACCGCTGGCGAGGGTGGCACCATCAGGACTAAACGCTAGGGCATAGATGCGGGAACCGGTAGGGATAGTTTTCAAGGGGCGACGGTCACCCCAGTCCCAAATCTGAAGGGTGCCGCCAAAGTCGCCACTGGCCAGAAAACGCCCGTTTCGGCTAAAGACAAGGGGGAAAATGGCGCCCCCTTGGGTGGGCAGAGTCTGGAGTAATCGGCCGGCCGCCCCATCCCAGAGGGTAATGCCCGCCAGGGTACTGGTGGCGATAATCCCAGAGGTGGGGCTGAAGGCAACCCCATTGACTGGCTGGCGGAGGGTACCGAGGCGGCGGGGAGGGGACTCGCTACCGAGGGGCCAGAGTTGGAGGCTGCCATCGGCGCCGGCAATGGCCACAGCTTTGCCATCCCGACTGAGGGCAATTTGGTTGGCCTCGGTGCCAATTTGGCGTACCCCTTTGAGGGTGAGGCCATCGGGGTTATCGGTGAGGGGGCTGGCGGGGCCGGCTTGGGCGGGGAGCGGGATAAGGGAATCGGGCGAGGGCTGGCGGGGCCAGAACCATACGCCCAAACCGCCTAGGGCGAGAATGCCCAGTAGGAGGGGGAGCGGCAAGGAGAAGCGAGGTTTGCGGCCGGCCGGCCGGGGGCGGGGGGCGCGGGCCGGCGGTGGCGGAGCCGGCGGGGGCAGGGTTGGGGTTTCGGCCGGCGCTTCCGTAGGACTGGCGAGGGCGGGGGTTTCAGGGAGCACCTGATAGTGCACCAGCACGACGGTGACGTTATCGTGGCCGTTCTTGATGTTCGCCAGATCCACCAGTTGCTGGACGGTTTGACTGGGATCGGCGTTTCCGGTCAGGACCGGCAGCACCTCCCGTTCCCAATAGGTCTCTACAAGGTCATTGTCGCTGAGGCCATCGGAGCAGAGCAGGAAGGCGCAGTCTTCATCCAGAATCAGGCGCTGTACTGTCGGATGCAAAAGGTTGGAGGTGTTAATGCCGAGGGCCTGCACCAGCGCCCCAGCCGCTGGTAACCGCAGCGCTTGGCGATAGAGGCAGTAGCCCAAGCGCACTTCCCGGGACGCCACATCATCATCCGTAGTGGCCTGGTAGCACCCATGCTGAGTGATCCAGTAGATGCGACTGTCCCCCACGTTGGCCAGGAACACCTCGTGGTCGCGCACCAAGGCCATGGTCAGGGTGGTTCCCATCCGCTGCCGTTCTTGGCGCTGCTGCTGGTTATTCAGTTGGCTAATCCGGTCGTTGGCATTGCAGACGAGGGTCACCAACTCCTCGGCCACCACCCGGGTGTCAACCCGCTTCAAAACCTTGGTGTCCATCTGCTGGGTGATGGTCTGGATGGCCAGGGTAGACGCCATATCGCCCCCATCATGGCCACCGATCCCATCACAGACGATGGCGTAGGGGAGTTGGTCGGCTCTCTTGGGCTGCGCCAGAATGTCGGGTTTGGGGAAGCAGGCGTCTTCGTTGCGGTTGCGGGTGGGGCCGGGATCGGTACTGGCGGCGACGGTCACTTGGCGCGGCCGGCCGTTACGGGCCGTGACGAGAGCCTGATCCAGGGCATGAACCAGTTGTTCTCCCGTGGTAATTGCCTCTTGGACGAGGGCATCACAGATTTTCTCGACCAAGGGAGCAACCTCGGATGCCGTGGCCGGCAGCAGACTCTGCCACAGCTTACCGAGGTAAACGGCGGTTGGGGGGGTACTGGGATCAGCCCGCAGTTCCTGGACACGGAGCAGCGGCCCTTCGACCCGAAGTAAGTCGGGCTGCAGCAAACTGACGCCCACCTGCTGGTAGAGAAACGGCTGCCAGAGCTGAGCGATTTGCCACAGCCAGTTGAGCTGGCGAAACCCGGTAGCGGCCGGCCAAGCGGTAGCTAGGGGCACGGCCGGCCGATTGCCCGTAACCAAGACCTGACCATACTCCGCTTCGGTGAGGGGCGTGCGCTGGAGAAGCAACCGCACCTCTTGACCGACGGGAATGGCGGCGTAGACCTGGGGCAGGTGCAGTCGGTAGGCAAGGAGCCGCAGGTAGGGCTGGGTCTCCAGGGGAATGTTATCGATACTCAGGGGCATCCGGCCGGGTTGGCTGTCCATAAACAGCCGGCGCCCCTTGGCCACATAGCGCTCCCGGAAGGGATCCCGCAAACTCACGTCCCCTTCACTGTCGCCAGCTAACCAGAGGTAAACCCGCGGCAAGGGGGCATCACAGACCTGACAAACCCTGTTGGTCTCTGGATTGAGGGAGTGGCAAGTGGGATTAGGGCACTCAATCCGATCCATGAACCTTCTCGTCGCAGGCCAACTGACTGGAGCCGAGAAAACGTGGCGGTTGCGCTGGCAAGTTGGCGGTAGAGCGGAGGGTTTCCCCATCCTACAGAACTCCGGCCGAACTTCCCAGTCACGGTGCAAACGCTACTATTCTACCCGCGCGTTCCCCAAGAGGCAGAACACGAGGAACGGCAGGTCAGAAGTCCAATCGATCAGACGTCATCGAGGGCGGCAATGCCCGGTAGCACCTTACCCTCCAGCAGTTCCAGGCTGGCCCCACCGCCTGTGGAGATGTGGCTCATGGCCGCCGCCATCCCCACTTTTTCGACAGCAGCCACAGAATCGCCACCCCCGATAATCGTCGTCGCACCCTGAGGGGTCAGGTCGGCCAGGGTACGAGCAATGGCCTCGGTTCCCGCCGCAAACCGATCAAACTCAAACACACCCATGGGGCCGTTCCAAATCACGGTGCGGCAGGAGGCAAGGGCTGCCTGGAAGGCTTGAATCGAGTCGGGGCCAATGTCCAACCCCATCCAACCCTCAGGGATCTGATCCACGGGAACAGTTTGGGCCGCAGCATCGGGAGCAAAGCGATCGGCAACCACAACATCCGTAGGCAGCAGCAGTTCCACACCCCGTTCTTGGGCCTTGGCCTCTAGAGCCTTAGCCAAATCCAGCTTGTCGTCTTCCACAAGGGACTTGCCAACACTCAGACCACGGGCTTTGAAGAAGGTGAAAATCATGCCGCCGCCTAGCAGCAGCTTGTCGCACTTCTCGAGGAGCTTCTCAATCACGCTGATCTTGCTGGAGACCTTGGAGCCACCAATGATCGCCGCTAGAGGGCGCTGCGGCACCTCAATGGCCCCTTGGAGATACTGGAGTTCCTTTTCGACAAGGAAGCCCGCCACGCAGGGACTGAGATAGGAGGTTACCCCAGCAGTGGAGGCATGAGCACGGTGAGCAGTCCCAAAGGCATCGTTGACGTAGAGATCCGCCAGGCTGGCCAGGGATTGGGCAAAGCTAGCGACGTTCTTTTCCTCTTCGGGATAGAACCGGACATTTTCTAGGAGGATCACCTGCCCCGGAGCGAGGGCCTCGACGGCAGCCGCCACGGCCGGCCCAATACAGTCGCTGGCTTGAGGCACGGGTTGGCCCAAAAGGCTCCCCAATCGCTCAGCCGCTGGGGCTAGACTATTGCCTTCGCGCTGGATTGTAACTTCCCCCGTTTCTTTGTTCTTGCTGATCGGCCGGCCGAGGTGGCTACACAGCAGCACCTTGGCTCCAGCGTCGGCGAGGTAGCGAATGGTGGGCAGGGCGGCCCGAATCCGGGTGTCATCAGTGATCTGGCCTTGGGCATCCAGCGGGACATTGAAATCAACCCGCACCAGAACCCGTTTTCCTTGCAGAGAATCCGCCGTCAAGCTGGCAATGCTCTTCTTGGCCACCACCGTACCTCCTGAATGATTGGGGACTGCTAAGAAACCACGAACAGGCCGGCCGCTAGGCCCTAAAATAGGTGCCGGTATCTTGCATGACCGTCGCAAACCGCTCCCTATTGTATCGGGTCGGGGGACGCCCAATCGCCATGTTCACCACGGTGCTTTTTCCGATTAGCCCAGGCCGGGAAACGCTGGAGGCCCTGCCCACAGTGACCCGCCTGATTCAGCATTGCCAGAGTCGCCTGGTGATCCTGGCGGTGGCGGAAACCCCCGAGCAGGAAGCCGAGGCCCCAGACCTATTGACCTCGATTCAGCGCGCCCTCGGCGAGGGAGGTGTCACCTGTGAACCCTTGCAGCGCACGGGCAAACCTGCTTTTGTCATCTGTGACGTTGCTGATGAGTTGGGGGCCGATTTGATTGTCATGGGCTGTCGGGGGCTGGGCTTAACCCAGGAAGGCACCGCCGATAGTGTCAGCGTCCGGGTGATTAACTTGGCTCCGTGCCCTGTCCTAGTCATCCCCTAGTCCCCTCCTCAGACCGTGAGGTGCCCGCTAAGGTGGGGATGGTCTTCACGCGGGCTAGCGATGGGTGTTGTTTTGATTACTGGAGCCTCCTCCGGGATTGGCCAGGAATTTGCGGAAGCCCTAGCAGCTCAGGGCCGAGACCTGCTCTTGGTAGCCCGCTCCCAGGACAAGTTGGCGGCCACGGCCGGCCGACTGCACGCAACCCATGGCGTCATGGTTCACACTTTGGCCCTGGATCTGGCTGCACCGGGAGCTTCGGGGCAGGTAACCAGCTTCGTCCAGCAGCAAAACCTGACTGTGGACTGGCTGATCAACAATGCAGGTTTTGGAGACTATGGGGCCGTAGCCACCCAGGCCCCGGCCCGCCTCACCGCCATGGTCAACCTCAACATCACAACCTTGATGGAACTGACCTGCCAGTACCTACCGGCCATGCGGATCCGGGGAGAGGGGGTCATCCTCAACGTCGCCTCGATCGCGGGCTTCCAACCCATGCCCTACCTGGCCGTCTACGCGGCTACCAAAGCCTTTGTTCTCAGCTTCAGCGAGGCCCTCTGGGCCGAAAATCGGGCCTTTGGCGTGGAGGTGCTGGCCCTCTGTCCTGGCCCAACGGAAACTGCGTTTTTCACGGCGGCCCGGATGCCCTACCCCGGCTGGTCAGTACCTGCTGCCCAGGTAGTCACGGAAGCTTTAGCGGCCGTGAACCAGCGACGTGCCAATGTGGTAACAGGGGGATGGCGCAATCAGGTGATCGTCAACCTGGCCCGCTGGTTACCCCGAGAACCTTTGGTGAGCCTTCTGGAATCTCAGTTTCGGCCCCCTGCGGCGGCCCCCAACGGGGATTACCATGCTGAATAGGGTCGCCACCCCCTGAGAGGACACACGCCATGCCCGATACCCTTGAACTGAGTCCAGCATCGGTTCTGGAGGCCCTGAAGCCTGTCCAAGACCCGGAATTGCACCGCAGTCTTGTGGAACTGAACATGATTCGCCAGGTGCAAGTGGCGGCCGGCCGGGTGCGCTTTACTCTTGTTCTGACCACTCCAGCCTGTCCCCTGCGCCACTTCATTGAGGAGGACTGCCGCAAAGCCGTACTGGCGCTACCGGGGGTCGAAGCTGTGGACATCGAAGTGACCGCCGAGACACCCCAGCAGAAGGAACTCCCCGGACGGCAGGGGGTACCAGGTATTCGCAACATCATTGCCATCTCCAGTGGCAAAGGCGGCGTCGGCAAAAGCACCGTGGCGGTCAATGTCGCCGTTGCTCTGGCCCAAGCCGGGGCGCGGGTCGGCCTGTTAGATGCGGACATCTACGGCCCCAACGATCCCAACATGCTGGGGTTGGAAGGCCAGACCCTGACGGTACTCGACACCCCCACTGGCGAGGCCCTCGAACCGGCCCTCAACTACGGGGTCAAACTGATCTCGATGGCCTTTCTGATTGCCCCGGATCAACCCGTGGTTTGGCGTGGCCCGATGCTCAACGGCACGATTCGCCAATTTCTCTACCAGGTAGCCTGGGGTGACCTGGATTACCTGGTGGTGGATCTACCCCCTGGCACCGGGGATGCCCAACTGACCTTGGCCCAAGCCGTACCCATGGCTGGTGCAGTGATTGTCACCACCCCCCAAACGGTCTCACTGATGGATGCTCGGCGGGGACTACGCATGTTTGACAAGTTGGGGGTTCCCGTATTGGGCATCGTGGAAAACATGAGCTATTTCATTCCTCCTGACCTACCCAATCGCCGCTATCCGATCTTTGGTACGGGTGGGGGGCAAGCCCTAGCTGAGGAGTTGGGCGTTCCGCTGTTGGGGCAAATTCCCCTGGAAATGGAAGTGCGAGAGGGGGGCGATCAAGGTCTACCGGTGGTGGCCGGCCGGCCGGAGTCAGCCTCAGCCCAAGCCCTGCGCGCCTTAGCTCAAACCCTCGCGGCCCAAGTTTCAGTCGCCGCCCTCACCCCCTAAACCCATCCTGGGACATCACGCGGGCCAGCGCATCTTTGCTAGCCTTATCCCAGACCTTGCCTCAATGGATTGATGTTCACCCTGGATCCGGCCAAACCCCTCAGCCTCGCCAATCCCGGTCGCGCCCAGCATGTGCTTGTGGTCGAGGACGAAGACTTGATCCGCGAGATGCTGACCCTGGCCCTTGAGGAGGAAGGGTACGCTGTGGAAACCGTCGCTGATGGCCGCTCGGCCCTCAATTTACTGTGCAACGCAGACGCCAATAGCGGGCGCAGTTTCGATCTCGTCATCCTAGATTTGATGTTGCCCCAGGTGAATGGCCTGGATCTGTGTCGCCTCCTGCGACGTCAGGGCAACGCCATCCCCATTTTGATTCTGAGCGCCCGGGGCAGCGAAACCGATCGGGTTTTGGGCTTAGAGGTGGGGGCCGATGACTACCTCACCAAACCATTTAGCACCCGGGAGTTGATTGCCCGCTGTCGGGCCGTCCTGCGCCGCCAGGGCCTCAACCACCTGCCCCAGCCCATGGTGCTCCAGCACCGAGACATCGTCCTCTACGTCCAGGAGTGCCGGGTTGTGGTACGCCAGCAAGAGGTCAACCTCTCGCCCAAGGAATTCCGCCTTCTGGAACTGTTCATGACCTATCCACGGCGGGTCTGGTCTCGGGAAAACCTCCTAGATCGTATCTGGGGTGCAGACTTCATTGGCGATAGCAAAACCGTGGATGTCCACATTCGTTGGCTGCGAGAGAAGCTAGAGATCGACCCCAGTCGGCCAGAGTACATCATCACCGTGCGGGGATTTGGCTATCGCTTTGGCTAGCCGAGCCAGACTGTCACCATGCTGACTCCTCTGGTCGCATTTATCAGTGGCCTCAGCCTGGGGATCGTGATTTGGTGGAGCCAACGCCTCCATTTCCACCGCCAACTCACCGACGTGCTCAATGCTCTGCCCATTACGGCGGTGGGCAACTACGCCTCCCTGATTAGTAATTTGCGCCGGGGGGTGCGGCTCAGCAGCCAGCGCCAGTTTGATCTGGAAAGCCAGTTACAAACCTGGCAGCAACTGATTCAGGTCGCACCGCTGGGCTTCCTATTGGTAGACAGCGAGAATCAACTCCTCGCCTGCAACACCTACGCCCAACACCTCCTCCACATTCAAAACTGGGGTTTCGGCCGGCCGCGCCTCATGCTAGAGGTGATTCGCTCCTATGAACTGGATCAACTAATTGAACAGACTCGCCGCAGCTACCAGCCCCAGGAACAGGAATGGCTGTTCTACCCCACCCTCGCTGACCCTGATGCGGCCGGCCGGCCGGCGGCCCTCACCCTCCACGGCTACACCTGGCCCCTGAACGACGGTCGGGTCGCCATTTTTTTAGAAAACCGTCAACCCGTGATCGAACTTTCTCGCTCCCGGGATCAATGGATGGTAGATCTGGCACATGAGCTAAAGACACCCCTCACCTCCATTCAACTTGTGGCTGAAGCCCTCCATAGCCGCCTGGATCCCCCCCTCCAAGTTTGGGTTAGTCGTCTGCTCCAAGAAGTCACCCGACTGATCACCCTAGTGCAGAACTGGCTCGATCTCAGCCAGATGTCAGCCCAGCCCCCCACACCCCTGGCAACCCAACAGCTTGACCTGCCCGCACTGATTCGCGCCGCCTGGCAAACCCTAGAACCCCAGGCCCGCCAGAAACACATCGCCTTAGCCTATGTCGGCCCAGAAACCCTGGTGACCAGCGGCGATGAAATGCGGCTCTACCGGGCCTTTCTCAATCTGCTCGACAATGCCCTCAAGTACAGTCCGCCAGAAGCGTCCATTGAGGTTCATATCACACCCACAGCAACTGATGTGCACATCAGCGTCATTGATCATGGCCCTGGGTTTCCAGAAACAGACCTGCCCCATGTCTTTGAGCGTTTCTATCGCGGCCAAACCAATGACCCAATGCCCTTGAGTCGTAGCAACGGCAGTGGCCTAGGATTAGCCATTGTCGAGCAAATCATCCTTGCTCACCGGGGCATGATTCGGGCCAGCAACCACCCCAAGACTGGAGGAGCCTGGCTCCAGATCACCCTGCCGGGTCACCTACTACCCACTCCCAACCCCCAGACCACCCCCCCTTAATCTCCTCCGCCCCAGAGCGTTATTGATACCTCTCCAAGTTCAGAGGCCCCAGTTTCATTGCGATCCCTCGCAGTTGAGGAGCCGGAGTCACCATCACCGTCCTCGTCCTTGCCCGAACCACTCACCAGTCTGTGATTCATCTCACTGGCGTAATGTATCGGGCATACCATTGCAGGATCAACACCTTCGTTAAGCTAAAGGGGAAAACCACCATCTTTAACAATCAATCAAGAAACGCCCTTGTTCCCCGCCACCCCCTACTCCGAAGCCAGTGTCTTCGTGCGCCAGATGCGCCGATTGGAGCAGGATGTGCTGCGGATGGGGGCACTCGTCGAGAACTCCTGCCGCCTCAGCCATCAAGCTCTCTTTGAACACAACCTGGTGGCAGCGGAAGCCATTGCCCCCCTGGACAAGCAAATCGACCAGTTTTACCGGCGGATTGAACTCGACTGCATCCAGCTCATAACCCTGCAAGCACCCGTCGCCCAGGATACTCGGCTCCTCGGCGCATACATGCAGCTCATTCGTGACCTGGAGCGCATTGGGGATTACGCCAAAAACTTGGCGGATATTGCCATTAAGCTTTTCCCCCACCCCCCCCACCCCTGCATGGCCCAGATCGAGGTCATGTCCCTCCAAACCCAGACCATGCTTGCCACCAGCCTCGTGGCCCTTGTCGATCTGGATGCCGAGGTGGGGCGGCGCATCAAGCAAATGGACTGCGCCGTGGATGCCGGGTACGCAGCCGTTTATGACATCCTGGCCCAAACGCCTTTAGTCTGCACTAACCCCAGTTCTGCCCCAAGTTCCCATCAGACCCTTGAGCCATTCATTCTCCTTGCCCTCGCCATCCGCCACTTGGAGCGCATGGCCGACCACGCCACAAACATTGGGCAACGGGTGGCCTTTATCGTGACGGGGCAGCGCGGCTGAACTAAGGGGCTGGGGTAAAGCGTGTACAATCGACTCGCTCCCGTTCCCGACCTGCCATGCCTCGGCGTCAAGACCTGCACAAAATATTGCTCATCGGTTCAGGGCCTATCGTGATTGGCCAAGCCTGTGAGTTTGACTATTCGGGCACCCAGGCTTGTAAGGCGCTCCGGGAAGAGGGCTATGAGGTCATTCTGGTCAACTCCAATCCGGCGACGATCATGACGGATCCGGAAATCGCCGACCGTACTTACATCGAACCCCTAACGGTTGAGATGGTCAGCCGGATTATTGCCCAGGAACGCCCCGACGCCCTGCTGCCAACTATGGGTGGTCAAACCGCCCTCAATCTAGCGGTGAATTTGTCAAAAGCCGGCGTTCTGGAGCGCTACGGGGTTGAGTTAATCGGGGCTAAGCTCCCAGCGATAGAAACGGCTGAGGATCGCAAGCTGTTTAAGGAGGCAATGGAGCGGATTGGGGTGGGCGTCTGTCCATCGGGTCTAGCCCACACCTTAGACGAAGCCCTCCAAGTCGGCCAGCAGATCGGCAGTTACCCCCTTATTATTCGGCCGGCCTTCACCTTGGGGGGAACAGGGGGTGGGATCGCCTATAACCAGGAGGAATTTGAAGCTCTGGCCCGGTCTGGATTGGATGCCAGCCCCGTGTCCCAGATTTTGGTGGAGCAATCCCTCCTAGGCTGGAAGGAATACGAATTGGAGGTGATGCGGGATCTAAAGGACAACGTGGTCATTATTTGCTCCATTGAAAACCTAGATCCCATGGGGGTGCACACGGGTGACTCCATCACCGTAGCTCCTGCCCTAACCCTCACGGACAAGGAGTACCAGCGCCTCCGGGATTGCGCCATCAAAATCATTCGGGAAATTGGCGTCGAAACCGGGGGTTCTAACATCCAGTTTGCGGTCAACCCCGTGGATGGCCAAGTGATTGTCATCGAGATGAACCCACGGGTGTCCCGCAGTTCGGCACTTGCATCCAAGGCAACCGGGTTTCCAATTGCCAAAATCGCCGCCAAGCTGGCTGTGGGCTACACGCTGCCCGAAATACCCAATGACATCACCCGGCAAACTCCTGCCTGCTTCGAGCCCAGTATTGACTACGTGGTCACCAAGATTCCCCGCTTTGCCTTCGAGAAGTTCCCTGGCTCATCCCCCACCCTGACAACTCAAATGAAGTCCGTAGGGGAAGCAATGGCCATGGGTCGCACCTTCCAGGAGTCGTTCCAAAAAGCCATTCGCTCTCTGGAAACGGGACGTGCCGGTTGGGGCTGTGACCGCCAGGAGGTCTTACCGAGTTTGGAGCAGGTGCGGGCAGGACTACGCACCCCCAACCCGGAGCGGATCTTTGCCATCCGCCACGCCCTCCTCCTGGGTATGGGAACCGAGGAAATCCATGAGCTGACGGGGATTGACCCCTGGTTCCTCCACCAGTTTGAAGAACTCCTCGCCACCGAGAAGTTCTTGCGGATCACACCCCTAGAGACAATCACGGCCGCCCAGATGCAGCGGATCAAGCAGCGGGGATTCAGTGATCGGCAAATTGCGGTGGCGTGCAAATGCACTGAAGGTGAGGTGCGCTCCCATCGCCAAACCCTAGGTGTGACGCCCGTCTACAAAACCGTGGACACCTGCGCCGCTGAGTTTGAAGCCTACACGCCCTACTACTACTCCACCTACGAATTGGAAACGGAAGTCAAACCCTCAGATCGCCCCAAGGTGGTCATCCTGGGGGGCGGCCCCAACCGCATTGGCCAGGGGATCGAGTTTGACTATTGCTGCTGTCATGCGGCCTTTGCCCTGAGTGCGGCGGGTTTTGAAACGATCATGGTCAATTCCAACCCCGAAACGGTGTCCACAGACTACGACACTAGTGACCGGCTCTATTTTGAACCCCTGACCCTGGAGGATGTCACCCACATTCTGGAGGTGGAAAAGCCAGTCGGGGTGATCGTCCAATTTGGCGGCCAAACCCCCCTCAAGTTGGCGATGCCCCTGCAAGCATATTTGAACGAACGAGGTGAGCAGTTACCCACTCGTATCTGGGGCACATCTCCCGATGCCATCGATCAGGCGGAGGATCGGGAACGGTTTGAGGCCATCTTGCGGGAACTGGGGATGGCACAGCCGCCCAATGGCCTAGCTCGCACCCAGTCAGAAGCCCTGAGGATCGCTCAGCGGGTCGGCTATCCGGTGGTGGTACGCCCTAGTTACGTGCTGGGGGGCCGAGCCATGGAAATTGTCTACTCGGACGCCGACCTGGAACGCTACATGGCAACAGCGGTGCAGGTCGAACCTGATCACCCAATTTTGGTGGACAAGTTCCTGGAAAATGCTGTGGAAGTGGATGTGGACGCCCTGGGTGATCAGACAGGCCAGGTGGTCATTGGCGGCATTCTGGAGCACATTGAGCAGGCCGGGATACATTCCGGGGATTCCGCTTGTGTGCTGCCCCCGTTTTCACTGCCGGCAGACATTCTCGACACCATTCGGGACTGGACACTCAAGCTGGCGAGGCGGCTGAAGGTAGTGGGGTTGATGAATGTCCAGTTCGCAGTACAGGGACAGCAGGTATACATCCTGGAGGCCAATCCGCGGGCATCCCGGACTGTACCGTTCATCGCTAAGGCCACCGGCCGGCCGCTGGCCAAGATTGCCGCCCGGCTGATGGCAGGCGAGAGCCTAGCAAACCTGGGGATCACGGGGGAGATTACACCGCCCTATGTCTGCGTCAAGGAAGTGGTGTTGCCCTTCGAGAAGTTTCCGGGTGCAGACACCCTATTGGGACCGGAGATGCGCTCCACAGGGGAGGTGATGGGCATCGACCAAGACTTTGGCCGCGCCTTCGCCAAAGCACAACTTGCCGCCGGCCAACAATTGCCCCGCCAAGGCACGGTCTTTATCTCTGTTAATCAGCGGGATAAGGAGGCGGTAGTGCCCATTGCCCAAAGCCTTCTGGATTTAGGGTTTACGCTGGTGGCGACCCAGGGCACACGGGTGGCGCTGCTTGCCGAGGGCTTACCCGTGGAAAAGATTTGGAAACTTCACGAAGGCCGCCCCCATGTCCTGGACTGGATTAAAAACGGTCAAATTCAGTTGATCATCAACACCCCTTCGGGTGAGGAGGCCCAAACCGATGCCCAACTGATCCGCCGCACAGCCCTAGCCTACAAGATTCCTTTGGTGACGACCCTGGCGGGGGCACGCGCCACACTGTCGGCCATCCAAGCCTTGCAGTCTCAGGAATTGGGTGCCCAGGCGATTCAGCACTATTACCCTCAACCCACTTAGTAGGGGAACTGACGCCCCCCAGGGTAGCTCCCCACGTGTGAGTTCGTGAGCCAAGCCCAATGGCCCGTTTCCCCTGCGGCCCCTCCCCCCTTTGGCAGAGGCCCGGTTGGGGTGAGTGGACTGTCAAACTACACTGGCGACTGCCGCGCTGATCTGATGCCGCAGATGCTCCACGGAGTCGGGCCAACCAATTAAAATCGTCTGCCGATGGGCAAGGCTGGTAAGATCCACATCCTCTGGGCGGAAACCCAAGGAACGCCCCTCCAGGTCACAGCACACCAGTCCGGCTGCCTGGGCTAGAGCGATGGGGCCGGCCGTATCCCAAACCTTGACCCGGCGGTTGAGGTAAACATAGGCCGCCGCTCGTCCCTGCACCACCTCCAGCACCTTGAGGCCAAAACTACCCAGGGAGGTAAAATCGACCCCCGGCAGAGACTCCACCAGGGCTGCTCCAAATCGCTTGCGGTCTTTATAACCAATTGCTAATGCCAACGCCGCTACATCCGGTCGCTGGGGTTTGAGTTCGGTCACCCGTCCCCCCTGGGCCAGATACAGCCCCCACCCCGGCCCCCCAAAATAGAAGCGATCCAGCACTGGAGCATAAACCCAACCGGCTTGGGGCACGTAGTTCTCCAAAAGACCCACCATCAGGGCATAGTGCGGCCGGCCGTGAATAAAGTCATCCGTGCCATCAATGGGATCGATACACCAAAGGCGGCCAGCCTCTTCGGCATAGATCGCCCTAGATGCCGCATCTTCCTCAGTCACCAACGCTTCACCAGGGAAAATGGCCCGGAACTGCTCCGCCAGATAAGCGTCCAAAGCCCGATCAACCGTGGTGACAAAATCCCCGGGACCTTTCTCATCCACCTGAAACCCCGCTACCCCCAGACTCTGGGCTTGACGGCCGGCCATGTACAGCCGTTGGCGAACGTAGACCTCCTGGTCGGGCGTAATCGGCAGGGGCATAGGCCACAAAAAAGCGGGTCAGCCTCTACAGGTTAACCCGCCACCCAAGGGAACGCGCAGACTCGTTACTTTTGGACGACCAGCTTGACGTTGGCGTTTTGCAGGCCGGGCCGCTTCACTTCCGCCAGGGTCTTGTTGACCGCATATTTTTGGTTGATGGAGTTGATCAGCTCGGTTTGGTTGTACTTCTTAGCCACACCCCACAGATCCGCGATCAGGTCAAAGCTACCATCGCCATTGCGGGACCAGCCCAAGTCGTACTCACCCTCCAGAACCGCCACGATATCGGCCCGCAGCCGCTGGCCATTGTAGCCCCGCACATCGGCCTGGGTCTTCACCGACAGACCCAGATCCCGCAGCGAGGACTTGAGGACTTCGGCGTCAGAGATTTTGGTGCGCAGGGTGCTGAAGTGAGACATGGGGATTTCCTCCTGGGAATCGATACAGAGAAACAACACGTTGTCGAGAAACTGCCAACCCCAAGGGCTGACCTTCCGGCCTAGGTCTCCCCAGGCCAAAAGCCTGTTAAAACTCCATCCGCTGATACTCAGCTACGGAGGAGGCTGCCGGACGGGCACGCTGTTTGGCCCAGTCACGCAAGGCAGAAACTTGTTCGGTCATGGTGCGGGACAGGGGCAAGGTGGACTTGATCGCCGCAATAATGTCCAACTGCGTGAACTCCCGCTCCTGGGCAAAGGCGTCGTACATAGCTGCAACCACTGCCTGCTCGATCTCTGCCCCCGAGAAGCCATCGGAAATCTTGGCCAACTGATCCAGATCAAAGCGATCAACTTGGGGCCGACGGCGAGTCAGGTGAATGCGGAAAATATCCTGGCGCTCCTCCTGATTGGGGAGATCCACGAAGAAAATCTCATCGAAGCGGCCCTTGCGAAGAAACTCACCCGGCAGTCGATCGACCCGGTTGGCGGTGGCGATCACAAACACAGGGGAGGTTTTCTCCTGCATCCAAGTCAGGAAAGAGCCAAAGATGCGGCTGGAGGTACCTCCATCCGAGTCAGCCGACCCAGAGCTACCCGCAAAGGCCTTGTCGAGTTCATCAATGAACAGGATGGCGGGCGAAATGGACTCCGCCGTTTTCAGGGCGTTGCGTAGGTTGGCCTCCGAGCGACCCACCATGGAGCCGTCGTAGACCCGCCCCATATCGAGCCGCAACAGGGGCAACCCCCACAGACGGGCTGAAGTTTTGGCAATCAGGGACTTACCGCAACCAGGCACCCCCAGAATCAGCAAACCCTTGGGCTGGGGCAGGCCATACTGGCGAGCGCGCTCGGTAAACGCGTTAGAGCGCTGCCGCAACCAGTGCTTTAACTCCTCCAATCCCCCAATCCAGTCCAGGGTGGCATCCTCTTCGATATATTCCAAGATGCCGTTGCGGCGGATCAGTTGCTTCTTCTCCGAGAGGATGATGTCCACCTCGGCTTCCGTAAGGCGGCCGGCCACCACCTGTGCCCGCCGGAACACCTTTTCGGCTTCATCGCGGGTCAACCCTAGGGCAGCCGACAATAACTTTTCTCGGCCATGCCGGTCTAGACGATTGGCGCGGCCAGTGCCCAAACGCTGATTGAGGACTTCCTCCAGCTCACCACTGGTCGGGAGAGGGAAGTCGAGCACCACCACCTCTTTTTCCAGTTCAATAGGCACTTGCTGCACCGGCGACATCAGAATGATGGTCTTGCGGTTGCCCTTGAAGCTCGCAATCGCGTCCCGAATCCAGCGGTTGACCCCCGGTGAGTCGATGAAAGGGTGCAAGTCTTTAAAAATGTAAATCCCCGGCTCTTTCTGGCGTACAACCCAGTCGATGGCCGTTTCTGGCGAGACTGTATTGTGGTGCGAACCGGTGGTGCGGGGATGACCATATTCCACCATGCCGTGGGTCATCGTCCACACGTAGAGGCGTTGGAGAGGGGTAGACTGCTGGGCTAGAACGGCCACCGCTTGCTCAGCCCGCTCCTCCTCGGAGGTCACCAGGTAAATGAGAGGGTACTGGGCACGAAGCAGGACGCTAAGCTCTTCACGCATGGCCGGGGCCGGGGAGGGGGAATGTCGTAGCAATTAGGCGCAGGTGTGGCAGTTAACAGGTGACGAGTTGTTCGCTCCGCTCTGGAATGGGCAAGGTCAAATCCTCATCAATCACAGGGGCAAACTTGGTCTTCAGCGAGCGTAAATCACCGTGGCTAAGAATTACAGGGGCGTCGCACTCGGGGCAGTGGTGGACACGATAATCCGACTTACGCTCTTCCATCTCTAGGACAACTTCCGGGTGGGCGAGGAAAAACTCGATCGCCCGCTGGGTAAGGGCGGATTGGGTTAGCCCATCAACGACCGACCGGATTTTGAGTTGCCGATGTAACTCAGGCGTCAGATAAACCGTGAACTTGTGCTTGTCCGACATAGGGTTGGCTTGGCGTTAGACCCGGGTATGGTGCCACTATAGGGGCTGTTTCCAAGGCTGTCAAGCTGTCATGCCAGCATGTCGTCATCATCTTTACATTTCTTTACAAAGAGGCCGACGTTCGGGGGCGGTCGCCTTAGGATGTGAAAATTGGGCATGTCAAGTTGAGGGCACTTCAGATTGGGGCGACGGGCAGTAGCGGGACACCCCCAAGGGTTGAAGCCCAATCTTCGGCAGCAGGTGCAGCGGCTCTACCATTGCCGGTTTCCTGTGGATGCGCTGATCACGTCCGACTTGGCCCAGCGATTGGTGGGGGTGGCCAGGGGTCTCGGCCGGCCGGTGAGTGTGTATGTCAATCGGCGGGGCCAGGTGATTCAGGTGGGGATCGGATCACCTCAGATCACCCAACTCAGCCCAGAACGTCTGCCCCGGCAGGCGGCCGGCCGGCTATCGGGGATTCGCTGTATCACTACTCAGACCGGTTGGGAGATTCCACCTACGGCCGACCTGGTTACCCTGGCTCGTCAGCGGTGGGATGCCCTGGTCACCCTGGTGGCTCCCCAAAATCACGGCTTTATGGGGGGGTATGTGGCCCATGTCGGCGCTCAGCCCGAAGCGCCTTGGTGGGTGTCTACACCCCTGAGTGGCGCCGCGCTCTGTGAGTTGTCATTTTTGCAAGGTCTCGCCACCTGGGAAGCTGACCTAGCCGCTGCGGAAACCGAGGCCCTACTCCAACCTGATCCCCAGCGCGTGGTGCTGGTGGCCGTATTCACAGGCGAGACGGCCACCACTGAGGATCGCTGCCTGCAAGAATTGGCCTTGCTAGCGACTAGCGCCGGCGCAACCGTGGTCGGTCAGGTGATCCAACGACGCGCCCCGCGGGGCGGCCGGGTGGTGGGAGCCGGCAAGGTGCAGGAGATTCGTCTGCTCGCCCAAGCCCAAGCGGCCGGCCGAGTGATTGTCGAAGGTGAACTTACTCCGGCCCAAGTCCGCGGCCTAGAGGGAGAACTGGGGGTGGTGGTGCAGGATCGCACCGAGTTAATCCTCTCCATCTTTGCCCAGCGGGCTCGGTCACGGGCAGGTCAATTGCAGGTGGAGCGGGCCAAGTTGGAGTACCAGATGGCGCGCCTGACGGGTCAAGGCCGGGCCCTGTCTCGTCTGGGGGGTGGGATCGGCACCCGTGGACCTGGTGAAACGCAGCTAGAGCAAAACCGCCGCACCCTGACGCAGCGCATCGCCCACCTGGAGCGCCAAGTCGAACTCCTGCGGGATCAGCGCGACCGCCAACGCAGCCAGCGCCAGCGCCAGCAGATTCCTACCCTCGCCTTGGTGGGCTATACCAACGCCGGCAAGTCCACCCTCTTGAACGCCCTCACCCACGCTGCCGTGTCCACCTCCCCCCAGGTGTTCGCGACCCTCGATCCCACCAGTCGGCGCATCGGCCTACCCGACCCTCAGACGGGTGAAGTACACACCGCGGTACTCACGGATACAGTGGGCTTCATTGAGAACCTCCCTCCACCGCTGCTACGGGCCTTCCGGGCTACCCTGGAGGAAGTGACCGAGGCGGATGCCCTGCTGCACGTGGTGGATCTCTCCCATCCCGACTGGCCCCACCAAGTGGCCACCGTCACAGCCCTCTTGGCAGCCATGACACCGGCAGTCGGCCCCATGCTAGTGGTAGGTAATAAGATTGACGCCCTTAACGCTGAGCAACTGGCCCAGGCCCAAGCGGCACTCCCCCAGGCGGTGCTCATTTCAGCCCAGGAATCCAGGGGCTTAGACCAATTGCGGCCGGCCGTACTGGCCCTGATCCAGGCCCTAGCCAGCTAGCCGGGGGTGCAGTTTCTATTGTTTCGGTGGCGACTATGACCCTCACAGCCCTGACGGCAGCCCTTTGCCAATCCCCCCTACTCCAGGACGTGGTTGCCAAGCTGGGTAACCAGGGACGCGTCAGTTTGGGGGGTGCCCCCCGGCCGGCCCGGGCCCTCATTGCAGCAGCCCTGGGTGAGGCCCTGGATCGGCCCCTGGTGGTGATCACCGCCACCCTGGAGGAGGCCACCCTGTGGACGGGCCTGTTAGAAGCCTTCAGTCCCCAACCTATAGCCTGCTACCCCACCTCGGAAGGCTCGCCCTACGAAGTCCTCGACCCAGAAAACGAAATCCTCTGGGGTCAACTCCAGGTGCTCAGTGATACCCTAGGGCGCCGCCGGCCGGCCGGGATTGTCGCCGCGGCCCGCGCCCTGCAACCCCACCTGCCCCCATCTGCGGTTTTCGAGGGCCGCTGTCTCACCCTCAGCCCCGGCTGCACCCTGGATTTGAAAACCCTAGGTCAACGGCTCAGCCAGTTGGGCTACAGCCGGGTAGACCTGGTGGAAAGTGAAGGTCAGTGGAGCCAGCGGGGTGACTTGGTGGATATCTACCCCGTAGCGGCTGAACTCCCCACTCGTTTGGAGTGGCTGGGGGACACCCTGGAGCGATTGCGGGAGTTTGATCCGGGCAGCCAGCGCTCCCTCGATCCCCTGGCCAGTCTCACGCTGACGCCGACGGATTACCAAGCCCTCGTCACCCCTGGCCTCACCCCCGACCACATCACCCAACTCCGGGCCAACACCGGGGGCTGGCGGCGCTACCTGGGCTTGGCCTACGGCCGGCCGGCCAACCTCCTCGATTACGTGCCCGCTGACAGCCTGGTCATCCTGGACGAACCCCACCAGACGGAACTCCATCAGCAGCGCTGGCTCGATCACGTCAGTGAACACTGGCAGAGCCTAGAGCCACCCCTACCCGCCATCCACCGATCTTGGCCAGAACTCACGGCCCAACTGGATAGTTTTACCCAGGTGCAACTGACCGAGTTAGCCAGCGGCCCTGGTCTGAACCTGGCCGGCCGGCCGGTACCCCTCAGCCCCCACCAGTTTGCTCGTCTGGCCGACTTTCTGCGGGATCAGCGCCAGCAAGGCATCACCCCCTGGTTGGTCTCCGCCCAGCCCTCTCGCTGCGTGGCCCTGCTGCAAGAGCACGACTGCCCCGCCCAGTTCGTGCCCAATCCCCAGGACAGCCCGGCGATCGAGCGCCTCCGCCAGCAAAAAGTCCCCATCGCCCTCAAGTACACGGGCCTCGCAGAACTCCAGGGCTTCAGCCTGCCCAGTTTTCGCTTCCTGCTGGTTACCGACCGGGAGTTCTTCGGGCAGCACAGCTTGGCAACCCCCGGCTATGTCCGGCGGCGACGGCGGGCGACCTCAACCCAGGTGGATGTGCAGCGCCTGCGGCCGGGCGACTACGTGGTGCACCGCCAGCACGGATTCGGTCAGTTTCTGCGCCTAGAACATCTGGTTCTGGACAACCAAACCCGTGAGTACTTGGTCATCCAATACGCCGACGGCCTACTGCGGGTCGCGGTGGATCAAGTGGGCGTCCTTTCCCGCTACCGCGGCGGCGACAAGGCCCCCGAACTTCATGCCCTCACCGGCAAAACCTGGGAAAAGACCCGCGAGAAAGTCCGCAAGAGCCTGAAAAAGCTGGCGGTGGATCTGATCAAACTCTACGCCGAACGCAGCCAGCAACAGCGGCCGGCCTACGGCCCCGACAGCCCCTGGCAGCAGGAACTCGAAGAGTCCTTTCCCTACCCCCTTACGCCCGACCAAGCCAAGGCGATCCAGCAGGTCAAGCATGACCTGGAGACCCCGCAACCCATGGATCGGCTGGTGTGTGGCGATGTGGGCTTTGGCAAAACGGAAGTTGCGATTCGGGGGATTTTCAAGGTGGTTGTGGCGGGCAAACAGGTGGCCCTCCTCGCCCCCACGACGGTGCTGGCCCAACAGCACTACCACACCCTCAAGGAACGGTTTGCCCCCTACCCCGTCCAGGTGGCGCTCCTGAACCGGTTCCGCACCACCCAGGAAAAACAGGCCATTCTCCAACGGCTGGCCAGCGGCGAACTGGATGTGGTGGTGGGCACCCACCAGTTACTGGGCAAGGGCGTCAAGTTCCGGGATTTAGGACTCTTGGTGGTGGACGAGGAACAGCGCTTCGGGGTCAATCAAAAGGAACGGATCAAAGCCCTCAAAACCCAGGTGGATGTCCTCACCCTGACGGCGACGCCCATCCCCCGCACCCTGCACATGACCCTTTCTGGCCTGCGGGACATCAGCCTAATCACCACGCCACCGGCCGGCCGGCGCCCGATCAAAACCCACCTAGCCCCCTACGACCCCGAAAGCATTCGTTCAGCCATCTGCCAGGAACTCGACCGGGGCGGGCAGGTGTTCTACGTGGTGCCGCGGGTGGAGGGAATCGACCAGGTGGCTGCCCAGTTGCAGCAGATGGTGCCCAGCGCTCGCATCCAGATCGCCCACGGCCAACTGGCCCCTGAGGAACTGGAAGTCGCCATGCTCGCCTTTGCCAACGGGGAAGCAGACGTGCTCGTTTGCACCACCCTCGTGGAATCAGGTCTGGATATTCCGCGGGTCAATACCATCCTGGTGGAAGAGGCCCAGCGGTTTGGCCTTGCCCAGTTATATCAACTGCGGGGTCGGGTGGGCCGTGCCGGCACCCAAGCCTATGCCTGGCTGTTCTACCCGGCCGGCCGTGCCCTCTCCGAAGAAGCCCGCCAGCGCCTGCAAGCCATTCAGGAGTTCACCCAACTGGGGTCGGGCTATCAGTTAGCCCTGCGCGACCTAGAAATTCGGGGCACCGGCAACCTATTGGGGGCGGAACAATCGGGCCAAGTCGCCGCCGTCGGCTTTGACCTCTACATGGACATGCTCCAGGAAGCCCTCCAGGAAATCCAAGGCCAGGCCATTCCCCAGGTGGAGGACACCCAGATCGACCTCAAGGTGAGCGCCTTCATCCCCAGTGAATACATCCCCGATGTCAACCAGAAGCTGGCGGCCTACCGCAGCGTGGCTGCCGTCGACCATCCCGACCAATTGGTTCTGACCGCCGCCGACTGGACTGACCGCTACGGCCCCCTACCGCCCCCAGCCCAGCAGTTACTGCGGGTGATGGCCCTCAAACAGGTCGCCCGCCGCCTAGGCTTTACCCGGATTCGCCCGGAAGGCAAACAGCACATCATTCTCGACACGCCCATGGCTGAAGCCGCTTGGAAGTCCCTGCACACCCAGTTACCGGACGGCCAGCAGGCGCGCTGGGTCTACAGTCCAGGCCGCGTCACCGTGCGTGGACTGGGGGTTCTACCGGCTCCCCAGCAGATCGAGACTTTGATCACGGCCCTGGAAACCCTCAATGCTTCCCCGGCAACCTAATTTCAGTCACTAATTTGAACGTTAACCTAGTCTTAATTTTGACAGGGTCGGCCGGCCGCCAAACCGGCCTTTTTGGTTCAGAGAAAACAATTCAGTTGAAACTTGTCAGAGTACCCTTTAAGCTAAGACTCTGAGGTACTGAGCGTCCTTCTCCCATGACTGAAGCCTACATCGGTGTCAACTCTGACATGCCAGACGCCCTGTCTCGCGAAGTGCGTGTCACCCAATCGCGGTTGTTATTAGAGACCCTCCACACCGCAGATGAAATTGCCAAGCAGGGGTATTTCATCACCAGTTCCGAGCTAGCCGATCTAATGGATGTCAATGCCAGCGCCGTCACCAGTCGCGGTGAAGAGTGGCCTTGGCGGAATTGGATCGTCTCTCGGGTGCGACGGGAGGGCAATCAAATCCTTTGGCAACTGGAGCGAATCGACGGCAAAGCAGAGGATTAGCCATCCCAACCTCGCGCCCCAACCGCCCTGGTCAGTTTCCCCCAGAGCGGCCGGCCGAGACGGGTTGCTATGGGGGAATACGACCCTAGGACAGGGGGAGGCCCAGTCCACTGGTGAGGTTGTCCATTTTGGCCTTCATCGTGGCCGTCGAGGACTCATAAGCCCCCCGCAGGGCCGTGTACACCAGGGCCGATAGCTCTTCTGCTGTTTTACCTTCCAGCGCCGCCGGGTCGATCTCCACCCGCCGCGGTTCCTGGTTGCCGCTCAGAAAAATCTTGACCAAGCCATCACCCGCTTGGCCCTCGATCTCCATGGCATCCAGTTCTTGCTGCATGCGGATTGCTTCATCCTGAACCTGCTGGGCCTTGCGGATGGCATCGGCCAACTCCTTCATCTTGCCGAGGCCAAACCCGAAGCCCTTTCCTTCCTTACCTTGGGTCATAACCAGTACCTAATGGGGGAATAGCCCTAGCCACTGGGGCTAAGGGTAAGGTTTCCCAGAAAACCACCCCGATTATACTGGCATCCCAGGCCCTGCACCGGACAGCGTGGTACCCTGGAGACGTTCTCTTCTGATGCTGTGTTGAGGTTGCGCCCATGGTCGCCTCCCTAGTTCTGGCCAAGCTCCCCGAAGCCTACGCCATGTTTGACCCTCTGGTAGACATTTTGCCGGTGATTCCCGTCCTCTTTTTGCTGCTGGCCTTTGTGTGGCAAGCAGCCATCGGGTTCCGTTAGGGGATAGATTCATTCAACGGGGGCCAAGGCCAATGCGGCCGGCATAGACCGCCTGGCTCCCCAACTCCATTTCGATTTGTAGTAAGCGATTGTACTTGGCCACCCGCTCGCTACGACACAGGGAGCCGGTTTTGATCTGACCAGCATTGGTGGCAACCGCTAGGTCAGCGATGGTAACATCCTCCGTCTCGCCCGAGCGATGGCTGATCACCGAGCGGTAGCCTCGGCTCGCCGCCAACTCAATGGTCGCCAGGGTTTCACTAAGGGTGCCGATCTGGTTGAGTTTGATCAGAATCGCGTTCCCCACAGACTGATCAATACCCCGCTGCAAGCGCGTTGGGTTAGTGACAAACAAGTCATCCCCGACCAACTGCACCCGTCCCCCCAAGCGATCCGTGAGGGTGCGCCAGCTCTCCCAATCTTCCTCCGCCAAACCGTCTTCAATGGAAACAATCGGGTAGGCCCCAACCAGATCGGACAGATAGTCAATCAGACCCGCGGCGCTGTGGGCGGCGTCATCAAAGTGGTACTGGCCATCCCGATAGAACTCACTGGCCGCTACAGCCAAGGCCAAAGCCACCTCCTCCCCAGGGCGACGGCCGGCCTTCTCAATGGCCTCCAAGAGTAAATCCAGGGCTTCCCGATTTGACCCCAGGTTAGGGGCAAAGCCCCCCTCATCCCCCACACCTGTACTCAGCCCCCGGCTTTTGAGTACCGACTTGAGGGCGGCAAAGACTTCAGCTCCCCAGCGCAGGGCCTCTTGGAAGCTGGGCGCACCCACGGGCACAATCATGAACTCTTGGATGTCCACATTGTTGTCGGCGTGGGCACCGCCGTTTAGGACATTCATCAGGGGAACAGGCAACACCCGCGCCTTGCGCCCCCCCAGGTACTGATACAGGGGCAAATCCAAAGCTTGAGCGGACGCATGGGCCGTAGCCAGAGAGACCGCCAGGATAGCATTGGCCCCAAGATGGGCCTTATTGGGTGAGCCGTCCAGGTCAAGAAGGGTCTGGTCGATACTGAACTGGTCGCGGGCATCGAGATCCAGCAGGCTCGGCTCAATGACCTCAGCAATATTGGCCACAGCCTTGAGGACGCCGGCCCCATTGAAGCGGTTTTTATCCCCATCCCGCAGCTCGTGGGCTTCAAAACTACCGGTGGAAGCTCCGCTGGGCACCATCGCTATACCACTGGCCCCACTTTCCAGATCCACCGCCGCTGCCACTGTCGGCCGGCCGCGGGAGTCGAGGACTTCCCAGGCGCGGATCGCTACAATCGTTGTGCTCATCAAAGGGTTCATACCACACCGAACGGCCTGAGGTCATCCTAGGGCCAGATAGTGGGGCCGGGGGCAGAGTTCAGGAAAACTCTAACTTTCCCGTGGAAAATTCCTACCTTCGATCTTCTTGGACGTTCAGCAGCTTGCGATAAAAGTCCTGGGGAAAGTCGATCTGCTGGTTCCGCTTGTGTTGAATTAATAAATCAATGAGATAGCCGACAAACTCGAAGGCCGGCATGTTCATGTCATAGGTTAGTTCCGGGTCACCATTGAACTGAATCTGGCAACGGCTCAGGCCGGCCGGAATACTTTCCGCATTCCAGGTAGCGGCGAAGGGTACATTTTCACCCCCATCAATGGCCCGTTCCCCCTCCAGATTGCCGGAGCGGTAGAGACTGAGGGCGTAGGGCAGGACGTCTTTGCGGTTCGCCTGGGGATAGTAGGGGGCGAACACCATGATTTCCTGCTTACCCGCAGCTTGCAGTTGGGATAAGACGGTGGGCATGGAAACCTCCTGAGAACACTGAGGACTTAATCAGGGTTGGGACGAATACTCAGGCAACTCCACCCTTGCCGCTGCCAGAGAGCCGCAACCATCCAGCCGTGTTTCTCTAGGCCAGCGACGAGGGGAGGAACCTGATCGGTCAGGACACCGCTGAGTATACCCCAGGTTTTTGGGTGGACGGCCGGCCGTAGCCGAGGCACCACGTCCAGAATCACATCCAAGAGAATATTGCAGACAAATCCATCGAGGGGGCCGGGCAGAAGGGTCAGTAGGCGCTCCACACTCCCCTGCTCCACCACGAGATGACGGGGATCGAGGTGATTGAGGGCACGGTTTTGGCGGGTCGCGGTCACCGCCAGCGGGTCGGTATCCACGGCATAGACCTGTTCCACCCCTAGCAATAGGGCCGCCAAGCTGAGAATACCAGAGCCGCAACCAATATCCGCCACAGTCAGCGGCCCCTTGCGCCAGTGGGGGTCAAGGCGCATCTCTAGAGCCTCCAGACACAATTGAGTACTGGGGTGGGTACCGGTACCAAAGGCATAGCCCGGATCGAGTCGGAGAATGACCTGATCCGCACCCAGCGGCGGGGCTAACCAGGCCGGCAAGACCACCAGACGCTCCCCAATGGTTTGGGCCTGCCAGTGCCGCTTCCAGTGTTCGGCCCAGTCCTCCGGATCTAGGGTGACCGCCACCACTTGGGGCTGGGCCAAGCCTGAGGCCTGGGCGTCCTGGAGAAGTTCCTCGGTCAATTGCCCTAGGCCGGCCGGCCGCTCGGATTGGGGCAAATACCCCCGCACCACCACCCACTCAGGCCCCTGGGCCATACTTGCCGTACCCTGACAGCCCAATTCCTGGAGCCGCCAAAAAACCGTATCCTCCAGGTCGGCCGGGCAGGTCACCTGGATTTCCCACCACGGTGGGTTGCTCATGCTACCTCCCCTCGCCTAACGGCTACAGATTCACAACGTAGGCACTGGTAATGCCAGCAATCTGATGCACCAAAGGCAATACCTCAGAGGGTAGGGGGTCATCAATCCCCAGCACCATCACCGCATCGCCACGAATCAGCTTGCGCCCCACCTGCATACTGGCAATGTTGACGTTATGGCTACCCAGAATTGAACCCAATTTACCGATGATCCCCGGCATATCCTGGTGCAGGGTGATCAGCATGTAGGCCGTTGGCGCCACACTGATCGGAAACCCATCAATGCTGGTGATCCGTACCTCGCCCGTATCAAGCAGTGCACCGGAAACACTGTGTTCGGAACGGGAGCCGCGGGCCGTCACCAAAATGGAACTGGAAAAGTCCTTGAGGGACTCATCCCGCGTTTCAATGACGCGAATGCCCCGTGCCTTGGCCTCCAAGGCAGCATTGACATAGTTCACCCGCTCGCGCAGGGCCGGAGCCAGCAAACCCTTGAGGACGGCAATCACCACCGGCTGGCTCTCCTGGTTGGCCAAGTTCCCCTGGAGCCGCACCGAGAGCACCTCAACACGTCCACCCGCCAACTGGCCTGCCAGGTTGCCCAGGGTCTCCGCCAAATCCAGATAGGGTTTGAGACGGGTGAGGACATCCGGGCGCAAACCGGGAATATTCACCGCCGAACGGGCTGGGAGCCCCAGGAGGACATCTCGAATCTGCTCGGCCACATCAATCGCCACATTAACCTGGGCTTCAGCGGTGGATGCCCCTAGGTGGGGGGTGAGCACAACCTCCCGCCCCAAATGCAGCAGAGGGCTTTCTTTGGGGGGTTCGGCATCAAACACATCCAAGGCTGCCCCGGCCAATTCCCCCTTTTCGAGGGCTTCCACCAGCGCCGCCTCGTCAATCAGGCCCCCACGGGCACAGTTAATAATGCGGGTCGTTGGCTTGAGTAACTTCAAGGTTTCCCGGTTGATTAAGTGGGTGGTTTCCGGGGTTTTGGGGACGTGCAGGGTTATGTAGTCGGCCTCCCGGAGCAACACCTCCAATTCCACCAACCGGCAGCCCAGTTGCTCAGCCCGCTCCTGGGTGAGGAAGGGATCGTAGGCGAGGAGGCGCATCCCCATCGACCGGGCAATGGTGGCCACATGGGCGCCAATTTTCCCCAGGCCAATGATCCCCAGGTTTTTCTTGTAAACCTCGACCCCCATGAATGCCTTGCGCTCCCAACGGCCGGCCTTGACCGACTGGTCAGCCAAGGCAATATGGCGCGACAGGGCCAGCATCAACGCCACCGTGTGCTCCGCCGCCGCAATCGTATTCCCCTCTGGGGAGTTAACCACGACAACACCCCGCCGGGTGGCCGCTGGCACATCCACATTATCCACCCCGACGCCCGCCCGACCAATGATCTTGAGTTGGCGGCCGGCCTCAATCACCGCTTCGGTGACGCGGGTGCCGGAGCGAATCATCAGGGCATCGTAGCCGGGAATCAACGCCAGTAGCTCAGCGGGGGGCAGATTGGGCCGGTTATCAACCTCCGCCACTTGGGCGAGGATATCCAGGCCGGCCGCGTCAATCTCATCGGAGACAAGCACTCTGGGCATGAGCAAAAATTAGGAAACGACCCTAGGACTGGTTCAGAATTCGCTGAACGATCTGGACGCCGGTGGCAGCTTGCCAGCCAAATAATGCTAACAGAAGGGTGTTCAGGGTGATATGTGCGACCCTAGCCCATTGCTTGCCCTGCTGCATCAGAGGCGACAGGGATGCAGAGGTGGCGACCAAACCTGTCATCCCCAAACCCACCAGCAGGTGAGGGCCAAAGAACAGCTTGTGGTTATTGATATAAGTGACAGCCATGCCCCCCAAAGTGCCCAGCACCATCAGGGTGAGGAGGATGGAACCCGCTTGGTGGTGCACTTGAGCAAACTTACCTTTGAGGAGGGTGGATTTGGCTTCCCCCTTGGCTGACCGGGTGCGGATGACCTGGACACCGGTGTAGAGGGCATAGAAGGAAACAGCCAGGAGCACCCACATCAACACAGGATGAAAAAACGGCAAGGCGGGCCGCAACCACTGGGGAACAGAGAAATCCATGATGGAAGACGCATGACAAAAGTTAACGAAATCCTATCACGGCGACTTGCGGCGCTGATTGAGCCAGGCTTGTACCTCGGGCCTGAGGCATTGGCCAACCCGCGGCCGGGGTGGCTCACGATGGCGATCTCGGAAGCGGGCCTGGGCTTGGGTGCGGCGCACATCCTGCCAGAGGCGTTCGGAGGAGAACCATTCCGCCCCTGATCCGGTGGCCATCAGGCGAATCAGATGGTCATCTGTAGCCACAATCAGGCGTGTTCGGCGCTGCTGGCGCTTGTGTTCAGCGCAGAGGAACTCGATATAGCTGTCCGCGGTTTGGCTTTTGTCGGTGAAGTGGACGTGTAACAGGTCTGTGTGGGAGAGGGCACGCGTTGGCTGGGATTGATGTTGAGCATCAAACACCACATCGGTAACCCAGCCCTGCACTGCACTGTGGTTAATCAGGATCTCAATGAGCTGATTGCGGGCCACTTCTAGGCTGTGGCGATCTCGCGCGGTCTTTAGCGAGGCCCAAGCCCCGATGATGTTGTAGCCATCCACCAGAAGTTGGCAGGAGGCTGCCACGGCTTCAATAATTCTTAACGTCTGACCCTATGGTACCGCAGGTGTACCGGAGACAGGACTAGACCTGGGCGAAAAGCTGTTCCCAAGGCAGGTTCGGCCGGCCGGCCTGGGTGACAATTTCGACGATTTTATGGCGGGCGGCAGGCTGAAACAGGGCCTCGACGCAAACTTCAGCGACCCGCGTCCGGGGAATCCGCCCCTCAAATAGGGTGTCTGGCCCCTGCATCACTAGGGATTCCGTATTTTCAGTGTTGAGCAGTCCACCAGGACGGACGATGGTGTAGGGCAAGCCGCTGTCTTCGAGGTAGGTCTCTCCCTGGCGTTTCCAGTAGAGGATCAACCAAAACAGGTTGAGGGGATGAAAGAACTGGGAGACACACAGGGAGGAAACCAGCACAAAATGCTGCACCTTGGCCAGGCGAGCCGCATCCACCAGATTCTGTACCCCACAGCAGTCCACGGCCCAGGGGCCAGTGATCTCCAGACTGGGGCGGGCACCGGTGGCACAGATCAGGGCTGTGCTATTCCCCAGGGCAGGAGCAAGGGTGGCCCGTTGGGTGACATCGAGAAACACAAGCTCGGCCTCTGGGGGCAGGATTCGCCGGGCCAAGTCGAGATTGCGTACCCCGGCTCGTACAGGAATCTGGCGGCGCACCAGTTCTTGGACAACTCGACGGCCGGTTTCTCCCGTGGCTCCCGCAACAAAAACCTGCATCGGTGGTGCATTGGCAAGGCGAACACTCCTGACCCTAGCACTCACAGGCCATACCCCGGAAGGGCAGACCCGCAGGGTTGCAGCGCGCTCAACGCTTCCGGGTTAACTCCTAGGTAAACGCTGCTTCGAGGTAGACATCGAGGTAGAGACGGCCGGCCGCCCGGTGGACGAGGGCCACATCGAATCGACAGGGCCAGTCACTCCAGTTGGGATGGGCTGCCAAAAAGGCCGCCGCCGCCTGGCGCAGGTGGGTCTGCTTGCGGTCGGTGAGGGCTGCGAGGCCCCCCTGATCCCAGTTACCAGTCCGCCGGGTTTTGACCTCGACAAAGCTGATCAGGTTGGGTTGGAGCGCCACCAAATCCAGTTCTCCCCAGGGGCAGCGCCAACGGCGGGCCACCACCTGCCAACCCTGGGCTGTCAGCCAATCGGCTACCAGGATTTCTCCGGCGAGGCCCGTAGCGGCCGGCCGACTACCCTCAGTCATACCCCCACCCCCTGCCCCATAAGCCTCTGGGGATCGAGGTCGGCAAGACGCTCAGCCGCCCTATCCAGGGCATAGCGCCCCCGCAAAAAGCCACTGTTCGCCCCTGGACACATCCAGGCCAATGGAGCAGCAGCAAAATGCTCTTGAAGCCGGACGACACTCTGCACCTGACGGCCCCAGTGAAAGGTTTTGCGATGATGCAAGGGCCGCAGGGTACCCTGGGTATCAGGGAGCAAATGACGGCCCGTGAATAAAACACCCCCCGATTCACCCCAGTAGAAGCAACTAGAACCAGGGGAGTAACCGGGCGTCCACAGGGCTGTCATCTGGGGCAGTTCTGTCCATGCAGAGCCAAAGGTCTGACAGTCAACCCCCGGCAGCAGGTAGGCTTCCTGTTCCTGTACCAGGACTTGGCATCCGAGCGCCTTCTGGAAAGCCGCCACTTGCGCCATCGCATCCCGATGGGTGAGCAACAGCCAGGCCACCCCTCCCCGATCTGCCAGGGCCGCGGCCCGTTCGGGACTCCAGGCCGGACAGTCCACCAGGAGGTTCCCCTGGGTTCCTAGAATGAGGTAGGCGGTGCCACCGAGGGTAGCCCGGTTGGGGGGAAAGGCGAACAGATCGGGCAAGACAGGCCGGAGTTCCAGGACGTCCACAAAATACACAATGCTTTGGCTGGTGCTGGGGTTGGCGGGAATCGGGATTTACTGGGCGGGGCGCGGCCGGCCGGCCGGGCTTTGGGAGGGGCGTTTAGGGTTGGGCCTCGCTGTGGTCGGTTGGCTTCTCCACGCCGCTTCAGCAGCCACTTGGCCCTGGGAACTGGGCGCCGTCGCCTCCTATTGTATGGTGCTCCAGTGGGGTGGCATGGGCCAACGGCCGGCCGTCCAGCCCCTGCAACCGGAGGAGATGACCCGTCTCCAGGGGTGTTTTCCCTGGACGCTGTACTACCTACAGCAGGTGGAGTATCACCCCCAAGGGCTGATCTGTCGCGGTCAACTGCGAACCCCAGCCGACACCGCCTACGAATCCATTGCCGCCAATATCCGTCAGCAGTTTGGCCAGCGGTTTTGGGTGCGCCTCCAACAGGGACAGGATGAAAAGCCCTTCTTTGCCCTTGTTCCCAATCCCCAGGGTGAGCTGCGCCAGCGCCTGCGGCCCACCAGCCAGGAGTGGAACACGCTGGCTATGCTGCTCCTGACTACGGCCTTGACCACCAGCTTGGTAGGCGCCCAACTAGCGGACTTTGACCTCTCACGGCGCGACTTGGGCTTTATCCCGGCCGGCCTCCCCTACAGTCTGGCTCTGCTGGCCATCTTGCTCAGCCATGAACTCGGCCACTTTGCCACCGCCTGGTTCTACGGGGTGCGGGCTTCGTTACCCTACTTCATCCCCTTTCCCTGGCTACCGGGCACTCTGGGGGCCTACGTGCGTATGCACACCCCGATTCCCCATCGTCGCGCCCTGTTTGACATTGCCCTCGCTGGGCCAGTGGTTGGCCTAGCAGTCAGCCTTCCCTTACTGGTTTGGGGGCTGCTCCACTCTGCGCCAGTGGCCCCGGCCGGCCCAGGATTTTCCCTCAGTCCGGAGCACTTTACCCCCCAGGTTTCTACCCTCTTGGCCGGGATCACCCGCCTCGTTCTGGGTGCCCAAACCACGTCAGCCCTCCACCTACACCCGATTGCGGTGGCGGGTTGTATTGGATTGGCAGTCACAGCCTTTAATCTGCTGCCCATTGGACGTTTGGATGGCGGCCATCTGATCCACGCCATGGTCGGTCAACGGCCGGCCGCCACCATTGGTATTCTCACGAAATGGCTGCTCCTGATCTTGGCCTGGATCCGGCAGCCCTGGCTGTTCCTGGGGGTGATTCTGCTGTTTCTGGTGCCCAGTTTGGATGAACCCGCCCTCAACGATGTCACTGACCTCGACCATCGCCGGGACGCCCTCGGCCTCGTGGCCCTAGCCGGCCTGATTCTCCTACTCTTGCCCGCGCCCACATTCCTACTGGGAGGTTCCTAGCCGTGGGCGGCGGCTACCAGTGGCTCTTTGCCTGGTGCATGGCCCACACCATGGCCGACTACGAACAGGCGGTGGCTCCCCACAAACACGACCTCTTTGCCGGGATTGGCGGCCGCATCCTGGAACTGGGCGCCGGGACTGGCCCCAATGCGGTTTACTACCCCCCGGGCAGCACCTGGATTGCCCTAGAGCCGAATCCTTACATGTACCCCTACCTGAAGCAGGCCGCCCAAACCCACGGACTTCACCTGGAACTGGCGGCCGGCCGGGCTGAGGCCATTCCCCTCGCGGATGCCAGCGTGGATGCCGTTGTCAGTACCCTTGTCCTCTGCTCCGTCAGCAATCCCAGCCAAGTCCTTCAGGAAGTGCTACGGGTGCTCAAGCCAGGCGGTACCTTTCATTTCCTCGAGCATGTGGCGGCACCGACCCAGACACGGCTATGGCATTGGCAGAAACGACTCAAACCCCTGTGGCGTTGCCTGGCTGACGGCTGTTGTCCCGACCGGGAAACGGGCCGCAGTGTGGAGCAGGCCGGATTTGCCTCGGTTAACTACACGGCCTTCGAAGCCCCCCTACCCGCCCTGGTGCGTCCCCAACTGGTCGGCCGTGCCCACAAAGCCGCTTTAGCGTAGCTCACCGATAGGAGCAGCCCCCCAGAGACTCACCAAGCACCGGCCTATAATCGAGGCAATCTCCCTCTAAACCCAGCCGTGGCTGCCCCTTCCACCACCCTGAATCGGGTGATCCCCTTCCAGGTGGGGGTCGAGATTGTGGTGTTTTCCATCGATATCACCGCCGATAACCTCCAGGTTCTGCTAGGAGAAACCGGCTGCGGGCGGTGGCAATTGCCGGGCGCAGAGATTCAAGCGGCCGAAAGTTTGGAGCAAGCTGCTGATCGGGTACTCCGCCAGACCCTGAGGGTGGACAACCTCTACCTTGAGCAACTCTACACCTTTGGTGGCCCCGGTCGGGATAGCCGGGAAACCCCCTACCAGCGTTACCTGGCGGTCAGCTACGTTGCCCTCGTCCGCCTCCAAACCACCACGCTCCTCCAAGAGCACCGAACCGTGACCTGGCATCCTGTCCAGGCCCTCCCCCCTTTGGTGGGGGATCATCGGCAGATTGTCGCTTACGGCTATCGTCGTCTCCGCAATAAGTTGGAGTACAGTCCGGTGGCCTTCGATATTCTGCCGGAGGAGTTTACGCTCAACGAACTTTATCAGGTCTATACCCTCGTGCTTGGGCCGCAGTTCTCGGACTATTCCAACTTCCGCACCCGGCTGCTGAAGCTGGGCTTTCTGGTGGACACGGGCCACAAGATTTGCCGTGGGGCCGGCCGGCCGGCCACTCTCTACCGGTTTGACCGCGAGGCATTCCAGCCTTACCAGAATCAACCCCTCGTGTTTGTCTAGTCATGGCCCCACCGTCAGCACCCCTGGTCATGGGCTTGGGACAATGCAATCCCGTGGTGGGTGACCTGGAAGGCAATGCCCAGCGCATCCTCGACCTCGCCAAACAGGGCGTGCCCCAGGGGCTTCAGCTTCTGATTACGCCAGAGCTTTCCCTCTGTGGGTATCCCCCCCGCGATCTGCTGCTCGAACCCTACTTCGTCGCCCGCGCCCAAACCGTGCTGGTGCAGCTTGCCCAGGACTTGCCCACCCAAGTGGGTGCCCTGGTGGGAACGATTCTGCCCAATCCGGACTGGTGGCAGAAGGGGGAGAAGCCCCTCTACAACAGCGTGGCCTACGTGCAAGGAGGTCGGATTCGCCAAACTTTTCACAAGCGGCTCCTGCCCAACTACGACGTGTTTGACGAGGAGCGCTATTTCCAGAGTGGGCCGCCCAATGGGATCCTGCGGTTGGGGGGCCTGCGGCTGGGGATCACGATTTGTGAAGACCTATGGAATGACCCTGAGTTTTGGAGCGGCCGACGCTACGGCCTTGATCCCGTGGCTGATCTCGCTAACCGGGGTATTGATCTATTGATCAATCTTTCGGCTTCACCCTACACCCAGGACAAGCAAAAGCTGCGGGAGAGCCTGCTCGGTCACTGCGCCAAGCGCTATCAAGTGCCCCTGGTTTACGTCAATCAGGTGGGGGGCAATGATGACCTAGTGTTTGATGGCCATAGTTTGGTGCTGGATAGCAGTGGTGACTTGGTGACCCGCTGTCCAGGATTCACCGAAGAGTTGCGAGTGGTCAGCCTAGCGGCCGGCCGAGGCTGGGTGGATAAGCCAGTACCGGCTCCCCTGGACACCCCCCTGGCCGAACTCTGGCAGGCCCTAGTCACCGGGATTCGGGATTACGTTCACAAAAGCGGCTTTCAGCAGGCCCTTGTGGGACTCAGCGGGGGCGTGGATTCGGCGCTGGTGGCGGCCCTGGCAACCGAGGCCCTGGGGGCTACCCAGGTTCTAGGGGTACTTATGCCCTCTCCCCACAGTTCATCAGGTTCAGTGGCCGATGCTCAGGAACTGGCCGGCCGGCTGGGCATGCCCACCATGACCCTGGGCATTGAAGCCCTGATGGCGGAATACGAGCACACCCTCAGTCCCGTATTCAGCCACAAAGACCTAGGCGTGACGGCCGAAAATATTCAGGCCCGGATTCGCGGCAATCTGCTGATGGCCCTCGCCAACCAGTTGGGTTGCCTGGTGCTGGCAACGGGCAACAAATCTGAACTAGCCGTCGGCTATTGCACGCTCTACGGAGACATGTGTGGGGCCCTGGCTCCCATCGCCGACCTGTGGAAAACCCAGGTTTACGAACTGTGCACCTGGCGCAATCAGCAGCGGCCGGCCGTGTTTCCCGCAGCGATTTTGACCAAGGCCCCCAGCGCTGAGTTGCGGCCCGGCCAGACTGATCAAGATACCTTGCCGCCCTATTCCACCCTGGATGCCATCCTGCACCGGCTGTTGCTGGATCACCAAACACCCCAGCAGATTGTGGCCGCCGGGTTTGAGGCCCCAACCGTCGCCCAAGTCCTGACGTGGGTGGCACGGGCCGAATTTAAGCGCCGCCAAGCTGCCCCGGTTCTCAAGGTTAGCGAGCGGGCCTTTGGGATCGGCTGGCGTTTCCCCGTCGCAGCCGAGCGCAGTTGGGAGATAGCCAACCCAGATTGACGCCATGCTGGGCAGGAACACGTCAAACCTGGGGAGGCGTGCCCGATTGATCGCCAGTCACCTAAGCTTGACAGAGTATAGGGGCCTATCCTGAAAGCCAATGGCTGAGTAGCCAACCCCGGACGTTCATCCTAATGAGTTACAGCTACTCCAGCTTAGATTGACACATCAGGTTCAAAGATGTAGGTGCAACAGCCCCCTTTTTGGTTCAGAGGCTTACGTACTGGACGTGTGTCAAGCCAAAGCAATCTGGCTATAACCCAAGATGGAGCGTAGTTCTGCACAGTTCTCGACCTTGACGTGCCGGGGGGGGAGGGGTGATATAACCGTGCTCAGTTGGTAGTGGTATAAATCTTTAAGCCTTAAGGAGCGAGTCATGACCTTGGCACTAAAACGGTCACTGTTGACCGTGGCCATCGGTGTGGGGTGTGTGGGGGTGGTGATGGATGTTCGCCCTGCGGCCGCCATCTCGCTCACGTGGACGCTGAGTGGCTTTAACTTTGTCGATGGCACCACGGCTGTGGGCAGCTTTGACTACGATGCCGATACCAACACCTACAGCAACATCAGCATCATCGTGGATAATCCCATCCCTGCCAATGGGGTGCCGGGCTATAGCTTTCCGAGTGTGTTTACGGATTCCGATATATTCTTTGGCGATAGTTCGTCGCTGGTGTTAGGGCCAGATAACAATCTTTTTGACCAGTTCTTCGACATCCCTCTGACCAATGCCGGTGGCACCATAGGGGTTATTGCTAACTATGGGGATAATTTTGGTGACGGTGTTCGCCAAACCACTGGCACCATCTCAGCAGTCGGCGTACCCGTTCCCGCACCCCCAGGGGTGTTGGGTCTGCTGCTCTCCGGTGCCCTGGCGGCCCGCAAGTCTCGGCGCGCCGTTTCCATAGCACCCAATGCCGCCGTCTAGGCTGGGTCACGCTAACACGTTGTAACTCTAGATAGATAAGCTGGGCGTCTCCCATTCCCCGGAGTCCCCAGCTTTTGGTTGAGTACCTTCGCCCTATTCGTTGCGGTATCGCTATACCGTAAAACTTTTTGCCGGCCATCTATCGGCCCGAATCAGGTTGCCATTTCGCCTATTGTTGGCTATTTTCGCCAAAATAGCGCAGATTACAAGGCGCTGATCAGGGGGTGCAAATTAGCCTCTAAAGCCTATGAGTACGGTGCTGTCGGGTTTGTAGCCTTTGAAGCGGGCAGCGAGAATCGAACTCGCATCAACAGTTTGGAAGACTGTAGTTTTACCACTAAACTATGCCCGCACCACAGCCAGAGTCCTATTTTAGGGGAAACCCGTCTCAATTGCAGACTTGGAGTTGGCTGAGGATCACCACTGCCTGATCGAGGGTCTGGCGCAGACGGGCGCTGGGTTGATCCGACTGGTTAGCCAGGAACGCAAATACCAAGGGGGGATGGCCGGCCGGCCGCACATAGCCCGCCAGAGTAGCCACCCCCGCCAGGGTGCCTGTTTTGGCGGCCACCCGGCCGGCCGCGGGCGTATCCACCAGACGCCGGGTCAGGGTACCAGGGCCACCGGGCACCGCGAGGGACTGGCGAAAAGCTGTGGCATAGGGCGTCCGGGCCATCGCTTGCAGCGTACCCACGAGGGCAGCGGGACTGATGAGGTTATGGCGAGAGAGGCCCGATCCATCGGCTTGGCGGTAGTGAGTCGGGTCAACCCCCTGCTCCGCCAGGACACGCCGTACTTCCGTGAGGCCGGCCGCCAGGGTCGTCTGGCCCGGTAGCGATGATCCCACCCCCAACTGTCGGATCAGGGTCTCGGCGTAGAGGTTGTCGCTGGCCTGGTTGATGGTCGTAGCCCAATCCACCAAGGGCGGTGAGTCCTTGAAAGCCAGCACGTCCCCCCGGCCGGCCGCGGGGGTGGTGAGGATTTGCACCCGTTCAACCCGAATGCCCTGGGCCTGAAGTGCCCGTTGCAACCGCTGACCGATGAGGGCAACCGGATCGGCCAAGGCGAGGTCTAGGGTAAGGGGCGGTTGGGTAACCGGCAGTTCCCCCGTCAGCAAAATGGCCGGCCGGCCGGGTTCGCGATAGATTTGCACCGTATCGGCACCGGCAGCCACAGTCTGGGTCTGGTTAACGAGAGCACGGACTTCAGGAGCCTGGGGATCGGAAGCCGTGACCCGCAACGGCCGGCCGGCCGCCTGAGGCGTCAGGGTAAGGCTGATCTGGTTGCGATCCAGGATCAGGCTCGGCACCGGGGCCACGGCCACCTCCACAAAGTCTTGCCAGGCCCACTGATCGTGCCAGGCGGGGCCTTGGAACTGGTGGGTATCTAGGATCAGGCGTTCCACCCGCCGCACCCCGGCCCGGCCGGCCGCCGCAGCCATGCGCTCCAAGTCAGACTGGGTCAGGGTCGGGTCACCACCGCCCACCAGACGCAGGGTCGTGGGGGGTTCCCGGTAGAGCACCGTGCGCGCCCGATAGTCCGGGCCAAGGCGGAGGAAGGCTGCCGCCGTAGTCAGTAGTTTGGTCGTCGAGGCCGGCAAAAAGTAGCGGGCCGCCGCCCGGTCGTAGAGGGTGGTGGGGGTTTCTGCCTCCGTTTGCACCAGGGCACCCCAACGGGTACGGCCCTCGGCCGGCCGATTGAACAGTGCCTCAAGCGTCTGGGGTAAATCCTGGGCACAGACGGGAGACGAATTTTGGGCCAAGGTGGGGCCTGCCTCCCAACTCACCATCGCCAAGAAGGCCCAGACCCCTGACAATAATCCTGATGCCCCGGCCTTTTCCTTCACCCTCAACCGGATCATTCCCCTTTCCCCTATGAAGCGGCGTCGTTTTGTCACTCAAGCTACGGCCGGCGTGGTCACCGGTGCCACGGTCAGTGCCTGCGCCCAGTCGGCCAATCAGCGGCCGGCCGGGGGTGCCCTCCCCACGGTGCGCTGGCGGATGGCCACCAGTTGGCCCCCCTCCCTAGACATCCTGTTTGGGGGCACCAGAACCCTTGCTGAAGCCGTCAAGACCATGACCGGGGGCCGGTTTCTGATCACCCCCTACGCCGCTGGGGAGCTTGTGCCCGGACTCCAGGTGCTCGATGCCGTGCAGGCCGGCACCATCGAGTGTGGCCACACCGCCGCATACTACTACATCGGCAAGAACCCCGCCCTGGCCTTTGCCACAACCATCCCCTTTGGATTAACGGCCCCTCAGCAAAATGCCTGGCTCTACAACGGAGGCGGCATTGACCTGATCCGCAAGGTCTACGCCGACTTTGGCGTGACCTACTTTCCCGCCGGCAACACCGGTGCCCAGATGGGCGGCTGGTTTAAGCGCGAGGTACGCTCCCTTCAGGATTTGGCCGGCCTCAAGATGCGGATTCCCGGTCTAGGGGGGCAAGTGATGGCCAAACTGGGGGTCAATGTTCAGGTGCTGCCCGGCAGTGAGCTATTCCTGGCCCTAGATCGGGGGGCCGTGGATGCGGCGGAATGGGTGGGGCCCCATGATGACGAAACTCTAGGACTCAATCGGGCCGCCAAGTTTTACTACTATCCTGGCTGGTGGGAACCGGGGCCAACCCTAGACCTGCTGATTAACCAAAAAGCCTGGGAAACCCTCCCCGCCGAGTACCAAACCGCCCTGGAGGTGGCGGCCACCGCCCTAAACCTGCGGATTGGTGCCCGGTACAATGCCCAAGATCAGGCGGCCTTGGCTCGGTTAACCAAGGGGGGGACGCGCCTGATTGCCTACAGTCCCGACATCCTCAAGGCCGCCGAACGGATCACCCAGGAACTCCTAGCGGAAAGCAGCGCCCAGGATAGTACCTTCAGGCAGATTTACGACACCTGGGGCACCTTCCGCCGCCAAGTCTACGCCTGGAACCGGGTCAATGAGTTTAGCCTGATGAGCTTCCTCTACCGCTAATCCTCCAGCCAGGTTCCCAACTCGGCCCATGGGCAAAGGCTGCCTGAAGTATCTTCCCTAAACGGCGGGGCGCGGTCTGGTACCGAGCACTCAGTGAGGCAGGTTTGGAGCGCAGCCGTCACTGATCTTTGGGGAGTGCCAAATTGGCCTGACCAGCCTCCAGGCCGGCCGGCCGCCAAGCCGAGATCAGCGTTTTCAGCCCCAGCACCAGAAACCCCAGGGCAGCGAGTCCCTTCATGGCCAGGGGAGACACCACATTCCCTAATCCGTGCCCCAGTCCCACGCCCAGGGTTGTCACCAGGATCAGGGCCGTCGTGGTGCCCGCAAAAATCACCCACGGGGTCTGGCAGCGACTGCTCAGGGCTATGGTGGCCAACTGGCTTTTATCCCCCAGTTCTGCCAGAAATACGGTAAGGAACGTGACCCCTAGAAGTTGCCAATCCATAGCCCCAACCCCGGCGCGCTGTGCACCATATCCAACAGTAACCAGAGGGCCACGCCCAGGAAAATGAATCCCGACCCCAGGGCTACGGTGCGCTCCCAGAGATGCTGGGCCAGCCACCAGCCTACCCCGACTCCCAGAAGACTGGTGCTTACTAGGGCGGCCACGGCTCCCACCCAGACCGTCCAGGGGTGGTCGGATTGAGCGGTCATCAGCAGCGTACTGACCTGGGTTTTGTCCCCCATTTCGGCCAGCATCACCGTGCCCAGGCTGGTCCAAAAGGCTTGGACGGCCGGCCGTTTCCAGACCGGGGCCGCAGCGTGGGAGGAGGAAGGCAGAGGGTCGGGGGACACAGGATTCCGGGGAAAGTTCCGTGGGCAAACAGGATCGTAGACCCACCTCTGGGGTTGGGCTGCTCCCTCACCCTAGCAGGTCTGCTGCCCTGGAAAACCAGGGTATCAGTGGAGAGCCAGGCCGGGCAGGAACTCATTATCAGGCGAGGTGCGGACGTAGGCCACACACCCCTGGCAACTGGAGGGCATGTGGTCGGTGTGGGGGGCTGAACGCAGGTAGTCTCCCGCCTGGAAGACTTGGCCATCGCACTCCAGATCGCCCTCCAGCATGAAAATCTCCTCACAATCCGCATGGCGGTGGTGGGGGAGTGACGCCCCCGGTGTGAGGCGCAGCAGGCAGGTCATTTCCCGGCGGGCCTCATCCCGATAGAGATAGGCAATTTCCACCCCCGGCCGGCCGAGGGTCTGCCAGACGCGATCCATAGCCCGCAGCACAGTAAGGGCAGGATCCCAATCCGTTAGCCCCAGGCGTTGGCCAAGGCGATGCTTTAGAGCCGGGGCAGGCTCCAGCAGATCAGTGCGTCGTGTAGTGCATCAAATTCCGCGACAGTGCCCCGCGTCATACTCGGCGATTGCCTCTTGAGCAAACGCTTCTCATTTACCGTCTTCAATATCTTTCTCTATCTGTTCATCCTAATATTCATGATCCAAGTCAAGGAACCACAGCCTCAACTTCTCAAATTCATTGAGTGGCAGTGAAAGAATTGCTGCTTCAATTCGCTCTAGGTTTGACATCGATCAGTCCGAGAAAGTTTTTGCCCAGGGGAACACCTCAGCCAGTAGTGCCCAAGGATGTGGCAGCAACCGTGTTAATCAGGATACGAGCCACCGTGCTGCTGCTGGTTCCCCAGCGCACCCGCAGGGCACCCAGGAAAAAGCCGAGCACCAGCCAGTCGAACCACTGGTTGGACACCCCACTGATCAGGGCTTGGCTGAGGCTAAACACGGCCATGGTACCCAACAGGCCCACGGTCATGGTGGCCACCCGCGTCAGGGCAGACTGCACCATCCCCCGCCACATCCACTCATCGCACCAGGCGGCCAGACCTCCATTAACGGCAATCACCAGAAACCCCAGGGAACCGGCCGGCCGCGCCGAAATCGGTAAATCCGGCAAGGCCAAGGGCAGACCCTTCAGACCCAGACCACTGAGCAGGGGCAACAGACCCAGGTAGAGAACACCCCCCGCCAGGCCGGCCGTGATCGCCCCCAGAGACCAGTGGTAGTCCCATTGGTTGGCACCCAACCCCCAGCGCCGGCCTAGGGTCGCCAAGCCCAGGGCACCCAGGGGCAGCCCCAACCCCATCAGCAGCAGGCCGGCCACCTGACCACTGCCCAGAACGGGAGCCAACCAGGTCTCGCCCAGCCAGCCCAAGCCCCAGAGCCAGGCCGTCCAGGCTACCGTCACCCCAATTGCCAGTTTGATCATCGGGTTCCTAGCCACCGCCTATGATCAAAACTCTACCCTCGCTCCAGGTTTGTGTGGTTGATCTCGAACTCAATTTGACGCCCATTCCCACCCCACCGCCGGACTTCCGTTCTGGATTTGTGGGCATCCTCGGCCGGCCGAATGTGGGCAAATCGACTCTGCTCAACGCCCTGATCGGCCAGAAAATTGCCATCACGTCCCCCGTCGCCCAAACCACCCGCAACCGTCTGCGGGGCATCCTCACCACCGCCACCGCCCAGATCATCCTCGTGGACAGCCCCGGCATCCACAAACCCCACCATCCCCTGGGAGAAATCCTGGTCAACAATGCCCTCGGCCTGATCCAGGCAGTGGACGTGCTGCTACTGGTCGTGGATGGCACGGTTCCGGCCGGCCGGGGGGATACCTACATTGCCGAACTGCTGCGGCCGGCCGGCCTCCCGGTTGTCCTCGGTTTGAACAAAATTGACCCCCTAGAGCCTGACACCCCAGCAGCCCCCCGCCCGGAAGTCTTGGCCAGCTACCAGGCCCTCGGCCCCGATTGGCCCTGGGTATCCTTCTCCGCCTTGGCCGGGGTTGGGCTGGATCACTTGGTGGAGCGCCTCACCCAGCACCTGCCGGCCGGCCCCTACTATTACCCCCCCGACCTGGTCACCGATCAGCCGGAACGGTTCATCATAGCCGAACTGATCCGGGAGCAAATCCTGCACCACACCCACCAGGAAGTGCCCCACTCGGTCGCCGTGGTTGTCGAGTTGATGGAAACCACCCCCAAGATCACCCGCATTCTGGCGGCCATTGTCGTGGAGCGCGCCTCCCAGAAGGGCATTCTGATCGGCAAACGGGGGCAGATGCTGCGTACCGTGGGCACCCAGGCACGGGCCGCCATCGAGCAACTCCTAGACGGCCCAGTTTATCTGGAACTTTTCGTCAAGGTTGAAGCCCACTGGCGGCATTCGCGCCACCAACTGGCGGAACTGGGGTACCGGCCCGAATCCTAAGGTGTTGGGAAACGACCGGGTTAGCCCATATCGTCAATGTGACCACTGACACCACTGGCCAGCATTTTGATCAGGAGTTCCAGGGTTTCTCGCGAGCAGCCCACGTGATCGCCCTTAACGTCAGTTTCCAACCGCTGTAGTTCCAACTCCAGACCCCGCACCACCTGCTCGCATTCCTCGGCCTCGTGGCGGGTCCAGGACTCCCAGCGGGTCAACAGCCCATAGATGAATGCAGCGCGGGTAATGGTTGCCTCATCCATCCCCAGACCGCGGTACCACAGTCCACAAATGACGCGCATCAGCGTCCGGGCGTCCTCACCCGAATGCACCAAACTACCGAGTTCCAGCGCGTAGCGGCATCCTCCGGCCCACTCCCGGCACTGTTCCTGAAAATCGAGCATGGTCAACCCAGTCCTGCGGGATGTCCTCAGGGCTACTTTACCGTGAACTGCCCCCAGTGCCACCCCCACGGCCGGCCGCTGTGCTTGATAAACCATGCTTTTACCCTTCATTTAGAACTCAATAGGGACTACCCCCGCCAGACCTCCCCCCCTCGCCAGGACTCTGCTAAGCTCAGGACGATGCCAGTCCTAGGGTGCCCTGCGGTCATGAGCCTCGTTATTACCGGTAACAAATTTGTTGACGATCTGGGACGGTCAGGTGCGTTAGCAGCCTACGTTCCCCCTGAGGGGGGCCATGAGGGACGCTATCAACGCCGCCTCCGGGCAGCGGGCTATCGGACGCTCCACTTCAGCGCCCGTGGGCTGGGGGATTTGGAGGCGTATCTGACCCGCTTCCACGGTGTCCGCCCACCGCATCTGGGCAAACACACCATTGGCCAAGCCGCGGCCGTGGGTGAGGTCTACTATTTCCCTCCCTTGGTGGATTACAACCTGGCGGCGCTGCCCCCCAAGTCCAAGGGGCTGGTGCTCTGGATCATTGAGGGCAAGGTGCTCTCCCGCCAGGAACTGACCTACCTGACGGTACTGACTCGCCGCCAACCCCAGGTGAAGGTGGTCGTGGAAATTGCCAGTAGTCGATCCTTCGAGTGGAAACCTCTGGCAGAGGTGATTGGCTAGCACTTGAGAGCCGGACGGAGACTGTTCGGCCGGCCGTCTAAGCGTGCAGCGTGGGCAGCAGGGCTTCCAGGGCAATCGCCCAATGCGTCCAGTGGGTTCCCCCCTGACAAAAGAGGGTGTAGGGCGGCCGGAGTGGCCCATCGGCCGACAACTCCGAAGTACTGCCGTCGATAAATGTCCCCCCGGCCATCATTAGTTCACTGTCGTAACCGGGCTGTTCCCCAGGCACTGGGTCTAAGTACGACCCCACCGGCGAATGCTGCTGCAAAACGCGGCACACCTGGATCAGCCGCGCCGGGCTACCCAGTTGGATCGCCTGGATCACATCGTGGCGCGGCCAGCCGGGCATCGGGTTAACGGCATAACCCAGCCGACTGAAAACCTCAGCCACCAACAGCCCTCCCTTGAGCGCTTCCCCCACCATCTGGGGAGCCAGAAACAGGCCCTGATAGAGGAGGCGATTGTGCTCCAGAGTAGCTCCGCCGTGGGAACCGATCCCTGGGGCAGTTAAGCGACAGGCCGCTGCCTCCACCCACTCCGGCCGGCCGGCCACATAGCCGCCACAGGGAACAATCGTGCCCCCCGGATTTTTGATCAGGGACCCAGCGATCAGGTCTGCCCCCACCGCGGTGGGTTCGGAGGTCGCGACAAACTCGCCATAGCAGTTATCCACCAGACAAACCACATCCGGGT
>JACYLR010000106.1 GCA_015272465.1 Gloeomargaritaceae cyanobacterium C42_A2020_066
AGACAGCGGCAGCAGGGTTGGTCATCCTAGAGCGAGCACTCGAGCAAGCCCACGGCCGGCCGGCCCCAGACCCAGGAGTCGTTGGCGCGGCTAATGCCACCTGTGGTGCGGTTCACTGACTCACTGTGTACGAGTGCTACTCAACGCATTTCTAGCTCATCCCAGGTACCTTGGGCAGCCAGCCCTTGCACCACTCAAGGCATGGCATTGACATACCTGGCTCACCCAGAACCTGTTATCGTCAAGGCTTACCTATTCCATCCTCCCTCTAGTACTGGAAACGGAAGGTGGAGCGTCACCTATATCGGTGCTGGTGGGCGCTTGAAACTTGACGCCAGGGTTGACATTACTTAGACTCTAGCCTGTTGCCCGCGTCATGTAAGTTTGAGGACGTCTCCGGAGCTATTCAACTTGCTAGGTGTGACCCTTTTGCCATGAAGACAGCGATGAAAAATGATTGGAGACCACCCATAACTTTCCGTCACTGGATTCCTCCCATCGGAGCCGTGATCTCGATAAGCTGTTTCTGGGGTGGTGCTAGATCTCAAGTTGTACCTGATGCAACGCTGCCACAAAATACAATCGTTAATCAGATAGGTTCTGCCTTCAGAATTGATGGCGGAACTCAGGTTAAGCAGAACCTCTTTCACAGCTTCTCTCAGTTCTCGGTTCCAACGAATACAACTGTCCTTTTTAATAATGCCCAATCAATCCGCAATATTCTGACGCGAGTTACAGGGGGTAGCGCGTCAAACATTGATGGCCTGATCGCTGCTAACGGTACCGCTAATCTCTTCCTGATCAATCCATCGGGTATTACATTTGGCCCCAATGCTCGTCTTCAGCTTGGGGGTTCGTTCCTGGCTAGTACCGCTACTGGAGTCTTATTTGATAATGGGGCTGTTTTCAGCGCCATCAACCCTAATGTGAGTGCTCCCCTCTTGGCCGTCAACGTGCCCATCGGCTTGCAAATGAACCGGCCGGCCGGCCGCATCGAAGTCAAGCAGTTTGGTCTTCCGGGCTTTGAAGCGGGCTTAGGTGGACTCGTTGTCCAGGAGGGGCGGACTCTGGGGTTACTGGGCGGCGATATCCTACTCAAGGGAGGATATCTGGAAGCCACCAGCGGGCGCATAGAAGTCGGTAGTGTCCACGAAGGTCTTGTCGGATTGGACTTAACAGATATGGGCTATGCCCTGGACTATCGTGGACTATCGGATTTCCGCAATGTTGAAATTACTGAAGGACAGTCGCCAGGATTGGGCACTATTGCCAGGGTTGCGGGCGGCGGTGAAGGAGATATTCAGGTTCAGGGTAGAAATATTACGTTGAGCGGCGAGAGCGCATTAGTCGGCGGGTTACTTTCTGGTCAAGGCCCAGAAGGGAGACAGGCCGGTGATATCAAGTTACAGGCAACTGATAGGGTTTCCATCGACCAAGGTTTAGTTGCCAACATTGCCGGAGGAGGCTCCCTAGGCAGAGGAGGAGATATTGTAATTGCCGCTGACTCGGTACAGGTGAAGGGTGGGGGGGCTATCCTGACCAGTTCCTTGGGAGCTAGCGCTGCTGGAGCGATTGAAATCACAGCCCGTGGAATTGAGGTTTCAGGAACGAGTGTTAGCAGTCAGTCTCGGAGTGCCATAGTGAGCCTGGTCGGTACAGGAGCGGCTGGAAATAGCGGAGATGTGGTCTTAAATACGGAAACCCTTATTGTTAAGGATGGGGCAGCTATTTCAGCAGACATCAATGGTGCAGGGCAGGGGGGATCAGTCATTATCAATGCCCGACAAGTACAAGTTTCAGGGACAAGCAAAGATGAACAGTTTCGCAGTGGTATAGGGAGCGAATCAGGGGAGCAAGCTACAGGAGCAGGTGGAGATATCTCCATCTCCTCTGAGATACTTCTGGTCACGGATGGTGCTGCTATCTCTACCAGTAAAGATGGCTCTGCGATATCGGGTTCAGTGATTATCGACGCTGATAGTGTTGAGGTTAGAGGTTCAAGCGCTAGTGGACTATTCCGTAGTGCCATCACTAGTGAAGTTGGCCAAGAGGCCAAGGGTAATGGTGGAAACATTCTGATCAAAGCCGACTTGCTTAAGGTTGCTGATGGAGCCTTGGTCTCGTCAGCAACAAGCGGGGTCGGCAACGCAGGCTTTATTGCCCTTGACGCTCGTCTGATTGATATTTCAGGCATAAGTGCTGATGGTGCATCTCGGAGTGGCATCGGTAGTGAGGTTGTGCCTGGATCTGTGGGCAATGGCGGCAATATCTTGATCACGACAGATACGCTCTCCATTACAGGGGGGGCGGTAATCTCTTCTAGCACCTTCGGAGAAGGTGATCCCGGTTCAATTGAGGTTCAGGCGCGTCAACTTCTGATTTCTGGAACAAGTACTGATGGGCAGTTTCGCAGTGGCTTAGGTAGTCAAATTGGAGAGGGTGCGGTGGGAGATGGTCGGGCATCAGGGGTATCTATCGCCGCCGACCTCATCTCAGTGACTGGGGGTGCCGTACTCTCTGCCGGTACTTTGGGCCGTGGTGATGCCGGCTCTGTGGCTATTGATGCTCGGCACGTTGAGATCAGAGGAGCAAGCGCTGATGGCCAATTCAGTAGTGGTATAGGCAGTGAAGTTGGCAACCAGGCAACGGGAAATGGTGGCAGTATTCTGATTAAAACCGATTCCTTATCAGTATTAGACAGTGGTGCCATCTCTGTAGACACTTTTGGCCAAGGAAACGCCGGTTCAATTTCAGTTGACGCTCAAGATGTGGAGGTGCGTGGTACTCGAGGTAATGGCATCAGAAGTTTTATTGGGAGTGATGTCAATCCTGGGGCAACTGGAGATGGCGGTAGTGTCAGACTTGAGGTTGATACGCTTCAAATTCTCGATGGAGGCTTGGTTTCGGCTAGTACAATTGGGGTGGGGGATGCTGGTTCAGTTTTCGTCAATGCTCGGCTGGTTGAGGTTTCAGGTACTACGGTGACCGAACTGGCTCGCAGCGCCATCGTCAGCGAAGTCCTGGAGGGTGCTGTTGGAGATGGAGGTGACGTTACCATTAATTCCGATACGGTTAAAATCCTTAAAGGAGGATTACTCTCGGCAAGTACTATCTCTGAAGGTGATGCAGGTTCTGTAGTTGTTAATGCCCGAGTTTTAGAAATCCTGGGAACCAGTAAAAGCGGAAACCTCCGTAGTGGCATTGGTAGTGAAGTGGGAGAAGAGGCCATTGGCAGTGGGGGAAGCATTGCCATCACCGCAGAGTTCCTCAATGTTTCAAGTGGGGGTGCTATTTCTGCCAGTACTTTTGGTCAAGGCGATGCAGGTTCAATAACAGTGCAGGCTCGTGCAGTTGAGCTTTCGGGACAGAGCACGGCCGGCCGACTTCCCAGCGGTATTGGTAGTGAGGCGAGTGAAGAAGCGTCGGGAGCAGGGGGCAGCGTCACGATTACGACGAACACGTTGCGGATCTCAGATGGCGCCGGCATCTCTACAGAAAGCTCTAGTCTGGCTGAAGCTGGCAGCATCTTCCTTAATATTGGAGACTTGATCCTGCTTAAAAATAACGCCTTGATATCCACCAGTGCCCAGAGTGGTCAAGGGGGCAATATTACGCTTAGTGGCCAATTCCTGGTTGGATTCGGCAACAGCGACATTCTGGCCAACTCTCTAGGTGGCCCTGGCGGCCGTATTGATATTACAACAACTGCCACTTTCGGCATGAACGTTGTCACTCAAGTCACTGATATTGAAAGTTTACGGACGAACAGGACAAATGATATTGCAGCCCTCTCTCAACTCGGCCCTCAATTTAGTGGCGAGGTTAATATCAACAACTTGGTCGCTGATGTGGGAGGCCGACTTCTAACCAATGATCCCGAAGTCGCAGATGTTTCAGGGTTGATTTCCCCAGTCTGTAGTTCGCAGGCTCGCTCCCAAGCCTCTTTAGTGATCACAGGCCGGGGGGGATTACCGCCTAATCCCGATGATCTGAATGAGTCCTCTTCCTTTCCGGTACCTGTGTCTCCCGAAGGTACGCCGCAGCCTACAAGTGGGCGAGGATTGCCCGTCGTGTCTGCCGAGCTGCCAGCTCCTGCGACCCATCTGATCAGCACCCCGGAGGGCAAAGTCCGCCTGATTGCTGCGGATACTCGCTCTGGCCCGAGCCTAGCACCCTTTCTGAAACCCTGTTCTCCCACCCTCCAGGAGCGTCAGCTATGAAGCTCGCTCGGGGGGTATGGAGTTGTTTGCTAGCTTCTATGGCAGTACCGTCTACGGCTGAAGCCCAAACACCTCGCATCCCCGGTATCATTCCCGAACCCCGCCCCCCTGAAATCACACCAGCCTTTCCGTCACCCACAGACTTTCTGCCCATCCCTGAACCGCGGCCCACCTTACCCCGCGTGCCCGATCTCCCGAGTGGTGAGGGGGTTACCGTCCAGCAGTTCCAGGTCGTGGGGAACACCGTTTTTGGCCAGCGGGACTTCGCCGACCTGACAGACCCCTATCTGAGCAAGACTCTCAATCTGGCGGAACTGCAACAAATTGCCGATGCCATTACCCAGCTTTATGTAACTAAGGGCTACATCACCTCCGGGGCGTTCATTC
>JACYLR010000006.1 GCA_015272465.1 Gloeomargaritaceae cyanobacterium C42_A2020_066
TAACAGCTCTTGATCATCTAATAGTCATTTCACTACATCTTTATTACTACCCAAATCCACTACCCCTGGTAACCAGTGGTGCTCCCTTCGACCTAACCCTCTTTAGCGGTTCTCAAGCCCTGGTTGCAGGTTCCCAGTACTTCTTCACCTCCCAACTGCTGAATAGCGTTGGTTCTGGTAGTGCAGCAATTACGTTCTCCGGCGCTGAAATTAGTATTCGGCAGGTTCCTGTACCTCCCCAGGTGTTGGGTGTGGGGTTTACCGGTGCTCTGGCCGCTTGGCGCAAGCGCAAGTCTGAGATGCAAAAGGCAGCAGTGGCAGTCTAGGCCTCTCATCGAGTCACAGATTCTCACGCTTCAAGATCGAGAGGGGCTGGTTCGCTAGCTCCTCCACCGTCTTTGCCCTTATTTGATTGTGTTCTCCGTTACATCCTGAAAACATTCGGTTTGTAGTGATGGAGTAAGCCCCTTTCTCACGACAATTTGCGAGTCTCCCCCCTTGCCAAAAGTCTGTGCACCGGTAATAATCTGGCGGACGGTGTTTTCTACCCAGACTCAGCGCGTAACGTGTAAGGAGATGTATGAAGCTCGAGAATTCTGTGCAAGGCATCGTGAACAAGGTGGGAGTGGTAGCCGTTGGTTTGGCAGCCGCTTCGATTGCCGAAACCATTGACCTCAAGCCCGCTCAAGCCATTACCTTAACCATCCCTACCACCCCGATCACCAACCTCAATGGTGGTGTGGGCCTGGGCTATGCCTCTGCTGGTGGGGGCGGAGCAGGCGGAGGAAGTGGCCAAGCTCTGTTTACCTTCACAGGTGCAGGTCAGTCTGCGGGTGCTTTCTCAGGACTCTCTCCGACATTTTCTCCCGGTGCAACCCTGACAAGGGTGACGTTCAATAACCTGAACATCGCTACCATCGCTCCAGGCCGGACAGCTAATGCAACGCTTGGGCTCTACGCCCTGCCTGCGCCGGTTGTCGGGGCTGTAGGAGTTCCAGCCGTTTCTGCCGTTCCCGACATCGTTCTCGCCTCCAATCCTGCCCTTCCCTTTGATACGCTAGCTTCCATTGGTGGTCCCTTGAACCTGACCCTGTTCAGTGGTAGCCAGGCCCTCAATCCAGCCTTCCAGTATTTCCTGGGCATTACGCTCCAGAACTCAACAGGAACCGGCGTTTCAGTCGTTTCCTTTGATAGCATCAGCTTCAGGATTCGGAATGTGCCGGTGCCCCCCCAAATTCTGGGTGTGGCCCTCACGGGTGCCATGGCCGCTTGGCGCAAGCGCAAGTCTGAGATGCAGAAAGCCACTGCGGCGGTCTAGGCTTCTCGCCAAGTTACTGATTCCCACGCTTTAGCGATTGAGAGGGGCTAGTTCGCTGGCTCCTCTTTTTGCTGTTTCCTTTTCAGGGATGCTGCTCGGTCATATCCTGTTCCTGCACCCCCGCCAAGCTGCGTCGCGTCCACCGTTTCACCTGATCCGGCAGATAGCTGTAGGCGAGTCGCCCCAGAGGATACACCACCATCCACCAGGGCAGGTGCAGCCGCCGAATCGCCTCCAGTTGCACCCGGGCAAAATCCCGTTGCCGCTGGCGATAGGTGAAGGTGCGATGCCAAAAACTGGCCCCGTGAATCAGATGTTCCCCCAGAACCTCGGGGATGTTGTGAAACCCCCAGCCTGCCTCCGCCAGCCGCAACCACAGGCGTAAGTCCACTAGGTTTGTGGCGGTGGGATAGCCCCCCACTTGTTCCCAGGCGGCGCGACGAAACATCACCAGGGTATGGGCAAAGGGGATGTAGCGCACCAACGCCGCCCGAATCTCTCGGTTTTCAATGGGGGGCAACCGCACATACCGCTCGCCGCGCTGTTCATCTTCGCGGATGTACTGCCCCCCCACTAATCCCACATCAGGATGCGCGTCGAGGTAACTGACTTGGCGCGCCAGGCGCTGCGGGTAGCTGATGTCGTCGAAGTCCTGGCGGGCAATGTATTCTCCCTGGGCGTGGCTAATGGCGTGGTTCAAGGCCGCAGCAAAGCCTAGCCGACCTGGGGAAAGAATGCGGATACGAGCGTCCTGGTGCGCGACCTCGGCCAGCTTTTCCCCCGTGCCATCTGTGGAGCCGTCATCCACAATCAGGTACTCAAAGTCCGTATAGGTCTGGGCGAGGATGCTGGGCAGTGCCCGCTCAAAATACGGCCGGCCGTTGTAGACCGTGGTGACGACACTAACCTTGGGCATGGGAGGGGGCAGAAACAGGGAGGGTACGGTGGGGCATCTGTTCAAGGATCTGGGTGAAGCCCTCGACAAAGGTGGGGATGGAAAAGTGAGTGGCGACAAACTGACGGCGGGCGGCTTGCAGGGCTGGCGTATCCGGTGTGGCCAGGGCTTCAATCACGGCTGTTGCCAATGCATCGACCCGATCCTTGGGAACGATCCAGCCTAGACCCGGTTGCCGGAGGATTTCCCGAACGCCGCCCACATCCGTGGCCACCACCGGCCGGCCGGCCGCCAGGGCTTCGAGAACCACCCGTGGCAATCCCTCGGAGCGAGAGGGCAATACCACCAGATCCAGGGCGGGATAGAGGCAGGCCATGTCTTGGACAAAACCCGTCCAAACGATCCGTGATCCCAGCCCCAGCCGGTCGATCTGCGCCTGGAGCGTCGCCCGGTAGGCCATCTCACTGGGGGGACTATCGCCCGCAAACACCAGCATCGCCTGGGGATGGGCGGCCAGGATAGTGGGTAGGGCAGCCAGTAACAGATCGTGTCCTTTTCGCTGGCTGATCGCACCGACTAGGCCAATCGTCAGGGCATCCGCGGGGAGATCCCACTGGGCGCGCAGTTCAGCCGGAGATGCGGCCGGCCGGGGGGGCAACTCAAAGCCGGTGTAGAGGGTGACGAGTTTGTGGCCCCACAGCCAGCGCTGCCAGGGATAGAAGGCCCGCTGGCCCACCGCCTCAGCAATGGTGATCACACGCGTGGCCAGAGCCAGCCCCAGGGTATTCAGATGAACGTCACGTTTTTCGCCCCGCACGTACCAAACTAAGGGCCAGCGCCGCAGAGAGGCCGGTACCCCCGCCACCAGCAACGCCCACCAAGTATCCACGTAGAGGCCGGCCGCCGGGTTATCCCCCAGCCAGCGGTAGACCCAACCCATACCCCGCAGCAGGGAGAGCAGCCGTGCCCCGCGCCCCGCGTCCCGGCCGGCCGTGGGGATGATCACCGGGTCAACGCCCAAGACCCGCAGGGCCTCCACCACCGGGCCTTCCCCCGCGGTCATGACAATCGGTTGGACTCGGTTGGGATCTAAGTGGGCCAAGAGGGTGAGCAAACTTTGCTGTGCCCCATAGCGGGTCTGCGGCCGGCCGATCACAAACACCCAGGGCAGTGGTGTCACAGGCGCGTCAGCTCCGTAGGCAGGACTTTGCCATAGCGGCCAGCCCCCGCCAACATGTCGGCGTAGGGGGAATGGTGTAGGTAGGCTTTGCCAACGGAACCAAACAGGGTCAACTTCTCCTGAATCACCTGCTCCATCGCCGCCACCGCCCCGCCCATCGCCTCCAGGAGATCTTGGTATGCCTGGCCGCATAGGCTGGCCCGCAGAAACCCCAGATAGGCTTGGCGCACCTCGGTGTTGACATTGAACTTGCAAACCCCAAGTTGGATGGCGGTACTGATGTCCTGCTCCGGCAACCCAGAGGCTCCGTGGAGAACGAGGGGAATGGCAAGGCGTTCCCGAATCCGGGCCAAGCGGTCAAAGTCTAACCGGGGCGGGGACTGGTATTCGCCGTGGACATTGCCAATGGTCACCGCCAGGGCATCCACGCCCGTCGCCTCTACAAAAGCAACCGCTTGATCCGGGTCTGTCATCTTGGCTTCTTTCTCCGCCACCGTCAGGCCATCTTCGGTGCCACTGATCCGACCGATCTCCGCTTCCACTACCGCACCCCACTGGTGAGCCAGCGTCGTCATGCGCTGGGTAAAGGCCAAGTTCTGGTCGTAGGCCAGGGGCGACCCGTCCGCCATGATCGAGCGAATGCCTGCTTCCAGGGCTGCTTGAATGTCGGGGGCCGAGGTGCTGTGATCCAAGTGAACGGAAAAGGGCACACGGGATTGAGCCGCTGCCTCCAAACAGAGGGCGACGAGGGGAAGACCTCCGTAGTGCAGGGCGCTGGGGTGGAGTTGGAGCATCGCGGGGCTGTCGGCGGCTTCTGCGGCTCGGATGACGGCCTGAACTCCCTCTAGGTTGTAGATATTGAAAGCCCCAATGGCGTATTTATGGCGCTGAGCCGTTTCCAACAGTTCCTGGGTGGAGCTAAGCATAGAACCTAGGCCGAGGAAAGCGGCCGGCCGCAGGGGACTGGTTTCATTATCAGGGGTTACGACCCCTTGGTTGACCTAGGGCCAGTTCCCCAAGCCCACCCTGACTTCAATATCCAATCAGTGCGTGGTCGTAATGGTCGCGTTAACCTGTGAGTAGATTGACGGTACGGGCCCTTACCGCAAAAGGGTGATGGGATACAGAATATGGAGAACTCCACGGCCGGCCGGGGTGAATACGCAGTTAATG
>JACYLR010000192.1 GCA_015272465.1 Gloeomargaritaceae cyanobacterium C42_A2020_066
CTATTTCCAGTCATTCCAGCCGATCAGAAAGACCCGGCCGGCCGGGAATGCCTGAATCCCAATGGCCTCATTCCCCGCACCGTGCGGGCTATCAAGCAAGCTCTGCCTGAGCTACTGGTGTTTACAGATGTGGCTCTCGACCCCTACACAACCCATGGCCATGATGGGGTGGTAGACACCCAGGGCCGCATTCTAAACGATGTGACGGTGGAGATTCTGGTTCAGCAAGCCCTGACCCAGGCCGCTGCGGGCACCGATTGGGTTGCACCTTCGGACATGATGGATGGTCGGGTAGGGGCGATCCGTCAAGCCCTGGATGCCCAGGGGTATACAGAGGTGGGGATTCTGGCCTATTCCGCCAAGTACGCCTCCGCCTACTATGGGCCGTTTCGGGAAGCCCTAGGATCTACGTTGCAGTTTGGGGACAAGTGCACCTACCAGATGGATCCGGCCAATGTTCGAGAAGCCCTCAAGGAAGTGTCACTGGATGTGGCCGAGGGGGCGGACATGGTGATGGTGAAACCGGCACTGGCCTACCTGGATGTAATCTATCGCCTACGGCAGGTGACTTCAGTTCCCATTGCAGCCTACAACGTCAGTGGTGAGTACGCGCTGATTCGGGCGGCCGGCCGACAGGGGTGGATTGACGAGCAGGCTGCCATTTTTGAGACCCTGACTAGCATCAAACGGGCGGGTGCCGACCTGATTCTTACCTACTTTGCTCTGGAGGTTGCCCAATGGTTGTCCTAGCATCGCCCCATGCCAACCCGACGGTGGTGGAAATCCCCAAGCGGGGTCTGCCCGTCACGATCATCACCGGTTTTTTGGGCAGTGGCAAAACCACGTTGCTCAATCACATCCTGGCGAATCGTCAGGGGTTACGGGCGGCTGTTTTGGTCAATGAGTTTGGTGATATCAACATTGACAGTCAGTTGCTGGTGGCTATTGAAGAAGGAATGGTGGAGCTTTCCAATGGTTGTATTTGCTGCACTATTAATGACAGGTTAGTCGATGCGGTCTACAACGTTCTAGAGCGGCAGGATCGGATTGACTATTTGATTGTGGAGACCACCGGAGTTGCTGACCCCTTGCCGATTGCCCTAACCTTCTTAGGGACTGACCTGCGTGATCTGACCCGCTTGGATAGTATTTTGACCGTGGTGGATGCCAGTGCCTTTGCTCCAGATCTGTTCAGCAGCGAAGCCGCTTTGGCCCAAATCATGTACGGCGATATTCTGCTGCTTAACAAAACTGACCTAGTCGGTCAATCCACGGTTCAGCGTCTGGAGTCTCGACTGCGGGAGATCAAAGCGGGATCCCGCATTCTCCATGCAGAGCGCGGCCAAGTGGCACTGCCTTTAATTTTGGATGTGGGCTACAACACCCCAGACACCTATGCCAAGCTTGTCCAGGAAGAGATCCACCAAACCCAGCGTGATCACGATGCCCCCCACCATCACGATCACTGCCATGATCTTCAGGCCCATGAACACCATCACCATCACTCGGCTCATTTAGAGAATGATGGCTTCGTTGCGGTTTCATTCCTCAGCGAAGGCCCCTTCGACCTGGAAAAGTTTCAGCACTTTCTGACAGGCAGCCTCCCGGACACGGTCTTCCGGGCTAAGGGGTTGTTGAGTTTCAGCCAGAGCACACTGCGCTACATCTTCCAGTTGAGTGGAAAACGCTACAGCCTGGATGTGGATGAACAGGCTCGGCCGGCCGGCAACCAGTTGGTGCTGATTGGTCAACACCTAGATGCAGAGCAAATCCAATCTGATCTGCGGGCTTGCCTGGCCTAGGTTGAGTGTTCCCAGACTGGGAAGCAAAACACGGGCTACTCGCTGGCACTGTGCTAGCCGGGGCTTTATTCCTGTATCCCACTATACAGTTTTTTCTAAAATCGCCCAGAATAGGCTTGTTTTTACAGGCTAATACAAAGTACTGTCCCACTGTACTTGAGGAGTCTTATTGGGCATCCTGAAAGGGGCTGTTTTGGATATGAACCCCCAGAAATTACACCTATTGCCCTTGGCACGCCTCTGAAAACTCATATAAAGTTGCGAGAAGTGCCATTCTCATAAGTGGAACTCCAACAAGAGCGCCTAATGTCCTTCTGGGGCTACCTTGTTTGAACTGGGGCCTGCTAGGGTTGGCCTCACTCATCCTCTGGTGCAGATGTGCGGTTGCGATCTGATGCCACAGGTAAGGATGGAGTATGCCTCGACTAAATGTTGAGCAGGTCACTCATCCAAAAGCCGGATGCGAATTTCACGCAAAGAAACTCGAATTCTACGTGACCACCATGTAGCATGACCTAGAGTAAGTCATTAAGTCGGGTTATACGGTAACAGTTCTAAGTAGCGCTCTGCCGGGATTGACTCCCCGGTAAAGAGTTCTACATTGCCTGTAGCAGTTGTGGGTTCTAGGTTCTAGGCTTTAATAGACCAGGAGTGTTATGCAGTGGCCCGCCGCATAACACCTAGTTAGGCAGCTCAAGTTACCTGTTAAGGCACAAGCGGGGAGTTGCCTGTTGGATACACAGGCTATAAATAGCACAAAATTATCTAGAAAAATTTATTCTGGTGTAACGGGTAAAGGAATCGAGTAGCCCTCTCCCAAAATGTGCGCGACGAACCCTGTGCGAGCATAGAAAGCGCGAGAAGTGCTTCCGTGACCTTGCCCCTTTGTTCTTGGCTGCACAAGTTTGCCCATTCTGCCGCTAAGACTTGAAAATCCTTGGGTTCTTATTGTTTCTCGAACAAGGTCATAATCCGCTTTCACCTGATCGTAAGTTTCAGGATTATCAAGATCGAAAGAAGCTACTGAATGCACAAGAGAACGCTCATCTGCCTGACTCTCGAAGATACGCGCCACAACAACAATTTTCTGTAATTTGTTGAAGAGGTGGCTTTCCTCAAACTCTTTGCTTACAACTTCTACGGGATCGATCATAGTGATCGCCATCGTTTCTTTTACCCTAAGTACTGCTGTTCGTCGGGCTACTAATGGAACTAGCTTTAACTCCCAACTGCCAAAATTGGGGGATCGAGATGAGTTGAGAGCCAAGCCTAAATAACGCTCAATCGTGTGACCAGCCCAGCCTTTATTTTTCTTGTTGCCTTGGCTCCAAACCGTAACATTAAATTGATCTGCTAGTTGCCGAAGATCTTGACCTACCAGCGTGGCGAGCCTGCTAACCGCGTCTACCCTTTCCATAGATGACCTTGCTTCAATGCAGATGGCGGCTCAACTTGAACAGGGTTGCTCAATCGTTTAATTGATAGTTCAATATGACCTGCATCTGCTTCACAACCAATAAACTCTCGACCCAGTGACAAAGCAGCAACTCCAGTAGTAGAAGAACCTGAAAAAGGATCAAAAACTAAATCACCTGGATTTGTACTTGCTCGAAGACATCGTGAAACAAGATCAATAGGCTTTTGTGTTGGGTGTTTGCCGTAAAATTTTTCAGCTTTACTAGGGGCAGACATTCGCCAGACATTTTTCATCTGCTTATCGCCATTTTCAGCCTTCATCTCCTCATAATTAAAGGTGTAACGCTCTTTCCCTTTACGTGCCTTAGTCGCCCACAATATTAGCTCTGTTGAATGAGTAAAACAGCGACATCCTAGATTTGGAGGTGGAGCAGGTTTTTCCCAGATAATGTCATTTAGAATGCGAAATCCAAGCTGCTGCATAGCAAATCCAACTGATGGATATACGTGCAGAGTACCTGTTACCCATATAGTGCCCGTTGGCTTAAGTAGACGATAGCAAGCAGCCAACCAAGCTTTGTTAAACTCATGATCTAGCTCAGCACCTTGGCTACGATCCCATTCGCCTTTATTTACTTTAACCATACGCCCAGCGACACAGGTAATCCCGTCATTTGAAAGGTTATAGGGGGGATCAGTCCAGATGCAATCTACGCTCTCAGCAGGCAGCAAAGCCATGAGTTCTAAACTATCGCCGTAGTACAGGCAGGAGAGTCCATCACTAGACTTCCACATCACTTCTGGCTTGCTTGCCTTCACCGCATCATGGACGTTTTGTTCGAGTTGTACCTGTGCTGTCATTAGATTTGCTTTTGACTGATTGTAGGTCAAGGGTACTATCTATTGTAGAATGGAGCCAAAAGTATATTACTTCACTACACCCGATAGCCGCGATAACGCTACAGGTAGTATAACTGCTGGCTGTAATTTCAATATATAGTGCCATATAGTTTTCTGCATCATGTTCAGGCACAACTCTGAGAGCCGTACGCCGCCTAACACTGCGTTGGTGCGGACGGTACAGAGGTTATCGGTGGGTGTTCAAGGTTATCTGCCGCCGCACAACTTCACCGTTATACCGACAAGCGATAGCCCCCCAAAGTTATCCGTTTTCGTCCAAAGTTAAGTAACCCCAGAGAGTTCGCTTCTCTTATCAGTCTCAGAAAGCTAAGGGCGATCGCAGGATGGGCAATAGCGAGAGGCGATTGGGGTATATAGCCGATTAGATTAGGAATGCGACACTCTATTTCCACAGTAAGCACGGACA
>JACYLR010000005.1 GCA_015272465.1 Gloeomargaritaceae cyanobacterium C42_A2020_066
GAGGCCAAGGCGTACTAACCAGGGTCGTAGGGCCATTGGGGTGTAGAAAAGCTGGGGCGGTCGCCCAAGGTCATCTCCATTGTGGCGGGCGGATCAGGATGGGATCGGCCGGCCGGCCTTTTTCTTCAGGTTTGCTAGTTTCAGGGTTGGGGCAGTACCGATTGCAGCGTGCTCATCAGGGCCTGGAGGTGTTCCGGCCTATGGGTGGCCATCAGGGAGAGTCGAATCCGACTGGTGGGTACCGTCGGTGGCCGCACCACTGCCGCCAAAATCCCCTGGGCCTGGAGTTGGGGTGCTATCTCCAGGGCCTGCTCTGGATTTGTCAGTTTGAGGCAGAGGATATGAGAAGCGCTGGGGAGCAGTCGCGCCGGGAAGGTGTGCTGGAGTTGCTGGTGCAGGTGGTGGGTACGATCCCAAAGGGTCTGCCGCCGCTGGGGTTCCGACTGGGCAAGCTGGACACCCGCGAGGGCTGCTGCGGCTGCGGCTGGCGCCAAACTGGTGCTATAAACCCACGCACTGGCCCGGTGCCGTAGGTAGTCAATCAGGGTTTGAGAGCCAGCCACGTAGCCCCCCTGACTGCCCAAGGCTTTGCTGAGGGTACCCACCTGAATCAACGGCCGGCCGCCACAGCCCTGACTGGTGGCCACCCCAGCCCCCTGAGAACCAAACACCCCAGTGCCATGGGCCTCATCCACTAAGACCATACAGGCATAGCGTTCGGCGAGGTCGAGCAGGCCAGGCAGGGGACAGACATCTCCATCCATGCTGAACACGCTGTCCGTAAGGATCAGGCCGCGACGGTGGGTACAGCGGTGGTGCTCCAGCAGCTTCTCCAGGTGGGTGAAATCGAGATGATCATAGGTAAGGGTGGTGGCCCCACTCAACTGTGCACCCTTTCGCAGGCTGGCGTGGCTGTAGGCATCCATTAACACCAAGTCGCGCTGGCCAACTAGGGCGGCCACAGTTCCCACATTGGCCGCATACCCACTGCTGAACACCAGGGCCGCCTCGGTCTGCTTCCACTGGGCCAGGGCTGCTTCCAATTCGGTATGCACGGGCCGTTCACCACTCAACAGGCGCGACCCCGTCCCGCCCGTACCCCAGCAGTTGAGGGCTTCTGTGGCGGCTGCTATCAACCGTGGATCTGCGGCCAGACCGAGATAGTCATTACTGGCAAAGTTGACCAGGCGCTGGGAACCCGCCAAAACCACCGGCCCCGGCCGGCCGCTGAGGGTGAGGGACTGGCGTTGCCAACCGGCCCGTCGCAGAGTAGCTAAACGCTCTTCTAGCCAGGCATAAACATCCGACCCCATCAGGGGGTGCCAACAGCCCCAACGGGAGGAAGCCCATTCAATCCCTCATCCACGGTGAGGTCTAGGGGCTTGCACTGACGCACTTGGCAGGTAATGCCCTGGGCCGCTTCACCCTCTAGATCTTCGACGAAGCCCAACTGAGCCGCTTGGGCTTCCCCTTGATTGGCGTAGGGACCAAAGTAGTAGGTACATCGGGGGGCTGCCGTGCGAATCTCGATCCACCAAGCCAAACCCACCTGCTCCAACAGGGTGGTTAGGATTTCCTTAAAAGCATCTTTAAGCTTCATAACATCACCCTTGGGCCTATCCTAAACCATAGGAATTAGCCCGATTTATTTACTATCCTGCCATCTCCGTCGGTGTGTAAGTGTAGCCTGTCTAACCAACGCTGCCGCCGGATTTCGTAGAGCGCCATGCCACAGGCCATGCCGGCATTGAGACTGGGGGTGTGGCCGGCCAGGGGAATGGTCAGCAAAGCATCGCAATGGCGCTGGGTGAGCAAACTCAGGCCCTCGTCCTCGGCCCCCACCACCAGAACGGCCGGCCCCTGAATCCGGGTTTCGGGAAGGGGGGTTGCCCCCTGGGTTGCCAAGCCATAGATCCAAAAGCCCTGGGCTTTGAGGGTTTCCAGGGCCTGATTGAGGTTGACAACACGGGTTACGGGCAGGTATTCGAGGGCACCGGCCGCCACCTTGGCCACTGCGCCGGTCACACCGACGCAGCGCCGTTGCGGCACGACAACCCCTTGGCCGCCTAAGGCTTCCGTGGTGCGGATGATCGCACCCAAGTTTTGGGGATCGTTGAGGCTGTCTACCGCTACCAGGATAGGCTCTGGCACGGCTTTGGCCTGCTGAATCAGATCGTCAAGGTCGGTGTAGCTGAAGGGGGCCACTTGGGCGGCCACACCCTGGTGGGACACCCTGCCCACGAGCTGGTTGAGGCGGTCATAATCCACCTCATCGATCACCGTGCCCTGTCCTTTCGCCGCCTGCAACAAGGTGTGGAAGCGGGGATCGTAGCGCAGGTTGGGTACAATCCAGACCCGATTCAGACTGCGTTGACGACCCAGGGCGGCGAGCACTGCATGGCGGCCGTAGATCAGTTCCGGGGTAAAGTCTTCAGCGGCTGGGGTGGCCGGCGCGTCAACCTGAGCTGGCGGCACTGGGGCCGGGTTGCCTTTGGGAATGGGCTTGGCCACGGTACGGGGCTGCGGCCGGCCGACCCGCTCTTGGCTGGGCCGCTCCCGGCGGGGGCCAAACCGGCGTTCGGGCCGGCCGGGCCGATCAGGACGGCCAGGGCGATCAGGGCGGGAGGGACGTGAAGGGCGGGGGGGCATGATCACACTCAGGGCGATGGCGGGACAGGTTGATCCAGGTTTAGCAAACCCAACAGGGTTTCCAGGCGGGTCGGGTCTGTCAGGTGCAGATGCCCAACAAGAGCTTCAAGGGCTGTGGCCTGGCGATAGGTCGCCCAATCAACAGTGCGGGGCGGCCGGCCGGCCCCATTCCGCCCCCGCTGGATGACCTGATGTTCCGCTGGGGTGAGGTAGGGCATCAAGGTTTGCAGGTGGTGGGCTTGGGCCTCGGCGCGCACCTGGGCCACAACCCGGCGGTGACACGTGGCTCGGCCGGCCCAGGGAACCAGGTGGTGACGCCGCACATAGACCTCGTACACCGCGTCTCCCAAATAGGCCAGAGCCGCTGCGGACAGAGTGCCAGAGGAAACCTGACTCACCGCGCTGCGGGCTTAGGGGGCCGGAATTTGTTGAATCGCAGTCTCTAGGGTGGGCTGGAGGGCTAAGAACTTCTCCAATCGCACCATCTTCACCGATTGGGTGACCCGCGGACTCGTCACAATCTGAAACGACCCAGCGCCCCCCTGACTCTGCTTGGCCAGTTGCACAAGCACGCCCAGACCCGAACTGTCCAGGAAATCAATCTTGGAGAGGTCAAGGATGACGTGACTGGGGCCTTCCTCCATGAGCTTTCCCAACACCCGGCGCACATGTTGCTCGGAATAGGCGTCCAACTGGCCCACCAGATGGATTACCTGGTAGTGGCCGTGAACCTCACGGGTGCCGCGCAAGCTAACGGTCAGAGCAAGTGGCTCAGAAATAGTAACCTCCAGGGCAACTCACTCACCCCAGGCACAAGGATTAACAGATACGGTTACTCAGTATAACGGTATTGGGATAACGGTATTGGGTGTGGCTCAACCCACCGCGGGGCGGGTTTGGGTGCGGTAGGTTCGCATAGCCGCCACAAACTCTGCGAAATAGTGGTCGGCGTCGTGGGGGCCGGGGCTGGCCTCCGGGTGGTATTGCACCGAGAAGATCGGCAGCGTCGGATGGCGCAACCCAGCCACTGTGTGGTCATTCAGGTTCCAGGCGGTAATCACGGCGGCTTCTGCCAAGCTCTGGGGATTTACTGCAAACCCATGATTCTGGCTGCTGATGGCCACTCGATCCCCCTCTCCGGCAGGATGGTTGAGGCCCCGGTGGCCAAACTTGAGCTTGAAGGTCTGGGCACCTAGGGCTAGACCCAGGATTTGGTGGCCCAAGCAAATGCCAAACAACGGCCGGCCGCACGCCAGCAATGCTTTGGCTGTGGCAATGCCCTCCTGCACTGCGGCCGGATCCCCTGGGCCATTGGAGAGGAAAATGCCATCCGGGTCGTAGCTGAGAATGGTTTCGGGGGGGGTATCTGCGGGCACCACCACCACATGGCAGCCGTAGCTGGCCAGCCGCCGCAGGATATTGCGCTTAATACCAAAGTCCACCGCCACCACCCGCAACGGCTCTGCCAGGCCGGCCGGCGGTTGAAACTCCCAGGCGGCGGCGGTCGGTTCCTGCCATTCGTAGCTCTGCGGTGTAGTGACCTGAGGCACCAGGTTTAAGCCCTCCATCGCCGGGGCACGCCGCACCCGCTCTAGCAGTTCCTGCGGGTCGAGAATCTCCGAAGAAATCGCCCCATTCATCGCCCCCTGGATCCGCAGCCGCCGGGTAAGGGCGCGGGTATCCAGACCATAGATGCCGACAATCCGATGCCGGGCAAGATAAGCAGACAGGGTTTCTGCACACCGCCAGTTGCTGGGCTGGGGGCAGACATTCCGGGCAATCACCCCCTGAGCTTGTACCCCCCCGGATTCCTCATC
>JACYLR010000147.1 GCA_015272465.1 Gloeomargaritaceae cyanobacterium C42_A2020_066
TCGTCCTCCCATGTTACGCCGCAGAGCGGCGGGGAATTGACCCGCAGAGATTAAAGCAGTTCTGTATAACCTTGCAATGATTGGCGAAGCAGTACGGTGCATTCCAGCGGAGTTAGAGTCTGCTCATCTAGAGATTCCCTGGGATGATGTGCGGGGCATGAGAAATGTTGTAATTCACGAGTATTTCCAAGTGAGTTTATTAATTATCTGGCAAACAATCCAGGAAGACTTGATCTCACTAGAGTCCTCTCTACACCAATTGATCAACGACTGAGGATAGTCATTAGTAACAAAAGCAACCCTATCCCCGGCCGGCCGACTCTCCACCCATCGACAACGGCCCCCCTCATGGCTGCCACCGAAGTTGAAGCCTTCCCCAACTCGGTACAATGCCTACTGACCCTAGCGCCATCCTCACGTAACGGCCATGCCCCTGCCCCGCGTCCTTTCGGGTGTCCAGCCCACCGGCAACCTCCACCTAGGGAACTACCTGGGGGCCGTGCGTAACTGGGCGGCCGGCCAGGATCAGTACGAAAACTACTTCTGCGTGGTGGATCTGCACGCCATGACCGTGCCCCACGACCCAAAGAACTTAGCTGCCCACTCCTACACCGTCGCCGCCCTCTACTTGGCCTGTGGCATTGACCCCCACAAGTCAACGATTTTCATCCAGTCCCACATCTGCGCCCACAGTGAACTGGCCTGGTTACTCAATTGCATTACCCCCCTAAATTGGTTGGAGCGGATGATCCAGTTCAAGGAGAAGGCCCTCAAGCAGGGGGAAGATGTAGGTGTCGGCCTCCTCGACTATCCCGTGTTGATGGCCGCAGATATCCTGCTCTACCAAGCAGATCAGGTGCCCGTCGGCCAGGATCAAAAGCAGCACCTGGAACTGACGCGGGACATTGCCCAGCGCTTCAATTTCCTCTTCGCCGACCCAGAACAACCCGTACTCAAAATCCCGGAACCGATGATTCCCCAGGCGGGGGCGCGGGTGATGAGCCTGACGGATGGCACTAGCAAAATGTCCAAGTCTGACCCCTCGGACATGAGCCGGATCAATCTTCTTGATCCGCCCGACCTGATTGAGAAGAAGATCAAACGCTGCAAAACCGACCCCGTGCGCGGCCTCTGGTTCGATGATCCAGAGCGCCCCGAATGTCACAACTTGCTGACGCTATACCAGGTGCTGAGCGGCCGGCCGAAGGCAGAAGTGGCCGAGGCGGTGCGAGAGATGGGCTGGGGCCAGTTTAAGCCCTTGCTTACTGAAACCCTGGTGGAACACCTGCGGCCGATTCAGACGCGCTTTGCTGAGGTCATGGACGAGCCAGCCTACCTGGAGAGCATCTTGGCGGCCGGCCGATCACGAGCCGAGGCCGTAGCCCAGACGACCCTGGGGGCTGTTCGGGCTGCCATGGGCTTGAGTCGGCCACTGTGATGGCTGTCAGTCAACTACAAGCAGCGAGTCAGCGGGGCGAGTTTCTGATCACCGCCGAGGTGATGCCTCCCAAGGGGGGAGACACCGAGCATATGCTGGCGATGGCGGCCGGCCTGCGAGGGCGGGTGCATGGTATCAATGTCACCGATGGCAGTCGGGCTGTGCTGCGTATGAGTTCCCTGGCCGCCTGTGCTCTGTTACAGCGGCAGGGCCTGGAACCGGTCTATCAACTGGCCTGTCGCGACCGCAACCAGATTGCCCTCCAGGCTGACCTGATGGGTGCCCATGCCCTGGGGATTCGCAATGTCTTGGCCCTGACAGGAGACCCGGTCAAGGCGGGGGACTTTCCCCAGGCGCGGCCGGTGTTTGAACTGGAGTCGGTACGGTTGCTCCAGACCATCCAACTGCTTAACCAGGGCCTGGATCGCAACCAACAGCTGCTCACCGATGGCTCTTTAGCGCTGTTTCCCGGTGCGGCTGTCGATCCCCAATCCGGGAGCTGGTCGGGATTGCAGCAGCGATTTGCCCGCAAGCTGGCCGCCGGTGCCCAGTTTTTCCAGAGCCAGATGATCGTCGATTTTGACCGCTTGGAAAAATTCATGACTCAGATTGCTCAGGGCTGCGGCCGGCCGGTGCTGGCAGGCATCTTTTTACTGAAGTCAGCCAAAAACGCCCGGTTTCTGAACCGCACCGTACCGGGGATTCGTATTCCTGAGTCCTGGATCACGCGTCTAGAACAGGCTGATGACCCCCTCCAGGAAGGGATCACCCTTGCCGCTGAACAAGTGCAATGGGCCAGGCAGTTGTGCCAAGGTGTGCACCTGATGGCCATCCGGCGGGAAGACCTGATTCCCGTCATCCTCGACCGGGCTGGGGTACTGCCCCTGCGGCCGGCCGCAAGCGAGTTTCAGGTTCAGTCTCTTGGGGATCAGGCCAGTGGCCGTTGAAAGGTGCGCCTGACCGGGGCCAGCCGTGCATGGTGAAGTTGCCCTCAGGCCAGGGTTTGACGCTTCCACCATTGGCTCAGGGGTAAGTAAACAATGGGTGCCCAAAGACTGCTGAGAACCGCAGAACCCAAGGCCAGGCGCTGGTGATCCGTCCACACCGCGGTCAAGGGACGACTCCCTAGCACACTCCACTGGAGAGCCATTGCCGTTTCATTCACCACGGCCATGGCAAACACAATCAGGGCCACTGAGATAAAGTCCTCTTGGATCAGTCGATCCTTTTCGAGCCGGGCGGTGAGCCAGCCCACTAAGCCCAACCCCACCGCATGACTAGGCCATAGCCCGCCAGTCGCCGGGTTCGTCAGGGCATCTTGCAGCCAACCCATCACCACCCCGCCCACTAACCCCTGGAGCGGTGTCCGGCGCAAACTCCAGGTCACCACCCAGAGGAGGGGCCAGTCGGGGCCAATGCCCACCAACTCCATACCGGGCAGCCGCACAGGGAGCAGGCCGAGACACAGCAGGGCTGATACCACGGTAATCAGTCCATTGAGGAGGTTACGGCCCCAGTTGATCGAGTTTTTCGGGGCGAGGGGTAGACGCATAGGTTTGAATAACCCCCCACTCTACTTGATCGAGGGGTGCGTAGAGTTCAACGGTGGCTTCAGGCGCAGGAGTGGCTTTCCAATTAATGCTGACAATCCGCCCCACGGGCAGGCCGGCCGGGAACACGGTACTGAAGGTGGAGGTCACCACGCCATCACCAACACGAGCATTGGGGTCTTTGTCAAAGAACCGGAGCAGGGGCTGATCGTTCCCCTGGCCTTGGAGAATCCCCATCGCCCGCGACCGGGTCAGGGTAACCCCTACTTTGCTGCTGGCATCGGTTATGAGCAGCACTTGACTGGTGTGATCCGTAGTGCTCATCACCCGGCCAATGACACCCCCAGGTGCCAAGACAACCCCAGACTCCCCGACCCCCTGGGCACGGCCGGCCGCCAACAGGAGTTGCTGCCACCAGTGGCTGGGACTGCGCCCAATCACGGGGGCCGAGGTGGTGCTCAGGTTGAGGGACTGCTGGTACTTCACCAGGGTCTTAAGTTGCTGGTTCTGACGCTGGAGTTCGGAGACCCGTTGCTCCAGTTCTAGGACGCGACTGTCCCGTAGCTGTTCAAGTACGGCCGGCCGGGCTTGCCACGGGGCCACCAACCGACTGTAAAGCTCCCGCAGCAGTACCGCCACGGCCGGCCGCCCCAGCCAGACCGTTCCTAAAACCAGGAGGATGACCGCCAGTTGCAGGCCATGGCGATTCCACCAGCGTCCAAAGGAAACCATAAGTCCGGCCGGCCTACCTAGTAGTGGGAGCGGCTACTATACACCCGATCCAAACTCTTTGTACTTTCGAGTACCTTGCCCGTACCTAAAACCACACAGTTGAGGGGTTCTGGGGCCACATGCACCACAATACCCGTCTCATGACCGATCAGCGTGTCCAGTCCCCGCAGCAGTGCCCCACCACCCGCCAGCATAATGCCCCGATCGACAATGTCCGCCGCCAGTTCCGGGGGGGTGCGTTCCAGGGTGCGCTTCACCGCCTCCACAATCACCGACAGGGGTTCAGCCATGCTCTCCCGGACTTCCGGAGCCTTAATCTTGACCGTGCGCGGCAGTCCCGACAGTAGGTGTAGCCCCCGCACCTCAATCTCCACGTCCTCGTTATCCACCGGGTAGGCCGACCCCGCCACAATTTTGATGTCCTCAGCGGTGCGCTCCCCAATCACCAGGTTGTGCACCTTCTTCATGTACTGGATGATCGAGTCGCTCAATTCATCCCCTGCCACCCGCACCGACTCACTGAGCACCACCCCCTGCAAACTCAGCACGGCCACCTCGGTGGTACCGCCGCCGATATCAACAATCATGTTGCCGATGGGATCCATCACCGGCATCCCCGCACCAATAGCCGCCGCAACCGGCTCATCAATCAGATCCACCTTACGGGCACCAGCATGCAGCGCCGCATCCATTACCGCCCGCCGCTCAACCCCAGTGACGCCACTAGGAATGCCA
>JACYLR010000021.1 GCA_015272465.1 Gloeomargaritaceae cyanobacterium C42_A2020_066
AGAGACCCTTGTCGGATAAGATGTAAAGTTTTGTGTCTGTTTTCAACGCTTCTGACAAAGACCATGTGCATTTTTTAGTCCAGTCAGTGCCCACGTATAGTGGGACAAAGCTGGTCAGGATGATCAAGAGTTTGACGGCGAAGGAAGTATTTCGCCGCTGCCCTCAGGTGAAACAGAAGCTGTGGGGCGGAGAGTTTTGGAGTAATGGTTATTTTGCTAGCATAGTAGGGAAACACGGGGATGAAGGGATGATTGCGAAATACGTCAAGGATCAGGGGAATGAATATCTCCAGCTACACCGAGATGAGCAGCTTACGCTTTTTTGATTCTGATACCCCGTCTGCTTGCAGCGGGGTAGTTCATTCATGAAAGATTGATATGGCACTATTGTCCACAACTATAATGCATCTTTAGATTCTGCCTGAAGAAGCTTTCACTACTTATTTACTACTACCCTCAAACTTATGCTAGACCGAAAAGCTGCTGCAAGCAGCAGGGAACTGACCCCAGTGAGATTAGATGTCACCCCTTACGCCCCCAGCAGATGAGCATCAGAACACCCGCGTAGGCTTCACCCTGACAGTAGCCCTCCAGCCAGGACTGGGCCTCAGGCAGTTCGGCGGCGAGGCGGTGGGCGTTAGCTTCGATTTCAAATAGGAGGTCGGACTCGGCAAACCCGTGGGTTGACAACCAAATCCCTTCCTGGTGGCGCTCGCCGACGCCAGCCGCCCCAAGCAGACCTGAGAGTTCCCGCCCGATCCACGGGTTCTGAAACGTCCGAATCCAGTCGTGCTGGATGCGCTCGGTAACCTCCGTGTGGCTTCCCCCCACCAGGAAAGTGCCCCAGTCCGGCTCAGCACAGAGCACGATGCCCCCAGGCCGGGTGACACGCACCATCTCCCGCACCACCTGAGCTGGTTCAGGGATGTGCTGTAGAGCGCGGTCGATGCGAACGGCATCAAAGGTCTCCGCTGCAAACGGCAGGGCTGTGGCCTCAGCCACCTGAAACGTACAGCCGAGGTGGGCATGGCGTGCTCGGGCTTCAGTGACCAATGTCCGACTCCGATCAACCCCTACGGCTTGGGCACAATGGGCCTGCATCATGGCTACGTCGTCCCCCAGCCCGCAGGCAACATCGAGGGCGCGCGCCTTGTAGGCCCGGCCGGCCGCCAGGGAGGGAATGCACTGGAGACAGCGGAGGATGGGTTCGGGCGCTACCGCATCGACATCCCGGAATCCCACTGGGAGGGAGGCTGAGACTTCATCTGCCATTTGAGGTCTCTCCAGTGATCGGTGTGTGGCTTGCCTTCATCATGCGCTAACGGTGGCGGGCGGCGAAGTTACAGCGGCTTAGGGAAGCAGTAATTCCCAGTCGAGGCCGGCTGCGGCCGCCGCTAGAGCGCTAGGGTCGAGAGGATATTCGAGATAGGGCAGTAGGCCCAGAATCGGCGCCTGGGTGAGGGACTGGATCAAGGCGTGGGGTGCCCATTGGTCAATCTCCGCGGCTGTGCGGGGGTGCCGACAGTTGAGCAGAATCCCCCGCAGGTTCAGGTCGTACTGGCGGGCTAGGGCCACATTGGCAACCGTTTGGGCAATACAGCCCAACTGCACGGGCACAACCAGAACCACGGGTAAGCGCCAGTGATGGGCCAAGTCTGCAAAAGTCCAAGCCCAATCGATCGGTGTGCCCAGGCCCCCGGCCGCCTCCACCAGTATCCAATCGCAACGGGCGCACAATCCCTGGAACGATTGCCAAGCCAGAGCTAAGTCAGGGACACGCCCTTCTAAAGCTGCTGCTAGAGGAGGTGCCAAAGGAGCCTCAAAGTAGAGGGGGTTCCACTCCCTATCCGTCTGATTCAAACGCAGCACTTGGCGATAGGTTTCCCGATCCCCCGGCCCTGCCTGAACGAGTTTCATCACTCCCAGGGTTGCGGCCGGCCGCTGGGTTTGCCAGTAGGCTGCCAGGGCCAGGGTGGCTACGGTTTTGCCACATTCCGTATCGGTCGCCGCCACGAGGAGTGCCTTCTTGGGTAAGAATAGGGGCGGGGGCGACAGTCCCATGGGCGTACGCAGTTTCCGGAGTCATGGCCATCTCTACCAGCCTAAAGCATGTTCTTGTGCCCTTGGCGGGCCTGATCTTGGCCTTCAGCAGCGGCCAGGGTTTACTTCTCGCCCAAGCTAACCGGCCTGAAGGTGCCCTACGGATTCAGTCGGATGTGCAAGAGGCCAATGCCCGCACCGGGGTGATTATTGCCCGCGGAAACGTGAGGCTCCAATACCCCAGTCGCCAAGTGGATGCCACCTCTGATCTGGCGGAGTACGATAGCCGCCGCCGGGTTGTCATCCTGCGGGGCAATGTACTGATCCGCCAAGCTGGCAATAGTGTGCGAGCCGAAGTCGTGACCTACACCCTGGATACGGGCAAGGTAGAGGCGATGCCCGCCGCCCAGAAACAGGTGGAGTCCGTCTACATCATTCCTGAGGCTCCGGCCCCCGCTCCGGCACCGGAGGTCTCTGCGCCCGGAACACCGTAACCGGGTTGAGGGGTAGCCAGCGGGTCAGAGGCCCCACTCCCGCCGAACGACAGAGGTTGACTTGGAGCCAACGGTGGGGCCAGCCCTGAGCCTCTACCCACGCCTGCACTTGGGCTTGATGCTCCAGAGTGGCAAGGGCAATCACGACCACGCCACCGGGCTGCAACCGCTGCTGGATGGTTGCGAGGAGAAGTTCGAGGTGACCACCACTGCCACCGATGAAGACCCGATCGGGGTCGGGCAACTCCGCCAACACTGCTGGAGCTTCACCACCTACTAGGGTGATTGGAGGGCTGCCCAGTCGCTGACAGTTCTGCTGAATCAACCGCTGTCCTACAGTAGTTCGCTCAATGGCAAACACCCGGCTACTGGGAACCAGGCGGCCGGCCTCGACCGCCACGGAACCGGTGCCCGCCCCGATATCCCAGATCACCTGGTTGGGGTGCAGAGTCAACTCCCCCAGAACCAAGAGTCGCACCTCCCGTTTGGTCAGCAGGCCAGGTTTGTCGGGAAAGCTGAGAAAACAGGCATCGGGAATACCTACCAGGGGCAGGTCAGTCACGGGTGCGACCCCGGCCGGCCGGGCCAGCAACACCACGAGGTTGAGGGGACTGAGATCGGCCTGGGCCAACTCGGCCTCTGTCCAACAGCGCACCCGTTCCGTTGCACTGCCCAAGTCTTCACAGACCCAGAGGGCATATGCGTCAGACAAATCAAGGGTTTCCAGCAGGTGGGCAATGGCAGCCGGTGTATGCACCTGGGGATCGGTCAGCACCGCAATTTTGGGGTGGCGTTGTTGGAGTGCCTGGCTCAAGGTTTCCAGGGAACGCCCGTGGGCACTTAGGAGGCAGGCATCCTGCCAGGGTTGCTTGAGCCGACTAAAGGCCAGTTGCAGGGCACTGAGGGCGGGATAGAAGGTCACTGCATCCGGAGAAAAGTGGGTGAGCACCAGTCGGCCGGCCCCAAAAAAGAGGGGATCTCCCGTGGCGAGGAGGACGGCCGGCCCTCGCTGCTCCCGGAGGAGGCTAGCCAGGCGTTCCAGATCCCTGTTCCAGTCCTCGATCCGAAATTGGGGGGCTGGGTGGTCACGAAATTGGGCCAACAACCGGGGACTGCCCGCTAACAGAGTTGCCTGCCCGATCACGGCCGAAGCCGCGGGGGCGAGGCCGGCCGGCCCATCCAGTCCCACACCGACTACACTCAGGGGTCTCATGCCGCCGCCAGATCCACGAGGGCATTGACAATTGCTGCCGCCACCGGCGATCCCCCCTTGCGGCCTGTCACTCGAATCTGGGGAATGGGGAGACGGGCCAGCGCCGCCTTGGCCTCCAGTACCCCCACAAACCCCACCGGTGCGCCAATCACCAGTGCCGGTGGCTCCGCCAGACTGGGCCATGCCTCACAGAGGGCGAGCAGGGCCGTTGGGGCATTGCCAATCGCCACCACTGCCCCCGGATGCGCCATCATGGCCGCCAACAGGCCGGCCGCGCTGCGGGTCTGACCAGGTGAAACCGCCTCTGCCCACGTGAGGCCGTTGACCACCGGGTTGCCCAAACAGCGGGTCACCTGTCCCTGCACGCCCTGCCAGACCATGCCCACATCCACCACCACCGGCCGGCCGGCCCGCAACGCCGCAATACCCTGGTCAATGGCCCCCGGGCTAAACACTATGAGGGACTTGAACTCAAAATCTGCGGTGCTGTGGATGACGCGCCGTACAATGGCGTACTCAGCCGCCGAGAAACTATGGGAACCCACTTCCCGGTCGATCAGGGCAAAACTCTCAAGCAGAATGGGATGCATGGACACCACGATCTGGCAACGCCCCCTATTCTCCCCCAGAGTTCTTCCCGTCCAAAACTTCCGTAGATTCACCCTCGCCAAGCTCCCCCCACTTTCCCGACCCTTAAAAGGCG
>JACYLR010000219.1 GCA_015272465.1 Gloeomargaritaceae cyanobacterium C42_A2020_066
ACATCCAGGTCGTAGCAGCGGGCCGCCCCAAACCCCAAGTCACCCGTGCAGAGTTCGATGACGCGGTAGGGCAACTTCAGGGCTTGCAGGATGGCCTCTGCATTCCCCACCAGGGCCTCGTGTTCCTGGGCAGAGGTGTCTGGATGCACCAGTTTGACCAATTCCACCTTGTTGAACTGGTGTAGGCGAATCAGCCCACGCACATCCCGGCCGTAGCTCCCAGCTTCCCGGCGAAAACAGGGTGTCCAGGCACAGTGGTAGATGGGCAACTGGCCAGCCTCCAGGATGTCCTCCCGGTAGAGGTTGGTCACGGGGACTTCGGCGGTGGGCACCAACCAGAGGTCGTCGTTGTCGCAGTGGAAGCTCTCCTGAGCAAACTTGGGCAATTGGCCGGTGCCGGTGAGGGCCTGACTATTGACCAGCAGGGGAGGCATAACTTCCACGTAACCTGCCGCAATATGCCGATCCAGCATGAACTGAGTCAGGGCGCGTTCGAGGGCTGCCCCAGCCCCCAAGAGTGTGACAAAACGACTTTGGGCGAGGCGGGTGGAGCGCTCCGTGTCCAGAATGCCCAACTGCTGGGCGATCTCCCAGTGGGGTAGGACTTCCCCCTGAGTTTTGTACGCATTCCCCCAGTGGCGCACCTCCCGGTTAGCGGTTTCATCCTCGCCATCGGGGGCAATTTCATCGGGGAGATTGGGCAGGAGCAAAAGGAAAGCTTGAATTTGGGCGCGCAGTTCCCGTTCTTGGGGTTCCAGTTCGGCCAACTGGGTTTTGATCTGGTTCCCTCGCTGGCGGAGGATCTCAATTTCGCTGGATTGCGGCTCCTTAGCCATCAACTGCCCGACCTGCTTACCGATACTGTTGCTCTCCGCTTGCAGTTGGGAACGCTGGTTCTCTAGAGCGCGAATCTGCTGATCCAGTTCGAGAATGGGCTGGAGGTCAAGATCCGCACTGCGGCGGCGGAGTTGAACCTGAACCCAGGTGGGCTGTTCGCGGATCAGTTTGAGGTCAAGCACGGGTGCCCAAGGGGGGATAGCTGCAAAGCCATTTTAGGCTTGTTTGGGTCGAAGCTCCTGCGGCCGGCCGGCCGTGCCCGCCCCAGAGGGACTCACAGGCAGCTTGGTGAACTCTAAGCGGCCGGCCGCATCCTGTTTCTAATCGTTCAGCTTGAGCCTGGCGTTGATGAAATCCGCTGGTCATAACCAACTCTTAACATCTAATCGTGCGGTTATGACCGTCAACTCCCTAGCTATCGCGTTGTTTTTTCAATGGATTTTCTGTAGAGTTGAGCAACCCGTCGCCCATCCCACGGGTCAAAGGTGCTGCAATGGAAAACTGGCAGGGTCTGGTAGCTTCCATCATATTTATCAGCGTCATTCTGGCGATTATGACAGAGTGGCTCCACATGACAATTGCGGCACTGCTCGGTGCATTACTTCTGGTTTTCTTTAACATACTCGATTTAGGGGAAGCAGTAGGATACATTTCCAAAGGACACGCAACCCTGGGCCTCTTTTTTGGCGTCATGGTGATGGTCAGAGCTTTTGAGCCCACCAAGGTATTCGATTATCTTGCCACGCAGATTGTCATCATGGCCAATGGAAGCGGCCGGCGATTACTGCTCGGAATTGTCGGCATTACAACTCCAATTTGTGCCGTATTACCGAATGCAACTACTGTGATGCTATTGGCTCCGCTGATCCCAACCATGGCTCAGGAAATTGGCGTGGACTTTGTACCTCTGATCATCCTGATGATCCTAGTTGCAAACAGTGCAGGTTTACTGACCTTGGTCGGTGACCCGGCTACGTTTATTGTTGGTGACTCTATTAATATGACTTTCTTAGAGTATCTTCTCAGACTCTCTTTGGGTGGAGCTATTGCCATTGGGGTCATTGTTGCCATGCTCCCCTTTCTCTTTCCAAAGACTTGGCGCAAGAAGCTGGAAAACCTAGACCAAATCCCTGCTCCTCAGGTCAATCATCCCAGAATGCTAGTTATTGGGGCATTCTTGATCGCATTTGTACTTACCTTGTTTGTTATCGGTGATTCTCTTCCTGTACCTGTTAAACCAGCCGCCGTTGCTCTGATGGGCGCAGTGCTCGCTCTTCTACTCGCCCACCACACTCAAATAGATACTGTAAGTAACATCCTTAAAGACGTTGATTGGAGTACTCTTATCTTTTTCATGTGTGTATTCGTCCTTATTGGGGGTTTAGAGGAGACGGAAGTCTTGAGTGGTGTTTCTGACTTTCTAGTGATCATGCTAGGTAAAAATATCACACTTGGCGTCCTAAGTATGATACTTTTTGTGGGATCCGTTTCGGCTGTTGTCCCCAACATACCACTCGTGGTAGCTATGGTTCCACTCCTCAAAGAATATATTGTCAAAGTGGGAATGGCTCCCGATTCTATCCTGGCTCCTGATTATACGGGTTCATTTCCCCATGAGGTTCTGCCTCTGTTCTATGCAATGATGTTCGGGGCAACATTGGGAGGAAATGCGACATTGGTTGGGGCCTCCGCAAATATTGTCGGTGCAGGCATTGCGGAACAGCATGGTCGTCGTATTACATTCCGATCTTTCCTTCGCTATGGTTTACCAGTAGCCTTCGTGCAACTCGTGAGCCTCTCGATTTTCCTGCTGATTCGATTCTCGCTCTTTGGTTGAAGCTAGACAGGCAGACAATGGTGTCAGGCATCCGATTCATGGGTCTTCTATAATGTAAGTCCTCAATCGTCTTGAATATCTATGCCTGACCGTCGCTACCACATCACCACCTTCGGCTGCCAGATGAACAAAGCCGACTCCGAGCGGATGGCAGGTATCCTCGACCACCTGGGTTGGCAGGCCGTAGACAAACCAGATGACGCGGATTTGATTCTTTACAACACCTGTACGATTCGCGACAACGCCGAGCAGAAGGTCTACTCCTATCTGGGCCGCCAGGCCGGCCGCAAGCGAGATAACCCCCAACTCACCTTGGTTGTGGCGGGCTGTGTCGCCCAACAGGAAGGGGAGCGTTTACTGCGGCGGGTACCCGAATTGGATTTGGTCATGGGTCCCCAGCACGCCAATCGCCTGGCAGATTTGTTAGAGCAGGTCTTCCAGGGTAATCAGGTGGTGGCCACTGAAGCAGTGGATATTCTGGAGGACATTACCCAAGCCCGGCGGGAAAGTGCCGTCACCGCCTGGGTCAATGTGATTTATGGTTGCAACGAGCACTGCACCTATTGCGTGGTGCCTCAGGTACGCGGCAAGGAACAATCCCGCGACCCCGCCGCCATCCAAGCGGAGGTGGCCCAACTGGTGTCCCAGGGTTACAAGGAGGTCGTGCTGCTGGGGCAGAATATCGATGCCTATGGGCGGGACTTGGGGACGCGCCCGAACGGCCGCTACCAGGTCACCTTGCCCGATCTGCTGGAGTTGATCCACGACACGCCGGGCCTAGTGCGGATTCGATTTGCCACCAGTCACCCCCGCTATTTCACCGAGCGTTTGATTCGTACCTGCGCTGCCCTGCCCAAGGTTTGTGAACACTTCCACATTCCCTTTCAATCGGGGGATAACGAGATTTTGCGGGCCATGCAACGGGGGTACACCCACGAGAAATACCGCCGGATCATCGAGCAAATTCGCGTCCTGATGCCCGATGCGGCAATTAGTGCCGACGCCATTGTCGGGTTTCCTGGTGAGACGGAAGCCCAGTTTGAAAATACGCTGCGGTTGGTGGCCGATATTGGTTTTGACCTGGTGAACACAGCCGCCTACTCGCCCCGACCGGGTACACCCGCAGCGACTTGGGCCGATCAAATTCCTGAGGCCATCAAGCAAGATCGGTTGCAGCGTCTGAACCACCAAGTGGGTTTGGCGGCGGCCGGCCGTTCCCAGCGCTATTGGGGCCGGATCGAGGAGGTTTTAGTGGAGGAGGTCAATCCCAAAGATCCGCAGCAGGTGATGGGCCGGACACGCACTAATCGCCTGACGTTCCTGCCTGGACAAATTGAAACCCTGAGGGGCCAGTTGGTGCAAGTGCGCATCGACCAAGTGCGACCTTTCAGTTTGTCAGGCGAGCCTCTGGCTCTCAGCGCCACTCATCTCTAGGGTCATGGCATAGACCTCCAGATCTCCGCCACAGCGATCAAACCATCGTCCTGGCCCAACATTGCCACAACTGCTCGGGACGATTTTCCCTAGGCTTGCATCGCCGGTCAAGCCACTATCTTTTGGCATCTTGCCCAGTCTAAACTAGGCTTAAAAGCCCTCCACTCAAACTGAGTCTCAATCCCCCTAACTCTTTTTCATACCCGCGCCCATGCCGTCTCGGCGGCCCAATAGCAAAGACCTATCTCAGGAGAGAGAGCCATGTCAAACCACTTTACTGGACTCAATCTGGGGCCACCCCTAGGAGATCAACGTCTCGACCTCTGCGACCTCTACGC
>JACYLR010000113.1 GCA_015272465.1 Gloeomargaritaceae cyanobacterium C42_A2020_066
TGCCCCTTATTCTGTATCACGATAAGCTCACGCAAGGCATAAATAGAGGTGCCCAATAGTCATTTCACTACATCTTTATTACTACCCATCAATGATCATCACGGCCTTAGCAGCTAGCAAGGCTGTGACAATGACCCGCATGAAAGCATAGGTATTAACCTCATAACTCTCTAGAAAGAGTGTTGCCAAAAGGACGATGTAGCCAAAACCGATCAGGAAAAATATAAACAGAGATGAGAGCTTTCTGATTTCATGAGCGACTGCCTTGATCATGTGTAATCCTCCCTAAAGATATTGCGTCTATGTTGGATTCCGAATCGTCCGATTTACACAACTATTCAATCTGAAGACTTTGGTAAAGAGTACCCAAATGTCCAGGAATGAGAGTATTGCAGAACTTCCTGTCCCGTTGGCTTAGCACTCATTAGGCGAGGGTATAAGGTCTCTGGTGACCTCCTGCTGTGTAAAGATTTATATCCGACTAGACACTTTTGGATCACGGGAATAGCTTTCTGCATCGGCTGTTTCCTTGGGAAGATTGAGGTGCCTGAGCCTAGCGTCCATCCTAATATCTAAAAATGATGCTATCCAGCCATGTGGATTTTTTCGTTATAGCTTTGGGTATAGTAAGCGCCTCCCCCATCTGTGTTGCCCCGTCAACCCAAATATCTTCTGCGCTACAGCCGTCCCCCGACCCGGCCGGCCGCCGATACCCGCTGGCTAGCTGTGATTGCCTTAGCTGTAACAAGCCTCTGTTTGGGGATTGCCATGGCCAGTCTCCACAACCTCCTCGTGTTACCCCCGCCCCCGCAACAGGACTGAACCCTAGCTGACCCCTAGGGGTCTAAACCTGTGTATTCAGTCAACCCAACTCCTTTACGGACTACAGGATGGCAACCATGCGTCATCTCCTGCTCTCTGTCGCGTGCCTAACCAGCCTTGGTCTGGCACCGCCTGTGTTGGCCAGGGAAACGGTGATCACCGGCGAGAACGGTCGTGCGGCTACCGTCAAGACCCAGCGTACACGGGACAATCTAACCTGGACGCGCGCCCGTCAAGTTGAGGGGAGCCAAGGTCGCACAAGCAGCCGGACGCGCAGCCTCACCCGTACCGGGGATCAAAGTTGGAACAGCCAGGGACAGTGGGTCGGTTCCCAGGGGCGTACCACCTTCAGTACAGGCACCTGGACGACGAATGGCCAGGGGGGCTACACCGGCACCAGCACCGTGACAGGGCCACAGGGGATCAGCCGCGATTACCAGGTTGAAGGCCAATTCAGCCGTGACCCGGCCGGCCGCAGTTGGCGCAACACAGCTACGGTCACGAGGTCCCAAGGCCAAACTCGCACCTACAGTAGGGCTACAGATTGCGGCAATGGTCAATGCACCCGTGTCCGCACCGGAAGTACGGGCGCAACCCGCACGACAACTGCAACCGGCACCCGCCAGAGTGGCAGCCTGAGTGTCACGGGTCGCCAGGGCCAAACTCGCGCTGGAACCTACCAACGAACACACTAGACCCCGTCTGACGGCGCGGGCGATTCCTCTTGAATCTTCCAGAGACCTTTCCACGTCAATACCCCTAGAGAGATTCGGTGAACACCATGAACATGAATCGGTATAGCAACGCCATCGCTTTCGCCCTGATTATCGGCCTGAGTGCGGGGAGTCTCCCGGCTTTAGCTCAAGCAACTCCCGCAGGGCCGCCGCCAGAGATGGTCAAAGCCCGCGGCCCGCTGCGGGGCATTGATCTCTCCCCGGAACAACAGGCCCGTCTGCGCCAAATCCATCAGGAAACCCGCACCCAGATCAGTGGGGTGCTAACCCCGGAACAGCGCCAGCAAACGGAGAGCCGCAGCCAGCGCTGGGACAGTTCAGCGCCCCGTGAGGGTATGCTCTGGCCCCGGATGGGGATGCGTAATCTGAACCTCAGTGAGGCCCAACGGGATCAGATCAAAACAATCATGGAGCGCTCCCGTAGCCAAGTCCAAAACCTGCTCACCCCGGAGCAGCGCCAACAATACGAGGCAAATATTCAGTCCATGCGGCAACGGTGGGAAAACCGCAAGTCCCAGCCGCCCATGCCGCAGTAGGATAAGCCCCGACCGGCTGAGTAAAGCGGTGACTCCAGGGTTGAGGCCACAGCCTTGGAGTACCGCAGGACAGCTAACCCGGAAAGACCAGAATCGGATGGAGGCTGCGCCGCAACAGTTCTCCGCTCTGGGTGGGAAAGGAGAGTTCCCAAATGCTTCCTAGATTCTTGGCGGAAATGACAATGGCACTGGCACTGACTTGACAGGCCGTATGTAGGACTTGGGTCACCGGGCTGCCCTCCCGCACCAACGTGTGCAGAGTCACGGCTGGCAGGGGCCACGCTTGGCGGATGCGGTCGAGGGCTGCCTCATTGGCGGCCCGCAACTCCTGACTGACGGCGGCCACTTCCCGCCGACTCGGTTCATCCATCACCCAAACGAGCGTGCAGATTTCCAGGGAGGGTTCAGGGGACTGCTGAGCTTGACTGAGAAACCGGGTGAGAAGGGCTTGCCCGGCCGGCCGGCCGTCGTAGGGAATCAGTAGGGAACGAAAGAGGTGCTGGCAACGGAGGGCCAGTTCATCCTGGGTAAACGTAAACAACAACTGGGGCCGGAGCACCAGAATCGGGAGCTTGACCCGCGGAGCCAAAGCTAAGGTGGTGCTACCGCCTAACTTCTCCGCCAGTAAGCTGCGTTGGGCAGCCCCCACCACCAGCAAGTCGGGTTTGACTTCCTGCACCACTTCCTGAATCACCATCTCCGGCCGGCCGGAACGAATCACCCGCTGCACCTCTAGCCCTGCCGTGTCTTCGGGCAGGCGGAGGCTATGCTCAACTTGCGCCAGGCGTTTCGTATCTTCCCGGCAGACACCCTCCGACTCCCAGAGGGGAACACCGTGGACAACCGTCACCTTACGTACCCCGGCGGCCCCTAGACTGGGCAGGCAGGTCAGTAAGCGAGGGAGGCCGTCCTCCAAATCCGTCGCAATTAATAGATTGTGGAACACGGTCTAGGCAAGCACTGTAGGGGTTTGTCTAACCAGTTGGGCGCACTCGCGTCGCTTCCCGGCGCTCTTCCAGTATCTCTTAAATAGCCCTTAGAACTGAGGGTTGCCTCTTTTTGCCCTATACCCCCGCCCCACTTGTTTCCCAGACTGAGGTTACCTTGTCGCGCCCTGTTCAAAATCCCTGGGGAGCTGCCCCCACCCCCAGATCCATTCCCGCTGGAATCCATCTGGAGACGCAGGCTGTGCGCCACCGGGGTCTTGGGGAACTTACATCCCCGGCTCGAGGCCCCACTCGAACTTGAGAAAATGTTGGTACATCTTCTCGCGCATCATCATCTGCTGATAGAGCTTGACCAGGAATTCCTGGGCCTGCTCCCGGCTCATCTGCCGTACCTGATTTTCAAAGGAACGCAGGCTAAATTCCTGCTCCAGGGATAACTTGATTGACTCCTCCATGCAGTCCTCCTTGGGACGTAGGGTTCAGATGGTGCCCCCATTGTAGCAATCTGTAACAAATCATCAAGATGGCTTGACACCAGACACCTTTTGGCAGGGGTGTTGAGGGATGGGGAAAACCCGCACCCCAGGTTCCTGGGGCGGAGGAGCGTTGTGTTAGCCGTAGTTTTAACAGCCCCCCCAGGGTCGGACTGCTTACAACGAACAATCCTCTGGGGTTGACCACGTCGGGGCCACCACCAGGACGGTGATGTTGTCCCGCCCTCCCTGGCTGCGGGCCGCGTCCACCAAGCTCTGGCTTGCTTCTTCTGGGGTCAGGGCGGTGGTCAGCAGATGGGCAATATCCTCATCGGTGAGTTCTTCGGTGAGGCCGTCGCTACAGAGGAGAAACCAATCCCCAGGCGCTGCGTCCAGGGCCTGAACCTTGATAGCTTCCAGATCCGGCCGGCCGAGGCACTGGGTGAGCAGGTGGCGCCAGGGATGCCAGCGCACTTGGTCGGCTTCCAGCAGACCCCGGCTGACAGCCTGGGCCACCCAGGTGTGATCCGTGGTCAGTTGCTGCAAGTGTTGGGCCTGCCAGCGGTAGAGTCGCGAGTCCCCCACATGAGCAAACCAGGCCCGGTGCTGGGTGTCAAACAGTAAAACCACAAGGGTGGTGCCCATATCCGCCATCGCGGGATAGCGCCGCTGGGTCTCTAAAATCCGGCCATTGGCCCGATAGATAGCCTGGTGTAGCCGCTCAATCGGGTCGGGTTCAGCGTCCCAGAGATGATCTAGGGTGTGGCGGGTTTCCAGCACCGCCAGTTGGCTGGCCATTTCCCCACCGGCGTGACCGCCCATTCCATCGGCGACGATAAAGTACCGGCCGGCCGGGTCGATGTAGTAGGCGTCCTCATTGTGATCCCGCACAAGACCTGTGTCAGTCAGGCCACACCAGCCAGTCACCATGACCCCATGCCTTGAGAGAGTGAACGTGAACGCATATCAAAAAAGTCGCTCTAGGGCTTCTAGGCGGCGCAGCCCCCGCCAGCCTCGCCACACTGCCAGCACAGCTAGACCCAAGGCCACAAGAGCCACCCAAGCATAGCCTCCCACCAACAAAATGGCGGCGGTGATCAGCAGGCAGCCCCCCAGCACCGCCCAGGTGGTGGCCATTTGCTGCACGCTCAGGCGTCGCATAAGCCGTTCGGTCTCTAGAGAACGGGTGCGCAACCGCAGATCGCCCCGCTCCAGCTTGGCCAGGCTGTCGTCCAGCCGCCGGGGCAAACTGAGGGCGGAATTGCTCATCTGGGCTGCTTGGCGACCGAGTTGGCCGAGGAAATCTCCCTCGGTTCCAGGGCGAGTGTCCATGAGTTGGAGAGCGAAGGGAGTAGCCACTTCGACGAAATTGAAATCTTGATCCAAGCCACGGCCAAGCCCCTCCAGGGTGGAGAAGGCTCGCATGACAAAGGTGAAGGTGGCTGGAAACCGAAAGGGTTGATCAAAGGCGATGGCATAGAGGTCTTCGCTGATCGCCGCCACGGACTGTTTGTCGAAGGGTTGCTCCAGGACGTTGTCCAGCAGGTACTGCACAGAGCGGCGCACCGGATCGAGATCCCCTTGAGGTACGAGGGCACCTAACTCCACTAGGGCCTCGATCACCCGATCGCTGTCCCGGTCGACGATGGCAAACAGGGTGCCCAGCAGTTTGTCCCGGGTCAGGGGTTGAATCCGCCCCATCATGCCGAAGTCGTAGAAAATCAGCGCTCCCTGTGGGTCTACCGCGAGGTTGCCGGGGTGGGGATCAGCATGGAAAAAGCCGTGGTTGAGGACTTGTTCTAGGTAGGCTTGGGCACTGAGGCGCGCCAGTCGCTTCCGATCCAGGCCAGCCGCATCCAGAGCCTCGTAGTGGCTGATCTTGATGCCCGGTGCGTATTCCAGGGTAAGCACTCGCCCAGCGGAGTAGCGCCAGTAGACACGAGGCACCCGCAACCAGTCGGCATCTCGAAAGTTACGGCGAAAGGTGTCGGCGTTGCGGCCCTCATTCAGGTAGTCGATCTCTTCGTAGAGAATCCGTTGGCATTCCTCGTAGACCCCCAGCCAGTCCCGGCCCGGCCCCCAACGGGGATGGTTCTGGAAGTAGCGGGCGATGTCCTTGACGATGGCGAGGTCAATGTCGAACAGTTGGCGCAGGCCGGGGCGCTGCACCTTGACCACCACCTCCTCACCGCTGTGGAGTTGGGCCTTGTGCACTTGGCCGAGGCTGGCGGCAGCCAGGGGAATCGGGTCGAAGCTGCGAAAGAGTTCGGGAATCGGCCGGCCGAGGTCGGCTACCAGGATAGTCTCCACCTGGTCGTAGCTAAAGGCGGGCACCCGATCCTGAAGTTTGGCGAGTTCTTCAACGTACTCTGCTGGGAACAGGTCGGCGCGGGTGGAGAACAGTTGTCCCACCTTGATGAACGTCGGCCCCAGATCTAAGAGGGTATCGCGCACCCAGATGGCGATGCGGCGGCGGCGCTGACTCTTGCGCTCTGGGGTCGGCCGGCCGCCATAACTCCAGGACTGCTCGTAGAGCCACTGAACCGTCAGAAAGCGGAGGACAAACCCCCAGATATCAAAAGCCCGCCGCCGGCGTGAGTAGCGTTCCTGGTTCCAGCGATAAGTTTTGGCGGCGACGGGAACGGACACTCGGGTCGGGGTCAGGATAGACGATAGGTTTTCAACGTAGCCCGGAGGCGGGCCATCTCGGCTCTGAGTTCATCCAGGGCTGCCTGTAAGTCTTCCGGTCGGCCGCTTGGCGTAGGCATGGGAGCCTCGCCCTGACGGAGTTGTTGCTCCTCCCGTTCCGCTCGCTCAACCACCGTCTGACTCAGGGTACGGATGCGTTCCCGCTGTTCCGCATCCCACTTGCCGGCCGTGCTCAGGGCCTCTCCCAGGAGTTGGCTAGCTTGCTCGTAGAGGGCCTCGGCGGCAGCGCGGCCGATAAAAAAAGCTCGGAGGACGGAGTCGCTCATCGGGGTGACAGCGGACGGACAGACCGCCCAAATTATAGCTTGCCTATCCAGGGAAGCGGCCGGCCGGCAGTTGGGCAATGCAGGTAAAAACCTCTTGAATCGCGCGTTGCAGGGTTTCCACCAATGGCGTACAGGTCGCCCGGCTGGGGTTGGTACGGGCCAGGGTTTCCAAGTCGCGGGCCACGGCAAAGACCTGGTCGGCCCCCACGTTGGCACTGGCCCCTTTCACCTGGTGGGCTTCTTGCGCTAGGCGCGCCCAGTTTTCACTGTGGAGTGCCGTTTCCAGAGCTTGGAGCCGCGCCTCCATATCGACCTGGTAGACCTCCAGTAACTCCGCCAGAAACTCAGGGTCAAGGCCGAGAGTGGCCTCTAGGTGCTCGAAATTAAGGGGCAGGGACGACGACATGGGAGTCTCCAGGTAGGTTTCCCAGCGGGCCAGAACGGTGGCCAGTTGATTGCGGTTGAGGGGTTTGCTCAGGTAATCGTCCATACCCACGGCCAGGCAACGGTCGCGGTCGTGGCTCATGGCGTTGGCGGTCAGGGCGATGATCACGGGGCGGCGGGGCCGGCCGGGCGGGGTGGCCTCCAGCTCCCGAATCCGCTGAGTGGTGGCATAGCCATCCAGGATCGGCATCTGGCAGTCCATCAGAATCAGATCGATGTCCTGGGCTGCCAAATAAGCCAGCACTTCCTCGCCGTCTGTTGCTAGGGCGGCATCATAGCCCAGACTACGCAATTGACCGAGGGCCACCTTTCGGTTGGTGGGGTTGTCCTCTGCCAGGAGAATCCGCAGTGGCCGAGGGGTAGGGGGTGACTCTGGTGGGAGCCGTTCGGAACTCGCGAGAGATGGTGCCTGCCAGAGACGCTGGAGAACGTCCTGGAGGCGATCCCGCCGCAGGGGCTTGAGGACGGCGGCGGCACAACTTGGGCAGGCATCGGTGCTGAGGGGATGGGTGAGTAGTCCCACCGCTGGCAGGGGCAGGCTATCCGTCAGCAGGACTTGCCCCTGTGGCAGGGCGACCAGGAGGGCATCGTAGCGGCCGGCCGCGAGGCGCACGCGAGCCTCTTCCACCGTCGGCACCCAGTCTCCCCGCACCTGGAGGCGGGTTAGGAGGTTGAGCACCATGCGACCACTGGAGGCATGGGGTTCCAGCACCAGCAAACGCCGGCCGACCCAGGCCAGGGTCGGTGGGGGGGCAGCACTGCTGGATTCTAGGGGTAGGGTGAACCAGAAACAGGAGCCTTGACCGGGGGTGCTCTCGACCCCAATGTAGCCGTCCATGAGGGTGACCAGTTGGCGACAGATGGCCAAACCCAAGCCTGTACCCCCGTAACGGCGGGCTGCGGAGGCATCCACCTGGGAAAAAGGCTGAAACAGCCGCCGTTGATCGGCTACAGCAATCCCGATGCCCGTATCCTGGACGCGAAACCGGAGGACGGGGCCGGCCGGCCGCATCGCCTCAACCTGGACACTGACCTGTACCTCTCCCGTGGGCGAAAACTTAATGGCATTGCCAATCAGATTGGTAAGCACTTGACGGAGGCGGCCCCGGTCGCCGCGCACCCAAAGGGGCACCTCCGGCGGATAGTCCAGGCTGAGCGCGAGGCCCTTGCTGTGGGCACTGGGGGCCAGTAAGTCGAGGACATCTTCCAGGCAGAGGAGCAGATCAAACGCCTCTGGGGCGAGCACCATCTGCCCGGCCTCCAGTTTAGAGAGGTCGAGGATCTCGTTGATCAGCCCCAGGAGGGCCTCACCGCTGGTGATCAGGGTGTCCACAAAATCCCGTTGCTCAGGGGTCAGGGTGGTTTCCTGCAACAGGCCCGCCATCCCCAAAATGCCGTTCATTGGGGTGCGAATCTCGTGGCTGACATTGGCCAGAAACAGGGACTTGGCCTGGTTGGCCCGCTCAGCTGCTTGGCGAGCCTCCTCGAGGGCCTGGTTTTGCTCGGCCAGTTGTTGGCGTTGGAACCGCTCCTGTTCCAACAAATGGGCCTGGGCGAGGGCAATGCCCACCTGGGCCGCCACTTCCTCCAAAAGGCTCACTTCGGCCGGCGTCCAGTCGCGACGGCTGGTTTGGTGCAGGCCGATCACGCCGTTGGTTTCCCCCTGGTAGGAGGTGCGAATCGCCATCATCGCCTTGACGTTGAGGGCGGCATAGATATGGATCACCGGATTGAGCAGGGGTTCCTGGCAGGTGTCGGAGGTAACGACCGCCTGGTTGTGGGCCAGAACAAATTGAACGTGGGGATTGCCAGTGACAGGAATGGTGTAGTGCAAGACCGACTGGCTACAGCCGCCCTCGCAATACTCGGCTACCCAGGGCAACCGCGGTGGTGGGCCGGGATCGTAGCGGTGGATGACGCAGCGACTGACCCCGAGCGCCTTGCCCAGTTGGTAGGCGGCGGTCTCGAAAATTTCCTGACTCTCTAGGCTCTGGCGAATCTGCTCCGTGATGTTTTTCAGTAAAAGGGCGCGCTGGAGGGCCTGCTGAAGTTGGTGCTCGGCTTCCTTGCGGGCGGTTATGTCGGTGAGGAGACCTCGAAAGCCTAAATAGGTTCCCTGACTATCGAAGATGGGCGTGCCACTGACCTCAACAAACACCGGCCGGCCGTCTCGGTGGTAGAGGACGGTTTCGAGGCGGGTAAAGGGAATGCGGCCGTCCAGGTAGGTCTGGAATTGGCTGTTGAGGTCATCCCCGGCCTGGGTTTTCATCAGTCCGGCAAGGGTTTGCCCCTCAATGTCTGCTGGCCGATAGCCCAACAGCAGACGACACCCAGGACTGACGTAGGTAAACCGGCCGGCCGGGTTCCAATCCCACACAATGTCACTGGTCAGTTCGACGAGGGCACGAAACTTGGCTTCGCTGGCCTGGAGGGTGGCTTCTGCCTGTTTGCGGGCCGTGATATCAGTCTGAGAACCGGCCATCCGGTAGGCTTGCCCATCGCCGTCACACACCGCCAGTCCCCGACAGAGCATCCATCGCCAGGTGCCATCGGCATGGGCCAGCCGGTACTCGCTCTCGAAAAAGGGAATCTGGCCCTGGAGATGAGCAGTGACCTGAAGCCGCACCGTCTCCCGATCCTGGGGATGCATCCGCTCAAACCAGCAATCGGGATCAACGGGGGTTTGACAGGGATCGAGGCCGATCATGGCCCACCAGCGGGGTGAAAAGTAGAGGGTGTTGGCCTCCAAGTCCCAGTCCCAGAGGCCATCGTTGGCACCTTCCACAGCCAGGGTGTAGCGTTCCTGGCTCAGCCGGCCGGCCTCCTCCGCCTGTTTGCGGGCGGTGATGTCGCTCAGGGTGCAGACGACACCTGTCACTTGGCCGCTGGAATCCACCTGGGGTTCAGCCCCCACCAGCAGCCACACCCGATCTCCACTGCTGGCTCGGTAGACCCCCATCACCACGTCGGTTACCGGCTGGCCGGTGATCAGGGCCAGATGGGCGGGATGCTGGGTAATTGTAAAGGGTGTACTGTCCTCGCCAATCGCATTCCAGGTCAGGTCGCAGTGGGTCTGGCGCAGCACCTGCCGCCCCGTCCAGCCCAAGAGGTTGAGGGCTACGGGGTTGATCAGCCGTAATTCCAACTGCGGCCCCAACACCAACACGCCCACCTGCAAATCGTGGAGGAGGATCTCCCAGTCCTGGGGAGCGGCCGGCCGCTGGGGTGGCCCCCAGTTCAAGCCCTGGAGGGCCTGGGGTAGCTGCTCAAGCTGGGTCACTGCCAAGTAGGTACTGGCCCCCGCCCGCAGACATTGGTTGGCGGCAGCAGCCCTGTCCTCGCTACCAATTGCCACCACCGGCAGTTGAGGCTGGTGATACTGTACCTGGCGAATTAGCGTCGGCAACGCGTCGGCCGGCCCACAGAGGAGCACTGCGTTTAGGGTGGCATCCACCCCAAGGCCATTCATTTCCATCGGCCGGCCGGCCCAGCCCGCTTGCTGGAGGTGCCGATGCAGGTCAGGCAGTGGTGTGACCGGGGGATCCACCGTCAGAATGCCGGCCACCGGGAAGGAACTGGCGGAACCACCCATAACCCTTGAGCTTGTGGCGTCAGGGGCGCGACAACACCTTGCCTCCGACACACGGGAATGACACTACTATACCTGACCGCCCCCGGATAAGATGGAGGCCATTGCTCCCGAGGCAGCCGTGCTGGAAGTTGACGTACATCACCACCTGCGCGACCTGTTGCGCCGTGGCCTGCTGCCCCCTTGGCCCCACCACCTCACCCTGGCCCGGCTGGTGATGCGCGCCCTGCGAACTGGACAAGGTGCCCTGATCCAGGTGGAAGGTCACGGCTGGCACCAGGGTCACTACCGCCTCGCCTACCTGGCGGCGGCCCTCCTCTGGCCTGGCCCCGTGGTGATTGTGGCGCCGCCGGCCGGCCGTCAAATCCTGCTGCACCGAGACTTGCCCCGGCTGCAAGCGGTCTTTCCAGTCACCAAGCCCATCTACTGCTGGGAGCAAGGGTTGCGGCCGGCCGGAGATGGAATCGTGTGTGTCTCTCCCCAGGACTGGCTCCAAGACGCCCAAGCTGACTCACCCCAATTGGCCGGCCGGCCGGTGATTATCGAAGGGGCTGATGACTTGGAAACCTGGCTCCAGGATACCCTCACCGTTACCCTCCACCCCCAGGACTGGGATGCCCTGGTGTGGGCCGTGCCCGACCATGCTGAAAGCATTCGCCACGTCCAGCTTGGCCTTGAACAGGCTCTGCTGTCCCACCCCCCCAACCCCCTAGAAGCCTGGCAACTGGCGGAGCACGAGGCTACTCTCCTCCAGCATCTGCGGGGCCTTGGGCCGGCCGGTTCTCCCTGGGCTGCCCTGGAGGCCCGCCTGGTAGACCCTGATGTGTGTCTGTGGGCTACCCTAGAGCGCCGCACCGGGGCCATGACGCTGCGGGCCACCCCCCTTGACCTCGCAGCCCACTGGGCACCCCGGTGGCCGGGCCAACCCCTCGTGCTGCTGGGGGAAGCCTTGGGGCTGGAGCGCGACCCGAACCACCTCCGCCAACGCTTGGGCTTGCCCCCCCTCACCCCGGTTCGCTTTGCCGCCGCCACCCCCATTGATGGTCTGCACCTCTACCTGCCCGACACGGTGCCCTCCCCTAACACCCCCCAGTTTGGTGCTGCCCTGCGCCAAGAGCTTTACCGCCTACTCAGCCTGTCCTGGACAGGTCCCGTCGTGCTTCTTGTCAGCGACCGGCCCCTCCAGGGCCAACTAGCGGCCAGTCTCGCGGCGGAATTTGGATCGCGGGTGCAGCGGGAAAAAACCTGTCTGGAAGAAAACACCATCCTGGTAAGTAGTTGGGCATTTTGGCTGGCCCACCATCCAGTCTTGACCCATCCAGCCCTCTTGGTGATCCCGACTCTGCCGCTGCCCACCCTGGAGGACCCTGGTGTCGCTGCTCAGGTGGTGCGCCTGAAGCGCCTGCGCCGAGATTGGTTCCATCAATTGCTGCTGCCCGTCGCCCTGCAAACCCTGCAACGGGCGGTCAGTCCCCTCCGCCCGCACCAAGGCTGGGTGGCTCTCCTCGACCGTCGGGTGCTCCACCGCAGCTACGGTACCCAAGTGCTAGCAACCCTTGAACCCCTGATTACGACCCACCGCCAGTTGCCCCAGGAGGAGATGTGGGATTCCCATGCCTTGTCCTAGAAAGGCTCCGGCCCCCCCTGTTACAGTGATGGATGGTAAGGGATGTGGGTCAACCAGGAATTGCGGTCCCTCCACCCACCCGGCCGGCCGGGCTTCCCCCAGGCAAGTAGGTGCCCTCCCCCCCACTATGGAAGCCGAAGACCTGCGCCGCCGGTATGAAGCCGGGCAACGTGACTTTGCTCGCACAGACCTGAGTGAGGTGGTGTTCATTCAGGGTGATTTGACCGATTGCAATCTGCACGGCAGTGACCTGACCCGCGCCAATTTAAGTGGCACCCAACTTGACAACGCCAACCTGACCGTCGCCACGCTCACCGAGGCCCGCCTGATCCAGGCCAAGCTGCGGGGGGCCTGTCTGCGGGGGGCCTGTCTGACGGGTGCAGATTTGAGTTGGGCAGACCTGCATCGGGGGGATTTGCAGGGTGCGGATTTGGAACGGGCCAACCTCAGTCAAGCCACCCTGGTGGGGGCCAACTTTAGTCGGGCTAACCTGCAAGGGGCCAATTTACGCAACACGAACCTGGCGGGGGCGGATCTTCGCCAGACCATCCTAGGGCGGGCCGTTCTGCGGGGTAGTATCCTCTCGGAAGCCGTCTTCCACCGCGCCCTGATGACGGCTGCTACCCTCAGCAGTGCCCAGATGGCCGATGCTATTCTCACCCGTGCCACCCTGACTCGCGCCATCCTCACCCGCGCTGACCTGCGGGGCGTCAGTCCGTCGCAGAATGCTCTGCGTACGGTGACTTGGGATCAGCCGCGGGCCATTCTGGTGGGGGCCTATCTGGAGGGGGCAGATTTGAGCGGCGCCAACCTCAGCCAGGCGGATTTGAGTGGGGCGGATTTGAGTGGGGCGGATTTGAGCGGCGCTAACCTCAGCCAGGCCGACTTGAGTGGGGCGGATTTGAGCGGCGCCAATCTCAGCCAGGCGGATCTGCGGCGGGCGATCATGGCCTCCACAGACTTAAGTGGGGCTCGGATGCCGGATGGCTCGATACGCACCTGATCCCCGCCTGGCCTCCCTGGCGACTGCTCTGGGGGTCGGGGTGATCGTGGGATGTCTAGGCATCATCCTGCGTCTGAGCCTACGCAGTACCTTGGCCTTGCGCGTCGCGTGGGCCAGCCAGTACCCCCTCCTGTGGATTGTCCTGACGACTGTGGCCTGTGGTGTGGCGGTGCGACTGACCCAGACTTGGGCACCGGAAGCGGCGGGGAGTGGTTTCCCGACACTCTCTGCTGCTGTCCATGACGGGAAACCCATGCGCTGGCGCCGGGTGTTGCCGGTGACTCTGGGAGGCGCTTGGCTAGCCATCAGTAGTGGTTTGCTCGTCGGCCCTGAGGCTCCCATGGTGCTGGTGGGGGCAGCCCTGGGCCAGGGGTTGGGGCGGCCGGCCGAGCGGGTGACGCTGATCGCGGCGGGGGCAGGCGCCGGTTTGGCCGCCGTGTTTAGTGCCCCTTTGGCGGGGATTTTATTTGTCTTTGAGGAACTGGGCTTTGGGTTTACGCCGGCCCTGCTCACCAGCACCTTTACGGCAACTATCACGGCCACCGTGGTCGTGCAACTGGCGTTGGGCCAGCAACCGGCCTTCCCCACAGGGCCTTGGGGTGCCACGCCATTGATTCAGTTGCCGGTGATCGCACTCCTCGGGGGATGCATCGGGATTCTGGGGGTAGGCTGTAACGCTGTTCTATTGGGCGTGTTGACTCAGGTACAACGCTGGCAGGTGCGGCCGGCCGGCCTGCGGGGCATCTTCCTAGGGGCAGGCATTGGGCTGGTCGCTTGGGGACTGCCCTGGGCCGCCGGGGAGGGTGATCGGATTACGACCCACCTGCTGACCGCGGACTTGCCCCTAGGGGAGAGTCTTCTGCTAGTGCCCCTGCGGATGGTCTTGATGGCCCTGTCCTACGGTTGTGGGGTGCCGGGAGGTCTCTACGCTCCCCTGCTGGCTCTGGGGGCCGAGGCCGGCCGGGTCGGCAGTCAACTGCTCAGTCTAGGGGCCTTGCTGCCCACGCCCTCCCCGCAGACTTTAACGGTGATTGGCATGGCAGCCCTATTTACAGCGGTCAAGCGCGCCCCGGTCATCGGCATCGTCATGGTCATGGAAATTACCGGCAGCTACACCCTGCTGGTGGAACTGGCTCTGGGTAGCCTCTGTGCCTACCTCACAGCCCATGCCCTCGGCAATCACCCGATGCATGAGAAGATACAGCACCAGGATCGCCACCGCCATCGAGTCGGGACACCCGCCTAAGTCGGTCTCGTACCTAGTCTCCTGGGGGCGGGGCTCCCTCGGAACCTTGCCACCGCCGCCACAAATCCGGTCGGCGGGCTTGGGTTCGAATCCGTTGCTGGTGAGCGCGCCACTGGGCAATCGCCTCGTGATTCCCAGACAGTAAGACCTCCGGCACCCGCCATCCCCGAAACTCGGCCGGCCGGGTGTACTGGGGATACTCCAACAGGCCCTGACTGAAACTCTCCGCCTCCAGAGAGGCCGGTTTGCCCACCGTACCCGGTACAAGGCGCAGCACCCCATTCAGGATGGCTAGGGCCGGAATCTCGCCCCCCGTCAGCACAAAATCCCCCAGGGACACCTCATCCGTAGCGAGATGGCGGATGCGTTCATCGAAACCCTCGTAATGGCCACAGATCAGAACAACCTGGGCTAGCCGAGACCAAGTGTGCAGCAGGTTTTGCGTCAGCGGCTGGCCTTGGGGTGTCATCAGGATTACGGCCCGCGGTTCCAGTGCTGGCAGGGACTCTACGGCTGCAAACATCGGTTCGGGTTTCAGCACCATCCCGACGCCCCCGCCGTAGGGTTCATCATCCACCCGGTGATGCTTGTCTAGGGCAAACTCCCGTGGATTGGTGAGATGCACCGTCGCCAAACCCCGTCCCAAGGCCCTGCCCACCAGGCCGGCCGCCAAAGGGGAGGCAAAGAACTCTGGAAACAGCGTGACAATATCAAACCGCATCATCCCGCATCTCCCAAAAGAAGGTCTTGGCCGGCCTAAAATTGGGTAGCCTTCAGTCCACTCGGCCTGTCAGGAGCGCGGATGAGTACTGGTTGGGAACCCGATTGGGACGCGTTCTGGCAGGCGGCAGCCCAAACCGCCGAACAGGTTCTGGTTGAGCTAGAGGCTCGAGTAGACGAGGCATTGCAGTCCTGGGAAGAGCCGCTCCTCGACCTCTTGATCTGGCTAGACGGCACCACTGAAGCCGTGACCCAACCCCTGCACCAAACGTTGGACCCAATCCTGGAGGAGCGGCCGGCCTGCGTAGGGTGCCGCAACTACCATGGGCAGATTTACGGCGACACCCTGCTGGTCTGTGCCATGCACCCCTACGGCTGGTCAGAAGGGGAGTGCCCCGACTGGGAGTCAGCCTGGACGAACTAAAGCCCCCCCGGCCTTACGAGCCTAGGCTTTGCGATTCATTTGCTGGAGTTGAGCTAGCGCTGCCGCCGCAATGTTAAACGCCGCCCAAGCGGCCGCAGCTATCACCGGCCCCAGCACCACAACCACTCGCCAATCGAGATCCATAGCGATTCTTCCCTGAAGCGTGACATTCCTAGTCTACCGGTAGGACGGACACCTTCCTAGGCCGCAGTCGAGAGAGGTCGCCCTAAATCAGGCAAACTCGGTGATCTACCATTGCGACACAACTCAGCAACGCTTTCCCTAGGCACTCCGATGGCTGTAAGCGTCATGCCTGTTTCACCCCCACTGGGTTGACTACATGTTCAGCTTGGCTGCTGACAACGCTTCATGCTGCGGGTTGCCAACCCTCCTCTCCCTTTTTCCGTCAAACCCTGAAAGTGCCCTATTGGATCGAGGGCATTAGACGCGTATGGATGCACATCACCCCCTGCCCTCGCGGACGTGTGGCAGCGGACTATGGGATTCAGGTGATGGGTGTTTCAGGGGCCTGACGATGACTGACAGTGCCCACGGTGCCTTATTGGGCTTGACTCTCTAGCTGACAGGAGCCTTTAGGGTGAAAACGAGTAGCCTGCGAGGAAACCATGTCCAACGCCCCTCCGACCCTCCTCAAAATTGGTGACGTGGCCAATCAAAGTGGTGTGCCGATCAAGACGATCCGTTACTACGAGGAACTGGGGCTGCTCAAGGCCACTGCCCGTACCGAAGGCCATTTTCGCCTGTTCCATCCCAGCACCACCCAGCGCTTAGCGTTTATTAAGCGCCTGCAAAGTTTGGGTCTAAGTCTCCAAGAGATTGGGGACTGTCTGCAAATCTATGACCACGGCCATCTACCCTGTGCGGATATTGAAGCCAAGCTGAGCCGCCACGTCCTAGAAATTGACCGCCAGATTGCTGAACTACAACAGTTACGCCGGGAGTTGACCGACATCCTAGATCGATGGTCGCCTACCCCAGCAATCCAGCCGGGTGCGATCTGTCCGAACCTGCGTGTCTAGTGAGTGACTAGCCTCACTCAGCCGGCCAAATCTGGCTTCATATACCCACCTGCCGCGTTGAATTCAGCCGTCTAATTCACTGGTAATAATCCATGCTAAAGCGATTTGTTTTGCGTCCGTTAGTGCCCTTTGCCCTCTGGATGCTTCCGGTTTTAGGGTTGGGGGGCTGCGCGAATCTGCTGCCCTCACGTACCTCAACCCCGCCCACAGCCCTTGCCACCCTCCCCTCCGCCGCCCATATCCACACTATGGATTTGGGGCCGGCCGGCCGGGAGTACGACCTGCGGTTTTTGGATGCGATGGTGCCCCACCATGAAGGCGCGGTGGTGATGGCTGAGGATGCTCTGCAAAAAACGCAGCGCGCAGAAGTGCGGCAACTGGCTCAGGCGATTGTACGTGCCCAGGCTGAGGAAATAGCTCAAATGAAGCGTTGGCGAGCCGCCTGGTATCCCCAAGCTCCTGCGAATCTAGTGGCCTGGCATGGGGCAACGGGCCACAGTATGCCCATGTCGGACGAGCAGATACAGGCGATGCGTATGGACGAGGATCTGGGGCCGGCCGATGCCACCTACGATCCGCGGTTTCTGGATGGGATGATTCTGCATCATGAAGCTGCGGTGGTCATGGCCAAAGATGTGCTGCAAAAGTCCCAGCGTCCCGAAGTCCGGCAACTTGCCCAAGCCATCTTGGCGTCCCAGACGGCAGAAGTGAACCAAATGAAGGCTTGGCGACAGCAGTGGTATGGCCAGTAGCTGCCCTCAGGAAACCCGACTCAGCAGGCTGGTTAATGACCTGGATCTTTAGATAAGAGGTTAGTCGGCCCTATCCTCCCGTCCTTGCACAGGGAACCGATGGCCAGGCTATAGTGGAGTCAGCCGTGAGGGTATCAGCCATGAAACGCCTCCTCCTGCTTGGCTTGGCCTGCGCTGGTTTTCTGGGGTTTCACAATCTGCAAGCTGCTCAAACCCGTTCCACTGCTCGCGCCCAAGGCATTACCGTTTACGCCGTTTCCAGCCAGTCCTGTAGTCTGGAACAGGCCAAGGCTGACAACATGGTGCAGGCGCTAGAAGCCCAGAAACTGCCCTACACCCTGCACTACATCGACCAAGACACAACGGCCAAACAGGAATTGGATAGTAAGGTCAAGACCCTGTTGGAGGAGCGGGTGGCCCAGGGCAACACCTCCAACTTGACCGTGCGTTTTCCCGTCGTTGATGTTAATGGCACCCTGTTACTGGGAAACCCCTCGGTTGAGACCATTGAGCAGGCCCAACGATAGCTAGCCTCACAGATCATCCCCCATCTGTGTTTGTGTGCTTGTGTAACAGCCCCCTCCGGCCGGCCGGAACGACCGTGTTACCATGCACCAGGCATTTTAGCGTCAAGATTATGACACTTCGAGTTGCAGTTGTCGGGGGAGGGCCGGCCGGTTCCTCCGCAGCAGAAACCCTGGTGAAAGCGGGCATTGAAACCTATCTTTTTGAGCGCAGGCTCGACAATGCCAAACCCTGCGGCGGGGCAATTCCCCTGTGCATGATCAGTGAATTCGATCTGCCGCCCGAAATTATTGACCGGCAGGTGCGGCGGATGAAAATGATCTCGCCCTCCAACATTGAGGTCAACATTGGCAGCACCCTCAAGGCCGATGAATATATCGGTATGTGTCGCCGGGAAGTTCTAGATGGCTTCCTGCGGAACCGGGCAGCCCAGTTGGGAGCTACGCTCATTAATGGTGTCGTCCAAGACATTACCTTCCCCCAGGAAGCCACCAAGCCTTACATTCTCCACTACATGGATCTTTCGGAGGGTGGGCCAGAGGGGACACCCCGTACCCTGGAAGTGGATGCCATTATCGGAGCCGATGGGGCCAACTCCCGGATTGCCAAGGCGATCAAGGCCGGTGATTACAACTATGCCATTGCCTTCCAGGAGCGCATTCGACTGCCCCAGGACAAGATGGACTACTACGAAGACTTAGCGGAGATGTACGTGGGGGATGACGTGTCTCCCGACTTTTACGCCTGGGTATTTCCGAAGTACGACCACGTGGCGGTGGGTACGGGCACGATGCGGGTCAATCAGGCCCGGATCAAGCAGCTCCAGGCAGGAATTCGGGCGCGAGCAGCCCATCGCCTCGAAGGGGGCAAGATCATCAAAGTGGAGGCCCATCCTATCCCTGAGCATCCCCGGCCGCGGCGAGTGGTGGGTCGGGTTGCCTTGGTGGGGGATGCGGCAGGTTACGTCACCAAGTCTTCCGGCGAGGGTATCTATTTTGCCGCCAAATCGGGTCGGATGTGTGCCGAAACCCTGGTGGAGGTTTCCCGTTCCGGCCAAAAGCTGCCCACGGAAGCTGAGATTAAGCAATACCTGAAGCGGTGGGATCGAACCTACGGGGCCACCTACTTGGTGCTTGACCTGCTGCAACGGGTGTTTTACCGCTCGGATGCCACCCGCGAAGCCTTTGTGGAGATGTGCGCTGACCGGGATGTGCAGCGCCTTACCTTCGATAGCTACCTCTACAAGACCGTCGTTCCTGCCAATCCCCTTGTGCAGATGAAGATCACGGCCAAAACCGTTGGTAGCTTGCTGCGTGGCCATGCCTTGGCCCCCTAGTTAGGGATATGGCAGGCAAGATTCTCTAGTCACTTCCCTGGCTTCCCGTTATCTCCCCCGGCCGGCCGGGGGTTTTTTGTCGTTCTGTGGTCCCTACACCTGTGCTCCTCAGCCGACTCAGTCATCTGCAACACAGCAGACATGGACGGGATTTTGGGGCCAGAACAACACCCTCAACCTTGCTCGCGGGTTGGCATTCTGGGCACCTGTTGTCACCCCTTGTGGGTTGAAGAACTCGGGCCAACCGACGGCACCTCAAGCCACAACTCGGTCATCCTCCCCCATCCTGCAAAAGGCCCACCGGATCAGAGGGCCTGCCCCAGAGACCGCAGGACTCATCTGAACCAAATGTCGACCCTAGGCCAGACAATCTGCTCCCAGAAACCCCAGAGAAGTCAGGCTTAGGGGGTGGCCCAATCCACCCATGCTTCCAGGTGTTCGGGATGGGTAAGCCGCCAACTCGGCCACTGCCCACCTGGCATGAACCCTGGAGAAGTAATGCCTCGCACAATCCGCGTTCCCTGTGACCTGCGCCCCTAGTAATCCAGGCAAGCCCAGCCTCTCAAAGTAGGTTTGAATCGGTGCCCCTGCCACCGTGGCTGGCTTGGGCCTAACCCTCAAAGACCCTAGAGAATTTGGGTGGTTCATAGGGGGATCAGGGCCTTCGTTATCTTTTTCCCTCAGGGCTTCCAACCCAACTTGGCCCCCTGGACAGGCTCGAATGGGTGTCAGGCTGACGGATGCAATCGCCCTTTTGACCCGGAAGACAGATCTGCGGAGTTTCCGAACCCCGCCGCCGATCTCCCCAATATTCGCCCATTCTGATCTGACAAATTGTGACCTGTGGGAGATATTGATGCCGGGAGTTTCCCAGATGATCCATTCCTGTTATTGTAATAGTTGAGTCTTTTACCTTCCATGAACATGGCTGACAATTTAATGGAACTCCCGACCACTCCACTAACAGGAAAAGTCCTCCTCAAGCGGATCGAGGATCTCACTCACCTCTCACGCCGGGAGAAGGCCAAGCATTGTGGCTACTACAGCCGCACTAAAAATAATAAGGTGCGGGTTAATCTGGCGGACTTTATGGATGCCTTGCTGCTGGCCAAGGGGATTCCCTTGGATCCAGGCACCTCACGGGATGGCCGGGGCCGTGAACCCACATTTCGAGTGAGTGTCCACAAAAACGGTCAGATTGTGATTGGCGCCGCGTACACGGTGAAAATGGGCCTTAAGCCGGGGGATGAATTCGAGATCAAAACTGGCTACAAGCACATCCATCTCAATCAGGTGGAGCGGAGTAGCGAATTACTATCGGCCTGAGGTCTCCGGGTTGTTCTGATGACCCGCAGCACCGGCCGGCCGGCCCTCGCTTTGACCTTGGGGGACCCGGCGGGAATTGGCCCCGAAATCCTGCTCAAAAGCCTAGCGGATCCCCAAATTACGGCCCAAGCTCACCTGACGGTGGTCGCTCCACCGGAACTCTTAGCCGTGGCTTGGCGGCGTTTGACCCACCAGGGTGGCCCTGTGCCCGACTGGTCGGACATCTCCATCCTGCCTGTACCGATGGAACCGACCTGGTTCGAGTCTGTGCGACCGGGTCAGGGGACGGGCGTAACGGGGGCGATCAGCCTGGCCTGCTTGGAAACGGCCGGCCGGGCGGCTCTGGAGGGTCAATTCGATGGGGTGGTCACTGCGCCTATTGCCAAGGCGGCGTGGTGGGCGGCCGGCCGGTGCTACCCAGGTCAGACGGAATGCCTAGCCGAGATGGCGGGGGGCATGCCCGTCGGTATGGCCTTTGTAGCTCGTTCTCCCCACACCGGCTGGGATCTGCGGGTGCTGCTGGCGACGGTGCATGTTCCCCTCAAGGACGTGCCGCGTTTGTTGACCGCGGAGCGCTTAACCACCCAGGCTGAGCTACTGGTGGACTGGCTGCGCCATAGCCTGGACATCTCTTGCCCGCGGCTGGCGGTGGCTGGCCTCAATCCCCATAGCGGGGAGCAGGGCCACCTCGGCACCGAGGAGCAGGTTGCGCTAATCCCTTGGATGCAAGCTTTCCAGGAGCGGCACCCTGATGTCATCCTGGAAGGTCCCGTGCCCCCTGACACGCTCTGGGTGAGGCCGGCTCAGGCTTGGCACCACCCGAACGCTAGGCCGAGTCACGATGCCTACCTGGCTCTCTACCACGACCAAGGGTTAATTCCCGTCAAGGTTCTGGCCTTTGACCAAGCAGTCAATACAACCTTGGGGTTGCCTTTCGTGCGCACATCCCCAGACCACGGCACCGCCTTTGATATTGCCGGGCAGGGCATCGCCAATCCCGCCAGCTTTAAGGCTGCCATTACCTGGGCGGCCCGCTTGGCCCAACGCCGCTTTGCTTCAGACCCCTCGCCCTAGGATTTCGCCTGCTCCAGGTTCTGCCGCAGGGTGGCAATCTCGGCGGTCAGGGTCGTGAGTTCACTGACGGGAGATGGACTGGTGACAAGGGTAGCCTCGACGACGGGTTCCGTCGGGGTCGGTGCCGGGGCAGCGGGGGGCGGTGTGGGCACCAGGTTGGGGAACAGGGTCGAGACAAACCGCCGGGCTTCTTGCTCGGTCTGCTCGCCGCGCTGGGCTAAATCGCTGAGGACTTGACGAGTCTCCTGGGTTACTTGGGCCAACCCTTCAGCTCGTTTCTGCGGATCCTGGATCAGGTCGAGGGCAACTCCTGTAGCCCCTAGGGCGACCCGCATTCCGGCTTGGAGCCACTGCTCCGGGTTTGAAAAGGACATGACAATCACACCAAGCTCTGTCCACAGCTTAGCGCAGATGCTCAGGCAGCCCGGCGGCCGGCCGGGGGGTCTCCTACAATCAGATCAGCGCCCTGATTAGACCCTCCTGCCAGTCTCATCCCTTGACCGAACCGATCCAGGCCGAAACCTTGACCCTCCTGGAGTGGTCTCGCCTCTGTCAGCATTTGGCCACCTTCACATCGACGAAAGCTGGCGCTTTGCGGGCCGCTGACTGGCGGCCGGCCGAGGATCAAGCTGAGGCACAGCGCTGGCAGGCCGAAACCCAGGAAGCGGCGACTTTAGAGCAGTTCCAATCCACGGGGCTGAGTTTTGCGGGGGTGGTGGATCTGCGGCCCCTGGGTCAGCGGGCCAGCTTGGGGGGCCTGTTGCAGGGAGAGGATTTCCTGGCCATTGCCGCCACGCTGAGTGCCGCCCGCCTCCTCCGCCGTCAGGTGCAACAGGTGCCGGATGTGCCCACCCTGAATGGCCTTGTGGAACCTCTGCGTACCCACCCGCCCCTGGAGCAGTCTATCCACCACTGCATTGATGACCAAGGTGAGGTGACCGACCGGGCCAGCCCCACTTTGGCTGCCATACGGCAACGGCGCCGCCAAGTCCAGCAGCAGATTGAACACACCCTGCAAAGCTTGCTCCAGCGCCATAGCCAAGCGATCCAGGAACCCCTGATTACCCAGCGGGCCGGCCGGTACGTGATTCCTGTCAAGGCCAACCAGCGGGAGGCCATTCCAGGTATCCTCCACGACCAATCCACCAGCGGAGCAACGGCCTACATTGAACCCCAGGCGATTGTGCCCTTGGGTAATCAATGGCGACGCCTCTGTCAGGAGGAAACGGCAGCCGCGGAAGCCGTGCTTTGGGACTTGAGCCAGCAAGTACAGGCTGTGGCGGCGGATTTGGCAACCCTGACCGCTATTCTGATTGACCTGGATCTGGCGGTGGCCCGTGCCCGCTATGGTTGCTGGCTAGACGGCCGGCCGCCCCAGTGGATCACAGCAGACCAGGCCCTAGAAGCCCGACAACTCCGCCATCCCCTTTTGGTCTGGCAGGCCCGCCACGAAAGCGGCCGGCCGGTGGTACCCATCGATGTGGTGATGCCCCACCATCTGCGCGCTCTTGTGATCACTGGCCCCAACACTGGAGGGAAAACCGTTACCCTCAAGACCCTGGGCCTCGCGGTGCTCATGGCCCAAGCGGGCCTCTGGGTGGCGGCAGCCGATCCCGTCTATTTACCCTGGTTCGACCAGGTACTGGCGGATATTGGCGATGAGCAGTCCCTCAGCCAAAATCTCTCCACCTTCTCCGGGCACATTCGTCGCATCAGTCGCATCCTGGAGGCCGCCACCCCACACTCCCTCGTCCTTTTGGATGAGGTAGGGGCGGGCACTGACCCCAGTGAGGGCACAGCCCTAGCGGCAGCCCTGCTGCAACACCTGGCTGATCGGGTGCGGCTTACCCTGGCCACCACCCACTTTGGTGAACTGAAGGCCCTCAAGTATCAACGACCGGACTTTGAGAACGCCTCGGTGGAGTTTGATGACCAGACCCTCAGGCCCACCTATCGCCTGCTCTGGGGGATTCCCGGCCGGTCTAATGCCCTGACTATTGCCCGCAGCCTGGGATTGGCCGAGGTGGTGATTGACCAGGCCAGTCAGTGCTTGGGGGGGCTTTCCCTCGACCTCAACCAGGTGATTGCCGACTTGGAAATGCAACGGCGGCAACAGGCGAGCAAGCTCCAAGCGGCCGCGACACTGCTGGCTGAGACCGAGCGGCTGCACCGGGAACTGAACGAAAAATATCATCTGTTGCAGCAGCAGCAGGCGGCCCGTCAGCAGGCGCACGTCCAGGCTCTCCAGGCGGAACTGACAACAGCGCGATCCGAGATTGCCCAGGTGATCCGCAAGCTCCAGCAGGGGCCTGTCACAGCCCATGCCGCCCAGCGCGCCAGCGAGGGACTGGATCAGATCGCGGCGCGTGCCCGGCCGGCCGGCCCACCGCCCCCTCCTCCAGGATTTCTGCCCAAGGTTGGGGATCGGGTACGCCTGACCCGCTTTGACCAAGTGGGCGAAGTGCTGGGTGAGGTGAATGACGCGAAGGAAGTCACCGTTCGGCTAGGTCAACTGCGGATGACAGTGCCCTTGGCGGAAATCACTGCCCTCGACGGCCGGCCGGCCCAGTTACCGCCACCCCCGCCGCCGCCATTACCCACAGCTCCCACCGAACCCCAGGTACGCACCCCCCGCCGCACCCTGGATCTGCGGGGGCATCGAGCTGAGGATGCAGAAGTCCTGCTAGAGGAAGCCCTCAGTCGGGGGCACGGGACGCTCTGGGTGGTTCATGGCAAGGGCACGGGCCGGTTGCGGCAGGCGGTACATGCCTATCTTGCCGACCATCCCTTGGTGCAAGACTTTACCTTGGCGGCTACGGAGGAGGGGGGCGCGGGGGTTACCGTGATTCAGTTGATCCACTGATCCACTAGGTCAGGGCATCTGGGGGTTTCCGAGGTCAAATTGTTGGTTGATGCCCATCGCCGGAGCGGGCGTGGGGCGCGGCACCCAAGGCTTGCACCACAGAATACCCGGGCCATTACGGAAGCCGCCGCCTAGAATGGAGGGTGTTCTTAACTGCCGCCCATGCCTCCTCGCTGGCCCCGCAAACCTGACCGCGCCGACCCGGCCTACCGCAAGCTGGCCGACCGTATAAACTTAGCTGTCCACGTTGCCGCCTTTGCCGCCGTTAATTCCGGTCTCTGGTTTGGGGCGCAACTGCTGACCCAGCCGGGGGAGTCTCTGGTGTGGCCCTGGTTGCCTTGGATAACAGGGGTTTGGTTAGGTTTCCTGGTGATTCATGGGGCCTACGTGCTCTGGGCCACGCCCGCCCCAACCGATCAGCCCAGTCCTCCAGAACCATGAGCCAGTCCCGATCTACCGAAGAAACAGAAGCTATCGAAGCCCTAGCGGCCGATATTGGCGACCGGGTCTACCTGGATATTGCCCGCTGGCATCTCTATCTCAAGGATGCCCGGCTCCATACCCAGGTGGCCCAGCAAGCCTATGACCTTGTACGCAAAGGCCCCCCAATTGAAGCCGAAGCTCTAGACATTCTGCGGCAAATTGCGGTGGAGGTGGGTGGCGGCCGACGTCAGATTCCCCTGCTGGATCTGATTCCCCTCCAGGGCCAAGTGGCCTTCCTCGACGTTCTTGAAGCCTTTCAGCGGCGTCTTTAGGGGTGTGCTTCCCATGCTAACCGTGGATAGTCCCTCAGTTTCCCAGCTTGATGATCCCCTGAGGATCGCCGGCCGGCCGTTTCGCTCCCGGCTGATGACGGGCACCGGTAAATACCGCACGCTGCCAGAGATGCAGGCCAGTGTGGCGGCCAGTGGCTGCGAGATCATCACCGTGGCAGTGCGGCGGGTTCAGACCCAGGCCCCAGGGCATGGGGGCTTGGTGGAGGCCCTCGACTGGTCTCGCTACTGGCTGCTACCCAATACGGCAGGCTGTCAGACGGCCGAGGAAGCGGTGCGTGTTGCCCGCCTGGGACGGGAAATGGCCAAACTTCTGGGTCAAGAGGACAACACCTTTGTCAAGCTGGAGGTGATTCCCGACAGTCAGTACCTGCTCCCCGATCCCCTAGAGACCCTGCGCGCTGCCGAGCAGTTAGTGGCTGAGGGGTTTGCTGTTCTGCCCTACATCAATGCCGATCCCCTGCTGGCCCGCCGTTTGGAGGAGGCTGGCTGTGTAACTGTGATGCCCCTGGGGTCACCGATCGGCTCCGGCCAGGGCATCCGCAACGCCGCTAACATCCAAATCATCATTGAGCAGGCCCGGGTGCCGGTGGTCGTAGATGCCGGAATTGGCACCCCCAGCGAAGCGGCCCAGGCGATGGAAATGGGGGCGGATGCACTGCTGATCAACACAGCCATTGCCCAGGCCCAAAACCCCGTGTCCATGGCTACCGCCATGAGCCTGGCAACGACGGCCGGCCGCCTCGCCTACCAGGCCGGTCGAATTCCGGTGCGGCCCACGGGACAGGCCAGTTCTCCCACCCAGGGCCAGGTCGGCCGGCCGGCCTAAGGGACGGGACTGCGGCAGGGAGTGTGTCCTAGATTGCATTTTGGCAAGTCTAAGAGTTACGTTATGTGAGATAAACACCTGGATAGGTGGGGGAGTAATGGAAATGATGCGTACACCCATGGTCTCCAGTCGCACCACGCTTTTGCGGTCGATTGCGGTTCATCGACAGCAAACCCTGAAGACGGCGGCCGACCTCCCCTCCAGTTTCCGGTATGCCTGGGATGGGGTACGGTATGCCACGTTCACTCAGCGCAATTTCCGGATTCATCTGGTGATCGGAACGATAGCCTTGGGGGGTGGGTTGCTCTTGGGGGTTTCTCCCTTGGGCTTGGCGGTGATCACCCTCAACGTGGCCTTGGTGTTGGTGCTGGAACTGATCAATACCGCACTGGAAGCCTCTGTCGATCTCACGGTTGGTCAGACCTACCATCAACTCGCTAAAATCGCCAAGGACTGTGCAGCCGGAGCCGTGCTGGTGGCCTCTGGAGCAGCGGTGGTCACGGCGAGTTTGCTGTTGCTGCCTCCCCTCGCCCAGCACCTAGCTCCCCTGCTGCGTTAATTCAGCGAGGGGCCGGCCGTTGATCCTGGTCATTGATAACTACGACAGTTTTACCTACAACCTGGTGCAGTACCTGGGTGAACTGGGGGAGGTTCCCACGGTTTTCCGCAACGACCAGATCGATGTGGCGGGGGTGCGTGCCCTCAAGCCGCAGGGAATTGTGATTTCCCCTGGCCCCGGCCGGCCGGAGGATGCAGGCATTTCTATGGATCTGCTGCGGGAACTTGGCCCTGAGATTCCGACTCTAGGCGTTTGTCTGGGACACCAGAGCCTGGGTCAGGTCTATGGGGGTCAGGTGGTCGGGGCTCCCGAATTGATGCACGGCAAAACCTCGGAAATTCACCATACGGGTGTTGGTGTCTTCCAGGGGCTACCGGAGCCGTTCATCGCCACCCGCTACCACAGCCTTGTGATCGACCGGGAAACCTGCCCGGATGTGCTCGAAATTACCGCCTGGACGGCAGATGGGGTGATCATGGGCGTGCGCCACCGGGACTATCCCCACCTCCAGGGAGTACAATTCCATCCGGAAAGTATCCTGACCACCGCTGGCAAAGCGCTCCTACAAAACTTTCTGGAGCAGGCGGCCGGCCGAGTTCCCCAGCCATGAAACGACGCCAACTGCTTCGCCACGCCCAAACCGCTGCGCTGGTGGCCCTAGGATCTGAACTTGGGGTTAGCTTGTGTTCAACCCCATCAGCCCGTGCCCAGGCCAAACCCGACCTGACCATCACCTGGTTGGGCCACACCTGCTTCCTGGTGAGTGGGGCCGGCCGGCGGCTGCTGCTCAACCCCTTCTTGCCGGGTGGCTGCACAGCGGGTTATCGGCCCCCGCGGGTCAAAGCCGACCTAGTGCTCGTCAGCAGCCTGCTTCTCGATGAGGGCTACGTCCAGAACCTAGAGGGTGACCCTCGTGTCTTGGCCGACCCCGGTGACTTCCAGTTGGCCAGCGGCTTTAAGATCACGGGCTTGCGTACCCTCCACGACCGTGAGGGCGGCCGGCGGTTTGGCACCAACATTTGTTGGAAATGGGAGCAAGGGGGCGTGCGCTTCCTCAGCCTTGGGGGCACTGCCGCGCCCATTACCGTTGAGCAGCAAATTTTAATGGGCCGGCCGGATGTGCTATTTATCCCAGTCGGCAATGGCCTCAAGGCATACGGCCCTCAAGATGCCAAAACCGCCATTGAAACCCTCAAACCCAAATGGGTGTTTCCCAGTCACTTCCGCACCTCAGCCGCCCAGGATCCCTGTGATCTTGTGCCTCTCCAGGAATTCCTGGATCTGATGAGTGGTGTTCTCATCCAGCGGGCAACCACCAACCAGATTGCGGTGAATGCGGCCGGCCTGCCCAAGGAAGGGCCGGTGATCCAGGTTCTCGCGCCTCCTCCCCTTGCCTAGACCCTACGCCCAATGATCACCTTATCCCCGCCGCAGTTAACTATTTCGGCCGAAGAGTATCGCCAGCGCCGTCAACGGTTTCTGGCCCAACTGGGTCAAGGTACGGCCATTCTCCGCAGTGCCCCCCAGGCGGTGATGCACAACGATGTGGAGTACACCTTCCGCCAGGACAGCAACTTTTACTACCTGACCGGGTTTAATGAACCCAACACCGTGGCGGTGTTGACCACCCAGCACACCGAACACCAGTTCATCCTCTTCGTCCAACCCAAGGATCGCACTCAAGAAATGTGGACGGGCTATCGGGTTGGGCCAGAAGCTGCGGTCACCCAGTTCGGGGCCGATGCGGCCTATCCCATCAGCGAACTGGACAGCCAACTCCCTCAGTACTGCGAAAAGGCTGATCGCCTCTACTACCACTTGGGGCTGGATGAACCCTTTAACGATTGCATCCTCAAGCTTTGGCGGCGATTGCTAGCCCAGTATCCCCGGCGCGGCATGGGTCCCCTGGCTTTGGAAGACCCGAACCCGATCTTGGCGCGACTACGGTTGACCAAATCCCCGGCCGAACTGGCCCTGCTGCGGCGAGCAGCGGACATTGCGGCCCAGGCTCACAACCAGGCTCGAGAGGTGGCCCACCCGGGGGTGTACGAATACCAGGTTCAGGCGGAGATGGAGGCGACGTTCCGTCGCGAGGGTGCTATGGGGCCGGCCTATCCCTCAATTGTGGCGGCAGGGCCGAATGCCTGCATTCTCCACTACACCGAAAACAGTCGCCGCTTGATGCCAGATGATCTCTTGCTGATCGATGCGGGCTGCGCCCTGGACTACTACAACTCGGATATTACCCGCACGTTCCCGGCGGCCGGCCGATTTACACCGCCCCAGCAGGCTATTTACGAAGCCGTGCTGGCTGCCCAAGAAGCTGCCATTGCCGCAGTCCGTCCGGGCATCACCCTGGTGGATATTCACACCACGGCCCTGCGGGTGTTGGTGAGCGGCTTAGTGGATTTGGGGCTGTTGGTGGGGAATGTGGATGACCTAGTCGGAGAAACTGAGGAGGCCAAACAAGCCTACCGCCCGTACTTTATGCACCGTACCAGCCATTGGTTGGGCCTGGATGTCCACGATGCTGGCCCCTACCGCACCCCCAGCGGTGAGCCGGTTGCCCTTGAACCGGGCTATGTGTTTACGGTGGAGCCAGGATTGTACATTGGCCCGGACACGGAACCCCGGGAGGGCCAGCCGGCCATTGCTGACCATTGGCGCGGCATTGGGGTGCGGATCGAAGATGATGTGTTGGTCACTGAAACGGGCTGTGAAGTTCTGACGGCGGCGGTACCCAAGTCGGTAATGGCAATGGAGCGCTAGGCTAGCGGAAGCCTCGTTGTTCAGACCGCACCCTTTTCTTACCATGAGCGAGCTATCAGCCCTGACAGAGACTCCCAAATACGGTGAGCGGCAGATCCAGGAAGGTCAACTGATCACCTTCCCCAACCCCCGCTCCGGCCGGCCGTATCAGATTCACATTACGCTGCCGGAGTTCACCTGCAAATGTCCCTTTTCGGGCTACCCAGACTTTGCGACACTCCACCTCACCTATACGCCCCAAGATAAGGTGGTGGAACTGAAGGCCCTGAAGCTCTATATCAACAGCTACCGGGATCGGTATATCTCCCACGAGGAAGTGGTTAACCAAATCCTGGATGATTTTGTGGCAGCCTGTTCTCCCCAAGCAGCCCACCTGAAGGGGGACTTCAATCCCCGTGGCAATGTCCACACGGTGGTTGAGGTGCACTACCCATAGGCCCAAAGAGTCAACTAACTGGCAGGGTTCCAAGGGTTGCCTAGTGGTCGCCGTTTACCCTCAGTTCTATTTCAGCCCCAATTGGGGCCTACGTTGAAGTGGCGAGTCATGCCTGAGTCGGCAAGGATTCATCCCACGCATGCCCCAGGAAATCAGCTTTATTTTCCCCTCTGCGGAACTGAAGAAAAAAAGACCCGATGGGGCTCGGGTCGAGGTGAGTCTGTGACTGAAGCGGAAAGAAATCGAGGAGGGAACTAGGCAGTCAGAACGACTTCCAAGATCCCGGCGATGATGGCAGCGAACAGGGCAATGGTCAGATAACGACCCACGGAGCGCCCCTCACCCAGCACCTTTTCGGTGTTGCTGGCGGTGAAGAACAGCGACCAGGCTTGGGTGGCCGTGATCTGGCGGAACTTGTTGAAATCAGAGGCAAAAACGGTAGGCATGAGTGGCGCCTCCAAAAGGGGAGCGAGGGTAGCGACAGAATTCAAAGAGACTTACATCAGGCCCAGTTGCGACAGGATGCCCTTGCCGGTCAGTAGTTCGGTGGCAATCCCAACCACAAAACCGAGCATAGCCAGGCGACCATTCCAGGTTTCGGCAAAGTTGGTGAATCCAAACTTGGTGTCTTGCTTTTCCATGATGACGTGACTCCGGGTAGTCAAGCTTATGTCACTAAAGTTAACGCAGTATTCCTAAACCTGCAACAAAGCTTAAGGATTGCCGGAAACGGCGGCCGGCCGCCCCTTCCCAGCGCCCTGGTCTGTAACGGAGTGTGTCGAAGCGACTCTGAATCCCAACTTGTCACCCTTTTTTACAATCCACCCCCAGGAAGCGGCCGGCCGGCCGGGAAACGCACCCGGTGCTACCCCGCCCAAGGTCTGTCACACGGGACTTCCAGGCTTGTCAGCAATCGACAGGTCGAGAATATTTTGTTTTTGTAATTGGTTTTATAAAAAAAGTAAAACCAAATTTATTGTGGTGCCTTGGTAGGCTTCTGAGTGCCTCCAGGGAGAATTATCTGCCCTATTCACATCTGAATTTACTGCTCAATACTGGAGAAACCCTGATCAACTCCGCCATGCCCTTGCACCATCGCCCATAATCGCCAGTGGGACAGGGCAGCCCGGCCGGCCCCATCAGCAGTTCAGGAGCAGTCACTGTGAAAATTGCGGTCTACGGCAAAGGTGGCATCGGCAAATCCACTACTAGTTGCAACATCTCCACGGCCCTCGCGCGCCGGGGCAAGAAGGTGCTCCAGATTGGCTGTGACCCGAAGCACGACAGCACCTTCACCCTCACCGGCTTTTTGATCCCGACGATCATCGACACCCTCCAGGAGAAGGACTACCACTACGAGGATGTCTGGCCCGAAGACGTGATCTACCAGGGCTACGGCGGTGTCAACTGCGTCGAAGCGGGTGGCCCCCCAGCGGGAGCGGGTTGTGGCGGCTACGTGGTGGGCGAAACCGTCAAGCTGCTCAAGGAACTGAACGCCTTTGATGAATTTGATGTCATCCTCTTCGACGTGCTGGGAGATGTGGTCTGTGGCGGCTTTGCGGCTCCCCTCAACTACGCCGACTATTGCGTGATCGTCACCGATAACGGCTTTGACGCCCTGTTTGCCGCCAACCGGATTGCAGCTTCCGTGCGCGAAAAAGCCCGCACCCATCCCCTGCGCCTCGCCGGCCTGATCGGCAACCGCACCAGCAAACGCGACCTGATTGACAAGTACGTCAGTGCGGTGCCGATGCCGGTTTTGGAGGTTCTTCCCCTGATTGAGGACATTCGCGTCTCGCGGGTGAAGGGCAAGACCCTGTTTGAAATGGCCGAATCCGACCCTTCCCTCAGCTACGTCTGCGACTACTACCTCAACATCGCCGACCAACTGCTGGCTCTCCCCGAAGGTGTCGTACCCCAGGACACCCCCGATCGGGAGTTGTTTGGCCTACTCTCCGATTTTTACCTCAACCCACCCCAAGCGGTGGCCGCCTAATCCCCCTCCGTACGACCCAGCCAGGTCAGCGTCTGCTTGTCCTTCTAAGGTAGTGACCCATGTCTGCCCCCACCCAAACCCCCAATACCCCAGCTCTGACCTTTGAGTGCGAAACCGGCAATTACCACACGTTTTGCCCAATCAGTTGTGTGGCCTGGCTCTACCAAAAAATCGAAGATAGCTTCTTTCTGGTGATCGGCACCAAGACCTGCGGCTATTTCCTCCAAAACGCGATGGGGGTGATGATCTTTGCAGAACCCCGCTACGCCATGGCGGAACTGGAAGAAGGGGATATCAACGCTTCTCTCAACGACTACAACGAGCTAAAGCGCCTCTGTGAGCAGATCAAGAAGGATCGCAACCCCAGTGTGATTGTCTGGATTGGCACCTGTACCACCGAGATCATCAAGATGGATTTGGAGGGGATTGCCCCCAAGTTGGAGCAGGAGCTTGGGATTCCCATCGTCGTCGCCCGCGCCAATGGCTTGGACTACGCCTTTACCCAAGGGGAAGACACGGTATTGGCCTCCATGGTGCATAAGTGCCCAAGTACAGCCCCCAGCCGGCCGGCCGAACCTGAAGAGCGCCAAGGGCTACAACGACTTCTCGCTCTAGGGAAGCGTGCTCCCGACGCAGCCCCCACTCCATCTCACCCTCCCCTGATTGTGTTTGGGTCTCTCCCCGATCCAGTGGTCTCTCAACTGAGCCTGGAACTGGAGAAGCAGGGAATCCAGGTGGCAGGCTGGCTCCCCGCCAAACGCTACACAGAACTGCCCGTGGTTGCGGAAGGGAGTGTGGTCGTCGGTGTCAACCCCTTTTTGAGCCGCACCGCTTCGACCTTAGCTCGGCGGCGGAAGTGTCACCTGGTTTCAGCGCCCTTCCCCATTGGCCCCGACGGCACCCGCGCCTGGATTGAGGCCATCTGCCAGGCCCTCGACCTGCAACCCCAGGGCTTGGCAGAACGGGAAGCCGAGATTTGGAACCACCCACAAGTCCAGGCATACCTTGACCTGATTCGGGGCAAGTCCGTCTTCTTCATGGGGGACAACCTTCTAGAGGTGTCTCTGGCTCGCTTCCTAGTGCGCTGCGGTATGACGGTCTATGAGGTGGGCATCCCCTACATGGACAAACGTTATCAGGGATCTGAACTGGCGCTGCTCGCCCAAACCTGTCAGGAGATGGGGGTTCCCTTGCCTACGATTGTCGAAAAACCCGATAACTACAACCAGGTACAGCGCATCCGCGAACTCCAGCCCGATCTGGTCATCACGGGCATGGCCCATGCCAATCCTCTAGAGGCCCGCGGCATCACCACTAAGTGGTCGGTGGAGTTTACCTTTGCCCAGATTCATGGGTTTAGCAACACCCGTGACCTGTTGGAGTTGGTGACGCGCCCCCTGCGCCGTAATCAGTCCCTCCAGACCTTGGGATGGCAAACCCTGGTCAAGAGCGTCTGAGCCATGCGGCCGGCCGAATCCTTTAGGATTGTTTACAATCTAAACAAATCCTTAGCCTGGTTCAGCCAGCCCCACCCAACATGACGACTGCCCGCACGACCACCGCGATTCAGTTCATCAAGGAAGGGAAAGAGGTCATTGTCGCCGATGGTGCTAACCTGCGACAAAAAGCCCTTGATGCAGGGGTTGACCTCTACACCCTCGGGGGTAAGTTGATGAACTGCGGTGGTTACGGCCAGTGTGGCACCTGCCTGGTGGAGGTGGTGGAGGGGATGGAAAACCTCTCACCCCGCACAGCCTTTGAGGAGCGCAAGTTGCGCCGCAAACCTGCTAGCTACCGCCTAGCCTGCCAAACCCTGGTCAATGGCTCGGTCGTGATTAAAACCAAGCCGTAGGATGTGACCGAGTCCCAGGAATAGGGCGTCCCCTCCTCCGGTAAAGTGGAAGTGTTGTCCGGTTGAGAGGGGCTTTTTCCTATGGAAGTGAACATCCTGGCACTGATCGGCACCGCCTTGTTGGTGATTGTGCCGACCGCTTTTCTGATCATCCTCTACGTGCAAACCGCCAGCCGAGGTGAGGGTTAGGCTGCCCTGCGCGCACTTACTCGCTGGGCGTTCGGGTGAGCAGTACAGGGCAATCGGCGTGAACCCGCACGTAGTCAGAGATTGAGTTCCCCAGCAGCCGATCAAGATCCACCAAGCTGCGAGCGATCGTCGGCCGGCGGTCGGGAGAACCGAGGAGGAGCAGATCGGCTCCACAGTCTGCGGCCAACCGGCAGATGGCTTCTCCCACCTTACCGGTGCTGACTTTACACCGATAGGCAATGCCTTGCCGCCGGATTTGCACCACGGCTTGGGCCAGAACCGGATCTTTCTCGGGGTTGGCTTGTAGTTGCTCCGCTGTGACCCCATCCAGATTGGGGTTGACATGGGCCAGAATCAGTTCGCCCCCTTTGAGGCCCTGGAGTAGAAAAAGGGCCAACTCTAGGGAGCGGCCGGCCGGCCGAGAGCCATCATAGGCCACCATGATTCGGTTGATCCGCTCCACATAGGTGTCATCCTTGACCAGCAGCATAGGGCGATTGGCCAGTTGAAACACGTACTGGCTGACGGAGTTTTCCAGAATCGACCGCAGCCGTCCCAGCCCGCGAGAACCCATAATCATCAGGTCTGCATCCATGTCCTCCGCCACCCGGGGCACAATATCCTTCGGGTCGCCCTCCCGCAGCAGGGTGGTCACCTGGCTGGGTTTGAGGCAAGCATTTTTGTCATCGGCGGTGCGGCAGATATGGATTTTTTGCAGGGCGGCGGCCAAGACCCGCTCCCCTTCCTGGCGCAGCTCGACCATGGCATCAGCCGATGCCTGGGGCGCAATCACATGCAGGATGGTGATATCTGCGGTGGCAATGCAGGGTAAGTCTACGAGGGCGTTCAACATTTCTTCGGTGTGGCCAGTGCCCGACACGGCCAGTAAAATCTTTTTCAGCATGGTTTCTCCATCCTCCTGGGGTCTAGGTGTGCCTTCTATAGCCATAGACCAGAACCCCTGACCTAGGTCACGTTTGTATACCTTTCTTCACTGCCCATGGCTGAGCAACTCCCAGACTCTGGTGCGTTAGTGCCCGTATGCGACAGTGCCAGCCCAGATTGGTTCATCTATCGCGTCAAAGTCCATCCCCACCACACTGACTATGGTGGTATTGCCTGGCATGGCAGCTACCTAACCTGGATGGAGGCCGCACGGGTGGAGTGCCTCCGTTCCCTGGGTGTGGAGTTTGCCGAACTGGTGACCCTGGGATGCGACTTGCCAGTGGTCACCTTAAACCTGCGCTACCATCGGCCGGCCCGGTTGGGGGAGTCCCTGGTGATCAAGACCCGCATGACTGGTGTGGATGGGGTACGGATTCCCTGGGACTACGAGATCGTCAGTCTGGAGACCCAGGAATTGTGCCTGAGCGGTCAAGTGATCTTGGTGGCGGTGGATCGGGAGAAGGGGCGGATCTTGCGGCAACTGCCCCCGGTGGTGCAGGCGGCTCTGACTCGCTTGGCGCAGTAGGTTCCTTTCCAGGTTTCTTGAGAGGCCCGGGCTCTTCAGGGATGGGACATCTTGAGGTAGCCCTGGATTAAACAGTCAGGCCCAATAGCGTCCACCCTGACTTGCTCCAGCGGCAGGGCATCGTTCATGGCCGTAAGGCCAAGGTCGGCAACGGGAGACGGGGCCTGCTGCCCGCCAATGATTTTGGGGGCGATGAAGGCAAATACCTTTTGAATGGCTCGGTCTTGAATGGCCTGGGCCGTGAGGATGCCCCCACATTCCCACAATACGGATAGGAAGCCTCGCTGGTGGAAATAGGCCATGGCAGCGGCCGGCCGCAATTCCGGGAGTTCAACCACGTCTACCCCTCGCTGGCGTAGGGCATCCTGGCGTTGGGGATCTGTGCCCTCCTGGGTTAGTACCAGGGTGGGGGCGCAATCGGTTTTCCAAAGATGGGCCTCTTCTGGCAGGTTCAGAGTCCGACTCATGACGACGCGTAGGGGTTGGTGGCCATCGGCTTGGCGAGTCGTCAGATGGGGGTCGTCCCGCCGCAGGGTGTTGCCCCCAATCACCACAGCATCGCAACTGGCCCGCAGGTGGTGTACCCAGGTGCGGGCCTCTGGCCCCGTGATCCAGGCACTGTGTCCGGCACTGGTGGCGATTTTGCCGTCCAGGGTCATGGCGTATTTGAGTAGCCCCAGCGGCCGGCCGTTGATCACCCGAAAGCTAAAGGCTTCATTAAGGGTTTGGCAGTCGGCCTCCTCTACCCCAACAGTAACCTCCAGTCCTGCCTGCTGCAAACGCGCGACCCCACTTCCTTGCACCCGTTGATCCGGGTCGATCATCCCCACCACGACCCGTTGAATGCCCGCTGCAATCACCGCCTCGGTGCAGGGGGGGGTGCGGCCGTGGTGGTTACAGGGTTCCAGGTTGACGTAGAGGGTCGCGCCCCTCGCCCGTTCTCCTGCTGTGGCTAGGGCAAAGACTTCTGCGTGGGGCTGGCCAGCCTGGGGATGGAATCCCTCGCCGACAATTTCCCCATCCCGCACGACTACAGCACCAACCAGAGGATTGGGCGCAGTCCGCCCCAGGGCACGACGAGCCAAGTCCAGGCAGCGCTGCATGTAGACCTGGTCCGGGTGCATGGGCAGTTGGGCCGACAACGGTAGACTACACAAGGGGTGAGACCTCTTCCCCATTATGGTGGTCACGTTACGGAAAGGATGGTGACGAAGCGATTCCGGCGACAAGTGTTGGGGGCAGGTATCGGCTTGATCGGGGCCTTCTGGGGGGCAGGGATGGAAACTGCCCAGAGCCAGATCCCGCTCCCCAATTCACCCAATCTGCCCGCGAGTCAGCGCCGTTCCTGGGTACGCCTCGACGGCCGGCCGCTGTTTCCCCTGGCGGCTGGGGATAATCCGGAGCGGGTCACCATTGTCCAGAATCGGCTAAACCGTATCCAGGCTCATTTCCTTCAGGGACAAAACCCGCAGCCCCAGGTGGACATCCGTCGCCAAGGGGGATCGGATGTGATTTACGTCAATGATCAGTACCTACTGACCATTACCCACGAAGATGCTCAAGCCCGTGCGATGGAAGTCCAAGAGTGGGCTGAGGAACTGCAAGCCAGACTGGAAGTCGGACTGGCCCAGAGTTGGGAAGAGCACCAACCCCAGTACCTTTCCCGGATGCTGCCCCAGGCAGCTGGGATCGCAGCCCTGACCCTGTTCACGAGCGGGGGGCTGTACCTCTGGCACCAGCGCCGCCACCGGCCGGCCGGAACAGAATCCGGGGCTAGCCACGACCCGATGACCACGGAGGTGCGCGTCCGCAACCGCCAAAGCCTGCGGGCTGTGGAAGGGATTATTCATGGCCATCTTCAGGCTGGCCTGTGGTGGGCAGCCCTATTTAGCATCTCTGGTTTTTTCCCCCAAACCCGCTGGCTTCAGGGCATTCTCTTCACCAACCTGCTGGTACTGCTGGTCATTCCCTTCGGCATGTATGCCCTGGTACGGGCCAGTTACATCCTGATCGATCGGTTTGCGGCTGCCCTGGCACTGGGCGTGTCTCTGACCACTGACCCCTCTCGTGTGGAATTACGGTTCCGCACCTTGTCGAACGTGACAAAAGGCTTCGTGGCCCTAGTGGGGGTTGCGGTGGGTATTGCCCTAGCGCTGGCGGTGGTGGGGCTGAGCAGCGCTCCCCTGTTGGCGGGGGCAGGATTGATTGGGGTGGGGATTTCCCTGGCGGCTCAAAATATCATTCGCGATCACATCAATGGGCTGCTGATCATTGTCGAGGATCAATTTGGGGTGGGGGATGTCATTGCCGTGGGCACCTATAGCGGCGTCGTAGAGCGGCTCAACCTGCGGATTACCCAGTTGCGAGATGCAGAGGGGCGATTGATTACCTTGCCCAACAGTGAGATTCGGGCCGTGGCCAATCTTTCCAGTCAGTGGTCCCGCGCCGATATCCAGGTTCTGATTCCCCATCGGGTGGCAGTCGCTCAGGCTCTGAAGGTTGTGCGCGATACGGTGGCCCAGTTCTACGATGAGGTGCCCTGGCAGGAGTTGATTCTGGAAGCGCCCCAGGTGCTGGGGGTGGATGCTGTCCTAGAACGAGGCTCCTTGATTCGAGTTTGGATCAAGACCCTCCCCCTCAAGCAGTGGGAGGTGAAGCGGGAGGTGCAGCGGCGGCTGAAACTGGCGTTTGAGGCGGCCGGCCTGGATTTGACGCCCTTTCCCCTGTCCTACGAAAACGCAGATCAGGCCCAGGGATGAGGCGTTGTGTCACCCTACTAACCGACTTCGGCCAAGCTGACACCTATGTGGGGGTGCTGAAGGGGGTGCTGCTCAGCCTCAATCCCGACCTCCAAATCGTTGACCTGACCCACACCATTCCGCCCCAGGCGATTGCCCTTGCGGGTTTTCACTTGGCGCAAGCCTGGCCCTACTTTCCGGCGGATACGATCCACATAGCTGTTGTGGATCCGGGGGTGGGCAGTGCCCGGCGGGCCATCGCTGCCCAGTGGATCAACGGTTGCTTCATCGGGCCAGACAATGGTCTGCTGACCCATGTGCTCCAAGGAGGGTGGCCACAGCAAGTGGTAGAACTCACTAACCCAGCCTACGGACACCCGGCCGGCCGCAGCGCCACGTTCCACGGCCGGGATGTGTTTGCCCCGGCGGCCGCCCACCTCAGCCTGGGGGTTCCGCTGACAGACCTCGGCCGGCCGGTGGACGTCTCAACCCTGTGTCAGTTGCCCCTGGCCGGATATGAATCCATCGGGAACGGCTGGCGGGGCACGGTGCAGCAGGTGGATCACTTTGGCAACCTGGTGACCACCCTCCCTAGCTCGCTCCTGGTACAGTGTCATCCCGCCTCGTCCTGGAGCCTGTGGGCGGCCGGCCGGCGGATTCCGCTCGGCCTCACCTACAGTTCGGTACCTCCCCAAGCTCTCGTCGCAGTGGTCGGCAGTCACGGTTATTGGGAGATTGCCGTCAATCAAGGCCATGCCCAGGCGATGTTACAGCTTGGGATCGGTGATCCTGTGGAGTTGCGGCCGGCTCCCTAGGGCGTCACTCCAGCCCAGACCACCTGGTTCCGTCCCAGATTTTTGGCCTGGTAAAGCGCCTGGTCGGCCCGATCAAACAGGTCTTGTCGGCTTTCGGCCGGCCGGTGCTGGGCCACCCCAAAAGAGGCTGTTACCCGTCCCACGGTTCCGATCGGTTCTCCCCCAATCACTTGGCGCAACCGTTCTGCCAACACCTTCAAGCTATCCACCCCTTTTCCCGTCACGACCACTACAAATTCTTCACCGCCCCAGCGAATGAGGACATCACCCTGGCGCAGATGGGCCTGAAAACGAGAGGCCACCTCGCGCAACACTTGGTCACCCTGAGCATGGCCATGGGTATCGTTGATCCGTTTGAAATGGTCAATATCACACAGAATAATTCCGAAGGGTTCGTCCGGCCGACTCTCCAGAGCTTGGAGTAATTGTTCCCCGGCCCGCCGGTTAAAAACCCCCGTCAAGACATCTCGTTCGGAGGACTCCTTGAGGTAAATCCGCTCTAGAGCGAGCCGATCCAAAGTATCCTGTAGGCGGGTGTAAAACAGCACGAAACAGATATTGACAGCCATTGCCGGCCCCAGAGCAAACATGAGATCTTGGCCCCGTGGCGACTGTAATTCCAATGGATGGAGCAAGAGGTAGACCACCACGGGTGCAGCCGTTACCAGCCAGAGGAGGAAACTGAGGCGAACCAGTTGGCGAGGTCGGAGAAAAACAATCATGCCCGTGGTCAACAGGAACAGCCCGGAGGAAATGGGGGGCAGGGTTTCAATCAACTGTTTATCAGGACTGAGGGCCGCTTCTAGGGTGAAGAAGTACTCTGGGAACAGCATGATGAGGCTTACCCATCCCAGGCTCAGGCCAATGACCTGTCGGGTACGTCCCGGCCGGCCGAACAAATAGGCAAACTGACCCAAGGCCGCTGCCACCGTTAAGGGTGGAATGACTAGGGAGATGGGGTGAGTCCATCTCTCCAAGCCATGCAGGGCTGTCGCAACCAAACCTCCGAACGCAATCACCCCTAGACTGAGGAGAACCGTTTGGTACCGCAGATCCTCTGTGGCATCATCAGGTGTGCATTGCATAAAGGCATCCTGGGCAGGTTCCCCAGAATCCTACCGTTCCACCGGAGTCAATGGGATTCTTAGCAACTGAGGGGCACGACGGTGCCCCCTGAACCCGTAATCGCAGCCGACACGCTAAAGAGGACGCACCTGGGTCACAATAGGCCAGGGCTGATCACCTGCCAATAGCCTTCATGCAACCCATCCCGCACTTTCTTTTCAGGTTAGGTGGCAAACTGAGGTCACTTGACCGCCCCAACTTGGCCATTTGGGTCTATCGTCTTGCAGCTCTGCTTTCACCTCAGCATGTCCAGGTGCGCCTAATCCTAGGACAACTCCATCAGGAGAACCAATCCTGGAATGCGGCTGAAACGTGCTTCCATCAAGTCTTGAACTTAGAGCCACGTCACTACCAAGCAACCTGTCAACTAGGTATTCTCGCTAACGCTCAACAAAAGTACGCTGAAGCTCTCCCCTATCTATCGATTACGCAAGCTGAAAATCCTCCTTGCCAAGGCGCTGAACAGGCTATGTACGTTCGGCACTACCGAGATGCTCTCCATAATCAGTCTTTACCCAAGGACACCCCCCGCATTCTAGTCCTGCGTCACCCCTATTGCCAAACGAACTTTTACCAAATCGTCCTTGACTGGGCCAAACTGAATTGCCCTGAGATCCTATATCACTTCGAGTTGCGTATCTTGCCTTGTGAGACGCATACTTGGCCTGAAGTCTCACTACATATTCCCTGGTTACAAGACCCAGTGCAACAGTGGTCTACTAAAGCCTATGCTAAGGCTCAAGCCATTGCTGAACAGTGTCGCAGCCGAAATATACCCATCATTAATCCTGTTGACAAGCTTCTGAATGCAACCAAGTTGGCTGGCTCCTGTAGAATTGCCCAGGCTGGTCTCCGTACGCCCAAAATGGTGGCCATTACCAACTTAAGTCAGTTCAAACAGGATTTAGGGAACCTCAAACTACCACTCTTTATCCGAGAGGACTGGGGCCATGGAGGCAAGATTACACAATTGGATACGGAAGATGAGGTGAGCACCTTAACTCTAGAAGGGTTTGTGCGGCCCATTGCTGTAGAGCGGGTCGATGCTCAAAGTAAAGATGGCTTATATCGGAAGTATCGCTATATTGTCGCAGGGCAGCGAGGTATCAGCCATCATTTAATGATCACCCCCAACTGGATTACCCGCGGAGAGGATCGGCTTTTCACAGAGGAAACCCGTGCGGAGGAACTTGCCTATATCCAAGCTCCAGATCCCAACCACAGCCGATTCCAAGCAGCCCTAGAGAAACTAGAGTTAGACTTTGTCGCCTTTGATTATGGTTATGATAAGAACGGGGATGTGATAGTCTGGGAGGCAAATCCCTTCCCATTCATCCACTTTTCAGGTCCTGATGGACTGCTACTTTACCGTCAGACAGCTATTCACCGTACGCTAGCAGCCATGCTCGCACTCTACTTGGAGCGTGCGGGACTGGCTGTACCGGAACCCATAAGAGTCCTTCTGTCGGAAGACCCCAGTACAATTCAATCTGAACTTGATCAATTGCAGAGACCCTAGCAGCATGAGTGACCTTCAAGATTGGATTGCCCAGATTTACACCTATCCTGAACTTTTGGGTATGGGACACGCCCAGCGCCTTGAGGATCTGAATCTAGGACTGGGTTGGTTGTACTATGCCCTGCCACGCATTCTTCGGTGTCAAACAGTTGTCGTAATAGGCTCCTATCGTGGCTTTGTCCCCCTTGTCCTTGGCCGGGCGCTCCAGGATAATAAGGTCAGCAGTCAAGTCATCTTCATAGACCCCTCGTTCGTGGATGAATTCTGGAATGAACCTGAAAAAGTTAAGTCATATTTTCTTCAATTTGAAGTAGAGAACATTCGTCATTTTCGATGCACGACCCAAGAGTTTGTCCGGACTGATGCTTATCAATGCCTTC
>JACYLR010000035.1 GCA_015272465.1 Gloeomargaritaceae cyanobacterium C42_A2020_066
GATCTGGCGTTGGCAAGCCTGAGATACTTGTAATACCTCAAAAAGGGAAAATGGCGCAGTGAATGATGATTAGAGAGTCAAGGATATAGTCTTCCTAAGCTGGAATGGGACACTTTTTAATTTCATCAGCACCCTTCATATGCCTAGGAGGATGTGTGTCTCCTTGTTAACTCAAGTAGCTACATTCACCTACCTGTATGGTCGGGAAATGCTCACTAAAGATTGAAGATGCCTAGTTGTTCCGTTGCTGTTCCATGAGCCGGGCCGGCCGGCCGTTGACTGCGGCGCAAGCCCACCGCAATTCGCGAGTGTTTTTCAATCTGAATCATCACCTCCCGGGCGCGCTCAATCACCGTTGGCGGCAGACCCGCCAACCGGCCGGCCTCAATCCCATAGGATTTATCCGCCCCACCGGGTTGGACTTGATGTAGGAACACAATACGATCCGGTAACTCCTTAACCGTTACCTGGAAGTTGGCCACATTCTCCAGCAAACCAGCCAGCTCATTCAGTTCGTGGTAGTGGGTGGCAAACAGGGTACGGGCCTGCACCTGACTGGCCAAATGCTCGGCCACCGACCAGGCAATGGCCAGGCCATCAAACGTCGCCGTACCCCGGCCAATCTCATCCAGGAGCACGAGGGAACGCGGGGTGGCGTGGTGCAGGATGTTGGCGGTTTCGCACATTTCCACCATGAACGTAGACTGCCCCATAGCTAAGTCATCCACCGCCCCCACCCGTGTAAAAATCCGGTCGCAGAGACCGAGGCGTGCCTGAGCTGCGGGGACAAAGCTGCCCACTTGGGCCAACAGTTGAATCAGCCCCACTTGGCGCAGGTAACAGCTTTTGCCACTGGCATTGGGGCCGGTGAGCACCACCAAATCTGGGCCGGCCGGGTCACCCAGGTGGACGTCATTGGGCACAAAACAGCCTGCCGGTAACAGTTGCTCCACCACCGGATGGCGGCCGGCCGTGACCCACAGATCCCGTTCCGCCGTGACGGCCGGCCGACTGTAGCCCTGGTAAATCGCCACTTCCGCCAAACTTGCCAAGGCATCCGCCGCCGCCACCGCCAGCGCCACGGTACGAATTGCCTCCCCGTGGGCCGCCACCTCCACCCGCAGGTCTTGGAACAGGTCGTACTCCAGCCGCTGAATTTCCTCTTGAAGACCGAGGATGCGCACCTCCCGCTCCTTCAGGTCGGGGGTGATGTAACGCTCCTCATTGCTGAGGGTTTGCTTACGCACGTAATCCTCAGGGGCCTGGCTGGTCTTGGCGCGGGTGAGGCTGATGTAATAGCCAAAGGTTTTGTTGTAGCCCACCTTCAGGCTGGGAATATTGGTGCGTTGCCGCTCGCGCACCTCTAGGTCGGCGATCCAGGCTTGGTCGGATGCAAGTTCCTGCCGCAACTGATCCAGGGGCGGATGGACTCCCGGACGAATCAAGCCCCCTTCCCCCAGAGTGGGCGGTGGGGTGGCCACCAACCAGGCCCGCAGTTTTTCCCCAAGATGCTCCAGTTCCGGGGGCACCTGCTGGAGCCGCACCAGATAAGGAGCCTTCGCCGTTGCGACCACCTGGGCGAGTAGGGGCAACTGGGCCAGAGAATCCGCCAAGGCCACCAGGTCGCGGGCATGGGCCGACCCCGCCATCACCCGCCCCACCAGCCGTTCCAGGTCGTAGATCGCCCGCAGATGCTGCTGGAGCTGAGTACGCAATGCCCCCTGATCCACCAATTCCTGAATCGTGTCCTGACGGGCCATGATGCCCCGCAGATCCAGGAGGGGTTGGAGCAACCACCGTCGCAGGGCACGGCCGCCCATAGCCGTTACCGTCCGATCCAAGGCCCAGAGCAGGGAGCCGTGGAAACTGCCATCCCGCACGGTTTGGGTGAGTTCCAGGTTGCGACGGGTCTGGTGATCCAGCACCAAGTAGTCGCTGAGGGTGTAGGTGGTCAGGAGTTGCAAGGGCACCGGCCGCAGCCGCTGGGTTTCCTCCAGATAGGCCACCAGGGCACCGGCCGCCTGGATCGCCAGGGGCAGTTGGGCACAGCCCAGCCCCTCCAAGGAACGCAGCCCAAAGGTCTCCAGCAGTCGTTGGCGGGCTTCTCCCAGTTGGAAGGTGCTGTGCAGCCGCAGGGTGTAGCCAAATTGGGGCGGTAGGGCCTCCGGCAGCCGGCCGGCCGCTTCCCCCGGGCGCAGCAGACTCACCAAGTCGGGGTGATCTGTCGGGAAAAGAATCTCTGCGGGTTGGAGACGCAGCAGTTCCTGGGTGAGGGTGTCGGGGTCGGTGGCCTGGGTGGTGGTGAACTCTCCGGTGGAAATGTCGGCAAAGGCCAAGCCCCAATGTTGCCCCGCCAGGATCACCGCAGCCAGAAAGTTATTTTGCTTGGCCGTCAGCAGGTTCTCTTCCAGCACGGTACCGGGGGTAAGCACACGGGTGACCGCCCGCCGTACCATGCGTCGCTCTCGCTCCGCAATGGCTGCATCCTCCACCTGGTCGCAGATGGCCACGGCATAGCCCTTTTGGAGCAACTGGCTGGCATAGCGTTCTAGGGCATGCTGAGGCACCCCCGCCATGGGTACCGGCCCCACGTCCTTGCCACCGTGCTTACTGGTCAGGTACAACTCCAGTTCCCGAGCAATGGTCAGGGCGTCCAGAAAAAAGGTCTCGAAGAAATCCCCCACCCGGTAAAGCAACAGGGCGTGGGGATAGTCATCCTTGACCTCGCAGTAGTGGCGGAGCATATCCACCAGTAGGGCGCGGTCAACCTGGCGATAGTCGGCGTTGGCGGGCGCAGACATGGGGGTGAGGGGTGATCAAATCCCCATACTAGCGGCCGGCCGACGGCGGTCTGGGGCAGTGCGGATAGGGACGGTGTGAGGGATATGCTCGATACGGCCGGCCGGCCCGTGTACAATGGCGACTGCTTTAGAACTGGTACTGGTCTCACCTCTGCATTCATGAGGACTCAGCATGGCTAACGGGTATGGCTGGGCATCAGGGTTCTGGGCCGGGGGGATCGCCCTGGGTCTCATCGGGTTCAGTCTGGGATCGCTGGCCAAGATCACCCTCGCGTCCGACCCGCCCCCAACAGCCAATCTGCCGGGTGTTCCCTATGCCCCCAAACTGCCCGTCATCGATCTCAAAGACCCAAGGGGTAAGCCTATCACACCCGCCAGTCTCAAGAATCGCCCGGTTGTGATTATCTTTTCTATCCCCAATCCCCAGCATGGCAAGCTCCAGGATCTGTGGACTCAGGTTCTGCTCCAAGGCACCTGGCCATCCCAGGCCAGTCTCCTTCTGATCGAGGATATGAGCCAGTCCTTGGTGGCTGAATTTGCCCGGATCGAAATGGCCCGTAAATTTAAGCCAGGTAGCCGCCCGATGCTCCTCCTGGATGAGCAGGGAAAGGCGCGTACCGCCCTGGGTGTTCCTAAGAACCAGACGGTGCTACTGGTTTACGATGCCCAAGGGCGTCTGATCCACAGCGATAGCCAACCCCCCTCCCCCGAGGCGGCGAAACGGGTTCTCACCTTAGTCAATCGTTCCACACCCTAGGTACAGCCATTGGGGCAGGACATCGCTAGCCCAAGAAAAAGAGCCAGAGGATACACTCCATCTGGCTCTCGATCACACAAGCTCGTCAGTTGGTATGGAGGTGAAAAGACTGGCCTAGACTTTCACCTTTTTGATCTTCAGGGAACGTAGGTAGGCCGTCGGGTTGGACGGGTCGAACTTCACCCCATCAAAGAAGGTTTCCACGCCGCGGGATGTGCTGGTGGGAATATCCGCAGCCGGAACCCCCAACTGGCGGGCCGCATCCTTCCAGATATCTTCCCGGTTGATCTTGTTCACAGCAGCCATGGTGTTTGCCCCTGGTTTGAGGAAGCCCCAGCGCACACTCTCGGTTAAAAACCACAGGTCATGGCTCTTGTAGGGATAGGAGACACTGCCGCGCCCATCCTTCCAGAATAAGGGTCCCATCATTCGGTCGCGAATCTCCGGCCGGCCGTCCCCCATGATGTATCGTCCAGAGAGAGGCGGGCCCAAGACATCTGCGGGAACATTAATGTACTCCCGACGAGACAAAATCTCCGCGAATTCCTGGCGATTCTTGAGGTTATCACACCATTGCTGAGCTTCCATGACCGCGCTCAGGAGGGCGCGAGTCGCCCGGGGGTTCTTATCCACCCAAGCAGCCCGAATTCCAAGATATTCCTCTGGGTGGAACTTCCACATCTGGGCGGTCAGCGCCGCCAAGAAACCGATGTTGTCGGTTGCGATCCGATAGGGCCAAGGGTCACCAGTGCTAAACCCATCCATGGTGCCAGTCCGCATATTGGCCACGGTTTGGGCAGGGGGCACAACAATCAGTTTGACGTCATCATCGGGGTCAATCCCGCCGGCAGCCAGCCAGTAGCGAATCCAAAAATCCTGATTGACCTTGGGAAAGGTAAAGGCAGCAGTGAAGGGGGTATTTGCTTTCTTTAACCCTTCAATGTAGCTCCTGGCCCCGGCCATATTCAGGCCGATCTTCTTGCCCAGATGCTTGTTGGCAACGGCGATACCATTCCCCTGGGTTGAGGTTTGCAACAGCACATAGGTGGGGATTTTGGTATTCCCTTTGGTAATCAATCCTTCGGAAAATAGATAAGGCATCGGCATTTGCCATTGGCCGCCATCGATGCCGCCCCCGGCCGACCCTAGTTCCATGTTGTCCCGTGCTGCGCCCCAGGAGGCTTGCTTGAGCAGCTTAACGTCTGTCATCCCATGCTTTTTGAAAAAGCCCTTGGCCTCCGCAATGATTAGGGGGGCTGATTCCAAAATGGGGATATACCCCAGTCGAATCGTATTGGTTTCCGGGCCGGCCGCTTGTGCAAGGTAACCCAGAGGGGCCTGACTCGCTACAGACTTACTGGCTACCGTTGCCACAGCGGTGATCCCACTAGCCACCAGAAACTTGCGACGACTAATCCGTTGAATCATGGAGTTCTCCTGAACGGTATCGACTAGACATGATCGATCCACAATCCAAAACACCTGCATCACTCCAGAGGAAACTACAGGCGCACACCCAGGGGAGCACACCTAATCAGGGTCAACTCCCAAGAGAACAGTATGGATTTAGGAGTAGAGGCTTGCGTCCTCACGGAATACGCATCCTCACTATAGAGGTGTGTTTAGATTTCCGTAAGGGTTTCTGATCCCCATCCACTTTAAGCTTTGTTATCAATGGCATAATCCAGTTCACAATCCAGGTCAATCCGCTGCCTCGACCCGTCCACTCCCGATGTCGGCGCGCTTGTCAAGCCCTTATTTCAAAAGATCAACTTATGTCTCGACTCAGTCTTTATAAACCGACTGCCGTTCCCACAAGTTTTAGGTTGCGTTAATAATGTGGGAGACCCCAAGCAGTCCAGGATGGCGAGACCGTTCCTTGAATCCTGGGGCAGGTTTTCGACTTTCCCTATAAGACTCATCAGGTTTTGGCCCCTCGCTCGGAACCGACTGCTTGCTGTTCCTTTAAACCCTAGGAGAACGCCATGGCTGTCAGCATGCTTCCCCGAAACCGCCAGACCTCCCTGCCCACGGGTATCGTCCGCCTGTGGCAGAACCTAGGCCCGGACATTGCCCTGCCTCTACTGGGGTTGCTGGGTTTCCTGGGGGCCTGGCAACTTCTGTCCTGGACCAAGATCTTGGCCCTGCCTGGCCCCATCGACGTGGTGATGGATGAACGCAGCCGCTATCTCATCCTCCATCCCTTCTACTACACCAGCGAACTGGATCAGGGCTTGGCGCGCCAGACCTTTGCCAGTTTGACCCGAGTTGCCAAGGGTTACTTCCTGGCGGCGGTGGTCGGCATAGGCATGGGGATTCTAGTCGGCCTCAGTCCCAACGTCAACAAGGCTCTCGACCCCATCTTCCAGTTCTTGCGGATGGTGGCTCCCTTGGCCTGGGTACCCATTGCCCTAGCAGCCCTGCGTCAGAACGAACCGGCAGCAATTTTCGTGATCTTTATTACCTCAGTCTGGCCGATTTTGATCAACACGGCGGTGGGTGTGCGGGAGATTCCCCAAGACTATCGCAACGTGGCCCGGGTATTACAAATTTCCCGTAAGAGTTTCTTCCTCAAAATCCTGATTCCCTCAGCCCTGCCCTATATCTTCACGGGCCTGCGGATTGCCATCGGTCTGGCCTGGCTAGCCATCATCGCAGCGGAGATCGTCATGTCTGGGGTGGCGGGGATTGGCTTCTTCATATGGGACGCCTATCAACAGAACTACGTCTCCGAAATCATCGTGGCAGTGGTCTACATCGGTGCCGTTGGCTTGGCCCTCGACCGGCTGGTGGCCTTTATCCAAACCAAGATTGCCCCCGCCAGTTAACCCTCGTCTGTTCTGTGCGTGCTGTCCCCATCCAGTCCTGAGGTCTATCCCATGAGCACATTTGTGACCGTCGACCACCTGGAAAAGGTTTTCCCGCTGACAGGCGGCGGGGAATACCTAGCCCTCAAGGGCATTGACTTGGAAATCAAGCGGGGTGAGTTTATCAGTTTGATCGGCCACTCTGGCTGTGGCAAGTCCACACTGCTGAATATGGTGGCCGGCCTGGATTTGCCCACAGGGGGTGTGGTGCTCCTGGAAGACCAGCCCGTGCGCCGGCCGGGACCTGATCGGATGGTGGTGTTTCAGAACTATTCCCTGTTGCCTTGGCTGACGGCACGCGAGAACATTGCGATGGCGGTTGCAGAAGTTCTCAGCCATCTTTCCCATGTCGAACGCCGCGGTCTTGTGGAAACCCACATTGATATGGTGGGTCTGCGGCCCCATGCCGATAAACGGCCGGCGATGCTCTCGGGGGGACAGAAACAACGGGTGGCCATCGCCCGTGCCTTAGCAATTCGGCCCAAGTTGCTGTTGCTTGATGAACCCTTTGGAGCGCTGGATGCCCTGACACGGGGCAACCTCCAAGAGCAATTGATGCAGATTTGCGAGGAATCCCAGGTGACGGCGGTGATGGTCACCCACGATGTGGATGAGGCGGTGCTGCTTTCGGATCGGATTGTGATGCTCACCAATGGGCCGGGATCCAAAATTGGCGACATTCTGGAGGTCAACATCCCCCGCCCCCGCAAGCGGATGGAGGTGGTGGAACACCCCAGTTACTACAGTCTGCGTAGTGAGGTCATCTATTTTCTCAACCAGCAAAAGCGGGTCAAGCAATTGCGGGCGCGCAAGAAACCTGCGGTGGCCCGCCACGGTCTGGAGAAGGTCAACCTAGAGATCGGTTTTGTCCCCCTCACGAGTTGCGCGCCGGTGGCGGTGGCTCAGGAGCAGGGTCTGTTCGCTAAGCACGGCTTAGAGGAAGTCTCCCTGGTGCGGGAAACCAGTTGGCGGGGGATTGTGGATGGTCTGGCTGGGGGCTACCTTGACGCGGCCCAAATGCCGGCGGGGATGCCGGTCTGGTTCACGGTTGGGGGTCATGCCGGCCGGCCGCTGCCGGTGGTCAGTGCCCTGACGATGAGCCGCAATGGCAACGGCATCACCCTGTCGCGGCGGCTCTACGACCAAGGCATCCACACTTTAAATGACTTCCGGCGGCTGTTACTGGAGTCGGATGGGCCGCAGCACACCCTGGGCATGGTGCATCCAGCCTCCATGCACAATCTGCTGCTGCGCTACTGGCTGGCGGCCGGCGGCATCCGCCCTGACAAAGACATCACCCTGACCACCATCCCCCCAGCCCAGATGGTGGCTAACCTCAAGGATGCCCACATTGATGGCTTCTGCGTTGGCGAACCGTGGAACCTACGGGCAGCGATCGAGGGCATTGGCTTTACGGTGGCCACGGATATGGAAATCCTACCCAACCATCCCGGCAAAGTCCTGGGAGTGCGGGAGGACTGGGCCACCGCCTATCCCAACACCCACATTGCCTTGGTCAAGGCCCTCCTCGATGCCTGCCGCTACTGCGCCGACCCAGCCAACCACGAGGCAATTCGCGACCTCTTGGCGCGTAAGGAGTACGTGGGTACGGATCGCCGCTACATTCACCTCGGAGATCCCAGCCAAGCGGTCTGCGATCTGGATCAGCCCATGCGGGAGTACGCCCATCACCTCTTCTTCGGGGATGGGGTGAATCGGCCCTCCCGCACTGAGCACCTCTGGATGCTCACCCAAATGGCCCGTTGGGGAGATGTGCCCTTTCCTCGCAACTGGATTGAAATCCTGGAGCGGGTCTGTCGAGTTAGTGTATTCAGCACCGCGGCCCGCGAGTTGGGTCTGATGGATATTCGCTACCGCACTGGCTCCCTCAAGCTCTTTGACGGCGGTGAGTTCAATGCCGACGACCCAATGGGCTACTTGAATAGTCTGGCGATCAAACACGAGGTTTACATCGCCGAGGTGCCCCTAGACTTGCCCAGCCGGCCGGCCGCCTGAGTTCCCCGATCTGTCCTCCACCCCCAGTCATGCCCATGGTTACCACCACATCCCAAACCCTCAGCCAGCCGATGGCCACTGCGAGTGAACCTCTACTGGTAATGGAGGGGATCAGCAAGGTCTACCCCACCTCCAAAGGGCCGTACACCGTACTCGAGGACATCGACCTGACGGTCTACAACGGCGAGTTTATCTGCGTCATCGGTCACTCCGGGTGCGGCAAGTCTACCCTGCTGAACATGGTCTCCGGTTTTGTTCAGCCCAGCAGCGGAGAGGTACGGCTACGTTCCCAACCCATCCGCCGTCCGGGGCCAGACCGGATGATGGTGTTTCAGAACTACGCCCTACTCCCCTGGCTGACAGCCTTTGAGAATGTCTACCTGGCGGTGGACTCCGTGTTTCCTCACAAGTCCCGCAGCGAGAAAACCGCCCTTGTCCGGGAACACCTAGCCTTGGTCGGGCTGAGCGATGCAGCCCACAAAACCCCGCCACGCCTATCGGGGGGGATGAAGCAGCGGGTCGCCATTGCCCGCGCCCTAGCCGTGCGCCCGGAGGTGTTAATTCTGGATGAACCCTTTGGAGCCTTGGATGCGATCACCAAGGAAGAACTCCAAGAGGAGTTGCTCAAAATCTGGAATGAACACCGCTGTACGGTGCTGATGATCACCCATGACATCGACGAGGCCCTGTTCCTGGCTGACCGACTGGTGATGATGACCAATGGGCCGGCCGCCGGCATTGGAGAGATTCTCACAATTCCCTTCCCCCGCCCGCGGGATCGGGAGCGGATTATGGAAGATCCCACCTATTACGACCTACGCAACCACGCCCTAGACTTCCTCTACAACCGTTTTGCTCACGATGAGTAGGGGCAGTCGTAGAACCACGGGCTATGCAGGCCGTTGTCTTGCACACCTCACACAGGCTAGCCCGTTGGGTTCAACAGAAAAGTTAGGGGAATAGGAGTGGAATATGCGGCCTGGTGTTGAAGACGCGGAACTACACCCCACTGCAACCCAGGCCCACTCCAACCTCAGTGGAGCATTTTTAGGTGAGTAGCCCCTCCTTGCGGGCCATCGTTCGCATCAGATCAACCACACGGCAGGAGTAGCCCCACTCGTTGTCATACCAGGCGACCACCTTGAAGAAGCGGTCGTTGAGTTGGATGCCGGCCTTGGCGTCGAAAATGCTGGAGTGGCTGTCCGTCGTAAAGTCACTGGAGACCACTTCATCGTCGGTATAGCCCAGGATGCCTTGGAGCGGGCCGGCCGCCGCGGCCTGCATGGCAGCACAGATGTCCTTGTAGCTGGTGGCCTGCTCGGTGCGGAAGGTAAGGTCAACGACAGACACATCCGGGGTTGGCACCCGAAACGCCATCCCCGTCAGCCGTCCCTTCAGTGCCGGGAGCACCAGGGTCACCGCCTTAGCGGCACCGGTTGAGGAGGGAATAATGTTCTGGGAAGCGCCCCGGCCCCCCCGCCAGTCTTTTTTACTCGGCCCATCCACCGTGGGCTGGGTGGCGGTCATGGCGTGCACCGTGGTCATCAGGCCCTCAGCCAAGCCAAAGTTTTCGTGGATCACCTTAGCCACGGGAGCCAGGCAGTTGGTGGTGCAACTGGCGTTGGAAACGATCGTGTCAGTCCCTGGGTCAAAGGCTTCGTGGTTGACCCCCATAACCAAGGTACGCACCTTGTCGGGATCCTTGGTTGGGGCTGAGATCAGTACCCGTCGTGCCCCGGCTGCCAGGTGATTGGATGCTCCCTCGAAGCCCGTAAACAGCCCCGTGGATTCAATCACGTAATCAACCCCGAGCTTGCCCCAGGGCAGTTCTGCTGGGTTACGCACGGAAACACAGGGGATCGGCCGGCCGTTGACCACAATGGCCTCTGCTTCCGCTTTAATGTCCGCCGCAAACCGGCCATGGGTGGAGTCGTACTTGAGCAGGTAGGCCAGGTTATCGGGAGGAACCAGGTCGTTGATGCCCACCACCTCCAGGTCAGGATGTTGCAGAGCGGCCCGCATGGCCAAGCGTCCAATCCGACCGAAACCGTTGATGGCAATCTTGAGGCTGGCCATGACCCTATCCGCGACGATAACGCCCTTAACCTTAACGGCCCAGGGAGCAGAACCTAGGGATTTCTCAAGTTTTGTTTAATCCCAGAATCATCATGTTTCGTCATGGAGCGAAGAAAAGGTTAAAGTTCCGCAATCTACACCGCCGGCCGGCCTAGAACGGGGGAGATTTCCCGTGCCCTGGAGTTCTTGGGGGTGTCCTCGATGACGGATTGGAGTTTGGAGAGGCAGCATCGGCCGGCCGCCCCCCTAGCCGCCCTACGGCTCTACCTGGGGGGGTTAACCCTGGCCACGTGGCTGTTGATGGCCCTGGGCAGTGCCACGCGGGTAATGAACGCGGGCCTCGCCTGCCCCGACTGGCCCCTCTGCTATGGCCAGTTGCTGCCTGCGAACCAGATGAACCTTCAGGTGTTTCTGGAATGGTTTCACCGTTTGGTGGCCTCCAGTTTAGGCTTTGTGATTCTGGCGCTGGCGCTGTGGACAGTGCGGGTGCGGGCCTCCCTACCCCGGTGGCTGCCCTGGACCGCAGGGGCAGCGGTAATCCTCGTTGGGGTACAGGGGCTGCTGGGGGGCCTAACGGTCACGGAACTGCTCCGCTTTGACATTGTCACCGCCCACCTCAGTACGGGGTTATTAGTGTTTAGTGTTCTGCTGGCCATGACCACGGCGCTCCTGCCCCAGGCGTCGGCCGGCCGGGTGCCCCGCTGGCTCGTGGGAATAGGGGTGCTGGCGACGGTGGCAGTCTACGGCCAGAGTGTGCTGGGGGCACTGGTCGCTTCCCAATGGGCGGCCCACCAATGCTTTGGCGATCGGGAACTGTGTACGGTCATGAACCGCCATCTTTGGGGCATTCTGCCGGCCACGGTGCTCACCCTCGGCCTAGGGTTGGCCACCTGGCGGCTACCCCAACTGCCGGATACCCTGCGGCGGTGGGGCCAAATGGCCCTCGCTTGTCTGGGGGCACAACTGGGACTAGGGCTGGCAACCTTCCACCTACACCTCCAGGTCGAACCCCTGACGGTGGCCCACCAGGCCGTGGGGGCGCTCCTACTGGCCTGTGTCCTGGGATTGACCCTGACGGCCGGCCGGGCGACGACAACCCAGGCGTGAGGCAAAAAGGAAACTATGCAACTGCAAAGCCACCTCGGGCAAATGGACAACAGCGGCCTCCTACGGGCCAAACAAGTCCTCCAGGATTACGTTCAACTCACCAAACCCCGCATCATTTTGTTGCTGCTGATTACCACCGCCGGGGGCCTCTGGTTGGCAGCCGACGGGCACCCAGCCCCGATCACGGTGGTGATCACCCTGCTCACCGGCACCCTGGCAGCCGGCGCCGCTAACACGATCAACTGCCTCTACGACCAGGATATTGACCGGGTCATGGTGCGTACCCAACAGCGGCCGATCCCGGCCGGCCGCATCCAGCCTCGTCACGCCTTTGCCTTCGCCCTCAGTCTGGCCGTGAGTGCTCTGCTGCTCCAGGGGCTTTGGGTCAACTGGCTGAGCGCCGGATTGGAATGGGTGGGTTTAGGCATTTATGTCGGCGTCTACACCTTTTGGCTAAAGCGCTCCAGTCCCCAAAACATCGTCATTGGTGGCGCGGCGGGGGCCATTCCCCCCCTGGTAGGTTGGGCAGCAATCACCGGAGACCTCGGGTGGCCAGCCTGGGTGTTGTTCGCCCTGATCTGTATTTGGACCCCCCCCCACTTCTGGGCCTTGGCCCTGCTGATTCGGGAGGACTACGCCCAAGTCGGGGTTCCCATGCTGCCGGTGGTAGAAGGGGAAACCGTGACCGCCCGCCAGATTTTGATCTATACCCTGATCCTGGTACCCCTCTCCCTGGTCTTGGTGTTTCCCTGCCAGGCGGCCGGCCTTTTCTACGGCATGGCGGCGCTGGTGCTGGGAAGCGTCTTCCTGGCACGGGCTTGGCATCTTTGTCAGGCACCGGGGGATCAGCAGCGGGCACGCACGGTCTTCAAGTACTCAATTCTCTACCTGATGCTCCTGTGTGCTGCCCTTGCAGTGGATCACGCCATCCCTAGCCCCGTGTTTGATCCCCTCTTCGCCAGTCTCTCGGCCGGCCGGCCACTCCCCTAATTTGGTGGGTCAGGGGCGGCCAGGGTAAGCTAGACAACATCCGCCCCCACCGCGTTGACCCAACCGGGCGAGGGGTTCTCGTGCTGGGAGGCGTGCGCCTATGTCCCTTTTTGACTGGTTTGCCGACCGCCGTAAGGAGATCCCGACCAGCTTGGAACGCCAGCCCCGGGAAATCTCCGATGGCCTGTGGACCAAGTGCAGTGCCTGTGGTGCCCTGACCTACACCAAAGATCTCATTCAAAACCAGCGGGTCTGTCCTGAATGTGGTCACCACCATACGGTGACCAGCAGCGAGCGGATTCAGCAACTGATCGATGGAGGCACTTGGCGGGGCATGGATGAGGCCCTCGCCCCCAGTGACCCCCTCGAGTTTCGGGATCGCAAGCCCTATGCTGAGCGGTTACGCGAATCCCAGGCCGAGACCCAACTGCTCGATGCAGTTCAAACTGGCATTGGCCAACTGGAGGCCCTGCCCCTGGCCCTAGGGGTGATGGACTTCCGTTTCATGGGTGGCAGCATGGGGTCGGTGGTTGGCGAAAAGCTGACTCGGTTGATCGAGCGGGCCACGCGAGAGCGGCTCCCCCTGGTGATCGTCTGTGCCTCCGGCGGTGCCCGGATGCAGGAGGGCATGCTCAGTCTGATGCAGATGGCCAAAACCGCAGCGGCCCTGCACCGCCATCGGGACGCACGGCTGCTGTATGTTCCCGTCCTCACCCACCCGACGACCGGTGGGGTCACCGCCAGCTTCGCCATGTTGGGGGATATCATCCTGGCAGAACCAAAGGCCCTGATTGGCTTTGCCGGGCGGCGGGTGATCGAGCAGACCCTGCGGGAAAAGCTGCCGGAGGATTTTCAAACGGCGGAGTATTTGCTCCAGCACGGGTTTGTGGATGCGATTGTGCCGCGCACACACCTCAAGAAACACCTGGGCCAACTCCTCCGACTGCATCGCCCCTTGCCAGCCCCCCCTCCCCTGACCTCTCCCTGGCCCACCCCTGCTTCCGAGGTGTCGGTGCTTTAGGCGCCTAGCCCCAATCCGGCCGGCCGAGACGGCCCCCAAATCCTGATACGCTGGAGTGGGATTGCGGCTGAGATCAGTTCGGCCCTGTGCCCTGTCGGCGGCTGCGTTTGACATGCTGTGTTGATGCCACCTGTGATGATGTGCCTTAGAGGAGAGTCATGATCGGAAAACTGATTGGGCCTGTACTCTGTCTGGGAATTTGGCTGTGGACTCTGCTGGCGACCCCAGCCCAAGCGATCACCCTGGATGATGCGACGCGCACCGTGGCCCTCAACGACCAGGGCGAGACGGTGACCCTCACCCTCCGGGAGGCCGAGCGGGGCAAGCAATTGTTCAATGCCAAGTGCGGCACCTGCCACGTGGGTGGGATCACCAAAACCAACCCGGTGGTGGGCCTCGATCCCGAATCCCTAGCCCTGGCGACCCCCCCACGTAATACGGTTGAAGCTCTGGTGGATTACATGAAGAATCCCACCACTTACGATGGTCTCCAGGAGATCGCCGAACTGCATCCCAGTCTGGCCCGCACGGATATTTACCCGAAGATGCGGGACTTGACGGAAGATGACCTCTACGCCATTGCCGGTCATATTCTGATCCAGCCCAAGATTCGGGGCATCCAGTGGGGCGGGGGCAAGATTTACTACTAATGCCTTCCCTTTCCACAGCCCCCTACCGGGAGGGGGGATGCCCGAGAGCGCTCCTCCTCCTGTTGACCTTCCTGCTGACCCTGCTGGCTTGGGTGTCACCGGCTCAGGCGGCAACGGGGGACACCTACGTGCGGCGCTACCTACGGGCCGGGGACGGGGTGACCCTACCTGCGGATGCGGCCGGCCGGCCCCAGACCTTTACAGCGGCGGATCTGTCGGCGGGGAAAAAGTTGTTTGAGGAGACGTGCCTCAACTGCCACGTGGGGGGGGCGACGCTGCCCAATCCCCTCGTCTCCCTATCCCTGACAGATTTGCAGGGGGCCACACCACCGAGGGATAACATTGCCGCCCTGGCCGCCTTCATCCGCAACCCGCAAACCTATGACGGCTTGGAACCCAGCGCCACCTGTCGGCAACTCTCCGCCCGTTGGACAACGGATGGGGAGGTTGAGCAGTTAGCAGCCTTTGTCTTGCGGGCTGCCCAGGTCGCCCCAGGCTGGGGGACTAAAAAGTTTTAGGGGAGTTAGCCCTCAGCCCGCAGCAGTGTACTACCCTATTCTCGTGAACCCGTTGATTGGGACAACCCATTTCTGAGGAGACTTATGCGCGCACTTCAACGCCTGTTTGTGACGGTTTTGGTGCTGGTTGGCCTGGGTATGCTGGCCGGCCGGCCGGCGATGGCGGCGGATCTGGCCCACGGTGCCCAAGTGTTTAGTGCCAACTGTGCCGCCTGCCACATGGGGGGGCGCAACGTGATTGTCGCCACCAAGACCCTGCAAAAGGCTGACCTAGAAAAGTACGGTATGGATCTCGCGGCGATCACCATGCAGGTGACCAAGGGTAAGAATGCCATGCCTGCCTTTGGGGGACGGCTGAGCACCACAGATATCGACGACGTGGCCAACTACGTCCTGGCTGAAGCGGAGAAAGGTTGGTCCTAGGGGATTCAACACACCTGCCCAAGCCAATCTTTGATCCAGTAGCCTCTCCTTGGGAGGGGTTTTTTTATGGCTACTGACCGGGAATTTGCCCCTGACCTCGCCCGTGTCCTGGGGCCGGTAGACGCCTGGTGCACGGCCCACGCCTGGCCCCGGCCGGCCGCCGCTGATCTTCAGCAGGTCTGGCTCCCCCTAGCCCGCTGGATCCGTCAAGAGCAGACCCAACTCGGCCGGCCGCTGGTCGTTGGCATCGGGGGTCTCCAGGGGAGTGGCAAGTCCACCCTGGCCCAGGTGCTGCGGTTGATTCTCCAAACCCTCGACTGTCCGACTGTTTGCCTATCCCTGGATGATCTCTACCTCACCTACGCCGAGCGCCTCGCCCTCCTGAGCCACGATCCACGCCTCATCTGGCGGGGACCACCGGGTACCCACGCTGTGGGCCTAGGCTGTCAGGTTCTCGATGCCCTGCGCCGCGGCGGCCGGCCGGTGGCGGTGCCCCGGTTTGAGAAGGCCCTCCACGGCGGGCAGGGGGATCGACAGGGCTTCGAGACAGTGCTTGCAGCCCAGGTGATTCTGTTTGAGGGCTGGTTTGTCGGTCTGTACCCCCGCGACCTCACCCAACTGACTGCTTGGCCCGCAGCATTGGCCACCCCGGCCGGCCGGCAGTTTGCCTTGGATTGTAACCAGCGCCTCGACCGCTATACCCCCCTGTGGGCGCGGCTGGATCGGCTTGTGGTCTTGCAGATGGAGAACTGGGCCTGTAGCCTCACATGGCGGGGCCAAGCGGAACCCGCCGGCGGCATGACGCCCACCCAAGTTGCGGCCTTTGTGACCTACTTCTGGCAAGCACTTCACCCCGACCTCTTTCACCATCCCGTAGCCGCTCGCGGGCCGGCCGACTGGGTGGTGCCGATTAAACCCGACCACAGCTACGGGCAACTCTACCGGCCAGCGCTTAGCTTTCAATCAGCCAAGGCTTCAGGGCCGGATCCCAACTGAACCGCTCCTCCGGCTTGAACCAGAGGTCAATTTCTCGCTGGGCACTTTCTGGGCCATCGGAGCCGTGGATCAGGTTACGGCCCAGGTTGACGCCGAAGTCGCCGCGGATGGTGCCCGGCTCTGCCTTGAGGGGGTCAGTTGCCCCGATCACCTTGCGGGCGCTGGCAATCACGCCTGGCCCTTCCCAGACCATCGCCACCACAGGCGCAGAGGTGATGAACTGAATCAACCCGTTGAAAAAGGGCTTGCCCTGGTGCTCGGCGTAGTGGGCGGCCGCCAGTTCTGGACTGACCTGGAGCATCTTCATCGCCACCAGGTTAAAACCCTTGGCTTCCAGCCGCCCGATGATGGTTCCCACCAGCCCCCGATGTACCCCATCCGGCTTGATGGCAATAAAAGTCCGCTCCATAGGCCCCCCCTCCTGGGGTTATTACGAAAGGTTACACAGCCGTCAGGCATTGTACCCCCTAGGGGGACGGGGCGGGGCGGGACTTACGCTGCAAGCGGGGGCCTTTGCGACAGAGGGAATCGTAGGCGCAGTAGGTGCAGGCTTCCTCTGCGACATCCGGGGCGACCGGGTAGCTGCCCGTCTGGAGGTGGGTCTTGACCCGCTGGGCGAGGGCACTCAGGCCGGCCGGATCGACCTCCGCCACCTTGAGCTTCTTGCCCCGGAGTAGGGAGTAGTAGTAGGCCCCAGCGACGGGTTCGCCCGGAAAAAGGGCCGGGGCCGCGGCCTGCATGTAAAGAGGTAACTGCACGTCCAGACGGGCCTTGCCTTGGGCATCCTGAGCACCTGTAGGGGCCTTGCTGCTGGTTTTGTAGTCGATGAACACGAGGCCGGCCGGGGTGCGGTCGATCCGATCCACAAACCCCATGACCGCCAAGCCGTGCCATTCCCCCCGAAACTCTGTTTCGAGGCCCGCCACGCTGGCACCGGGTTGGAGGAACTCCTCGCCGCGCACGGCCAAGGCCAGACTGCGCACATGGTCGGGGCGCTGGGCTACCCACTGGGGGAGTTGATCGAGGTGAACCGGGTGGCGGGCATCCTCGGCGAGGGCTTGCTCGGCGGCGGTGAGGCTGCTGTCCAGGGCGGCGAGGATTGCCTCCCGGTTAAGGGCTGGCCCCGTGGCCTGGAGGGCCAGTTCCAAAACCTTGTGGTAGAGGGTGCCACGGGTGGTGGCGTCTAGGCCCTCCTCTGGCTCCTCGACCTCGCGCACCCCCAGACCATAGCCCACCCACCAGCGGAAAGGGCACTGGCCGATCTGGGTCAACTGGCTAGCGCTGAAGGTGCGTTCTAGCGGGTCGAGGGGCAACCCAGGGATACCGTCGTACTCGTCCGGGGGTTGGCTGGATTCTCGTCCCCATTCCACAGCCCAAGCCTGCCGGGCTAGGGAAAGCACCGCATCAGCGACAGGGCCGGCCGGCCGCCGCAGGTAGACCTGGCGCATTTCCTCCAGACTAGCGGCCGGCCGGGGGGGGGCTGGTTGGGGTTTAAGGCCCAGATCCGCCAAAAAGGGGCTAGGCAGGCACTCCCGATCCGCCAGCCGAACCGGATAGGTGAGGGTCAGGCTCTGGGTGGCGACCTTGAGCAGACTCCAGAAACTGAGGGCTTCCCGCGGAGCTTGGTTGCCCGTGCCACAGGGGAGGCCGGCCGCCGCCAGCCGCTTGGCCTCATAGCTGTCCAGCCAGGGGGTGTCGCTGCTGGGCTGGGGAAAGACGCCTTCGGCCATACCCAGGATGAACACATGGGGACAGCGCGCCCCAAACAGAAAAGGCGGACTGTGGAGTTCGATGCCGGCGTGGCCGGGCTGGGTACCCACCTGAAGTAGGTCGAGCACATCCCGCAGTTCGCTGGCCAGTTGCCCAAAGCTGAGGACTTCCTCGGCAGGGGTCGCCAGGGCACCCAAACTACGGCTCAAGAGGAGCAGGGCCTGGGATTCCCCACCCCAGCGGCCGGCCGTGTCCGGGGCTTGGCGGAGGGTTTGTTTAAGTAGACCCTCACAGGAGGTCAACTTTTCCTGGAGCCAGTCGATCCAGGCCCGCCGACTCTGGTGCGCGGTACGCGTCGGGCCAGCCCAAGCCAACCCCAGCTTCGCCCAGGCCTCCCAGGTCGAGGGGCGTTCTTGCCGCACTTGGCACCAGCGGTCGTCCGCCAGGATTTGGCTGAGGCTATGGCGGTAGAAGCGGCTGGTGGCCTCAAAGCTGCCATCACTGGCGATCATCTCCACCAAACTCAGCAGCCAGTGGCCTACCCGTGTCTGCCCCACAGGAATCTGGTGCTTGGTGCAGAGGGGAACCTGGTACTCCGCCGCGACAGCCAACACCAGAGGGGCATAGACCGCCTCATCCCGTACCACAAGGGCAACCTGATGGGGTGTAACCCCCTGACTGAGTAACGCCTTGACCTGGGTCAGCACGCCCCGTACCTCAGCCTCTTGGTGGGGGTAACTGTGGGCCACCACAGCGGCCGGCCGCTTGCCCTCTCCCACCCAACAGGCCGCCAACTGGGCACCGAGGTAGGTGGGCTGACTACGGTGGGTGCGTACCTGCCAGCCCCGGCTCATCAAAAACCGGGCTGTCTGTTCATTCTCCTGAAACCGCCAATCCTGGGCGCGCCAGGGCAGGATCAGCAAACTCTCCGGGCCGGCCGCCTGATCCAAAAACGCCTGCTGATCCGGCCCCAGAAAGGGATAGCCCACCACCAGCAGGGGTTGGGGTTGGACGCCCAGCCGGCCGGCCGCCCAGAACACTTCGGCCCGGTCGATCAGGTTCTCGGCTTGGAGTAACTGTTGGTAGCGGCGGGTGACGGCCGCCAGTTGTTGCGTGCGGGGCGACCCCAGCGCCTGAAGCCGATCCAGATCAACCCCCTGGCGCAGCAACTCCCGCACCGGCAGGGCCAGGGTGCGCGTCGTCCCCACCCCATCCCGCGGGGCGAGGACTTCGGCGACCGCAGTTTGAAGATAGCGGTCGGCCCGCAGGCGTGACACCCGCCGTACCTCAGTTTGGCGCTCCAGTACCTCCATCGCCAGGGTCTCCAGCTTGAGGGCCGGTACCCCAAACAGGTGCCAGGCCGCCGCCCGCGCCGGGGTAATCACCCGGTATTTGGCAGGGTCGGGGGGTTTCAGGTCTGACCACAGATCGAGAAAAACGGTACGTTCAGGGGGCATCCGTATCTCCGGTGAGTAGGGCGGGATCGAGACCGCGGGCCAGATCTTCGAGGGGCGGCCGGCCGGCTAGGGCAGTGCGCCGCGCCACTATCACGAACAGGCGACCCGGGTGGCGTTGGAACCCAGCCTGCTGTTCCGCCATCGGCCCCTGCCCCCAGAAAATATCCACCCGGCCATGCCCCTGGATTGCGGCCCCCGTATCCTGTATCAGGACGAACCGCCGCAGCGGCCGGCCGCTATCCGTTCCGTCGGTTTGGACAGTTTCCATCCAGGCCAGACTGCCGCGAGGTACCTGGGTTAAATCCATCGCCACCGACCGGCCCGGCGTCAGGGCCACCCCCAGGGCACCGTAGGGACCACCCTGAATCCGCCGGAAAAACACATAGCGAGGGTTCTCATTGAATAAATCCGTCACCTGTTCCGGGTTCGCAGCCAGGTATTGACGAATCGCCTGGAGGGAAATTTGATCCGCCAAGATCAGGCCCCGATTGACCAGAATGCGCCCAATAGACACGTAGGGATGGCCGTTGTGCGCTGCAAATCCTACCCGCTGACGGCGACCGTCGGGCATCTGGAGCACCCCCGATCCCTGGACTTGCAGGAAAAACAAGTCCACCGGGTTCACGTAGGCCAACACGGGAGCACGACCAGCCAATGCCTGGGCACCGGCTGCCGTAATTTCTCGCCGGGTGGGGTAGGGCTGCCACTGATCCCCCTGCCAGCGGCCAATCCGACCGTCCTGCTCGGCCCAATCCCACGGCCGGCCGTGCACAGGGGCTTGGTACCCCCCCTCAGGTTGGAGGCGGGCAGGGATCAGGGGTTCGTAGTAGCCCGTGAAAAAGGCCCCCCCGTCGGGGTTACGGCTCTCCCACACCTGAAAGCGCTCCTGGAGCAGGCGTTGGCGCTCAGCCCCCCGAAAGCGGTGGATCGTGTCCCAAAACAAGGCCACCGAGGCTGCCAATTCTGCAGCGGTGTAGGTCTGATCCCCCAGGGTAAAGGTCTGCTGGGGGGGCAAGCGCTTGTAGTAGCGCAGGGAGCGGGCGAGAGCCGGTGCGAGGCCCTGAAAGTTCAAATCATCGGCCGCCGTCAGCACCGCCGAAGGTTGGACAACCCAACCCATATTGGCGGCCGGCCGGCTAGGGGCCTGGTCTACCCCGACTGGCCGCGTCACCCCAGCGGCCGCCGGAGATGGCGCATCCCCCTGAGCTAGGGTCGCCACACCGCAAGCAAGCAGAAAAGGAATCCACCCAGTCATGGCCTGAGTCGTACCACCGCCCCCAACCTACCACCGAAGTCAGGGACTGGGCAGGTGTGTCCGACCTGAAGTCTAATAGATTCAGGGGTTGTGGGAGCCAGGTATGGAGACCGGGAATCAAGAAAAACACGGAACGGTTTGGCTGCGGGGCCTGCTTACGGTGGCCTGGGCCGATGGGGATTTTAGTCCTGAAGAGCAGGCCCTGGTTACGGAATTACTCCACCCGGGTGCGGGCGACAATCTTCACCCCAATCCCCTTTCTCCGCCGGATCTGGCGGCGGCGTTTGATCCGAACCCAGACCTAGCGGAGGACTTTTTGCGGACAGCGGTGATGGTGGCGGTGGCCGATGGCACCTATTCCCAGGAGGAGGATCAGGTGCTGCGGGCCTTTTGTGCCGCCCTCGGCCGGCCGGCCGATATCCTCGACAGCCTCACAGCCACCCTTGTCACTGGCGAGGGACTCGAAGCCCACGGGGATGGCCCCCTGAACCCAGTGCGCCATTGGCTCGACCATCTCCAAATCCACGACCCCGCCGTGGCCCGTTTTCTCTGTCGGATAATCCCGGCCCAATGTCCCTTCGAGCGGGATGTGGTGTTGTTCGGCCGCAAGGTGGTACACATTCCGCCCATGTGCAAACTCAACCCCTTCTACGAGCAGGTGGTGGGTCTGCGCTTCCGGGCACTCAGCTACCTAGCCGAGCAGGGCGAGGATGTCGCTGGCTACGTCAGTTAGGGCTGGGGGAGGTGAGGCCGCGCCAAGAAAAAACTGGTGACGGTTTTGGCATCTACCGGCCGGCCGGCGAGAATGGCTGCTTCCAGTTCCGCTGGGGTCATCAGCACGGGCCGTAGATCCTCATCCGCATCCCCGGTTGGCGGGTGATCGAGCAACTCTAGGTCACAGGCCAAAAAGGCATAGATAATTTCATCCGAATAGCCCGGCGCCAGGAAAAACGTACCCAGGGAGAGCCAGCGGCCGGCCCGATAGCCGATTTCCTCCTGAATCTCCCGCTCAATGGTTTGTTGGGGGGCCTCCCCTGGTTCGACGGTGCCCGCTGGAAACTCCAGAAGTCGGCCTTGGGCAGCAAACCGATACTGCTCCACCAAGACCAGCCGTCCATCCGCCAGCACTGGGACGGCTAGCGCCCCCCCCGGGTGGTAGATGCACTCCCAAGTGCCCTCCGCGCCATTGGGCAGCCGCAGGCGATTGACCTCATAGGCAAACTTGCGCCCCTGGTAGCGCAGCACCGTTTGCAGACGTTCGGGCGGTTCCGGGGTAACGTTCACGGTAGGGCTAAGAGGAAGGGTGCCTCGCTATTTTAGAGGGGTTGTGAATGAGTTTTGTGGATTCAGATCCTTGGGAAACCGATGTCGGGAAGAGTAGGATAATAGGCATCTGAGCGGTGGTTACCCCGCGCAGCCGCCGGTTCATTGATGTCGTGGACGCGTCCGCCCCCTTAAGGAGCCGATCATGCTGTCGGAACAGCAACAGAAGATTTTGGTGTACTTCATCGAAGAATCCCGGGAACACCTCCAGACCTTGGAGCAGGGATTGATGAACCTCCAAGTCAATTCCACCGACGGCGAATTGATTAATGAGCTATTCCGGGCCGCCCACTCCATCAAGGGGGGGGCCGCCATGCTCGGCTTTGACAGCATCCGCCGCACCGCCCACCGCCTCGAGGATTCCCTCAAGGTGCTGCGGGAACGGTCGATCACGGTTGACCAGCGCCTCGAAAGCCTCTTCCTCCAAGGCTTCGATTTGCTCCAAGACTTGGTCGATCAACTGCAAAAGCGCGGCAGCCTCGATGAGGAAGCAGCCCAGGCGGTGCTCCAGCGCTCCGAGCCCATTTTTGCGGAATTGGCGAAGGAATTGAGTGGGGAGGCACCTGCCGAAGCGGTGGCTGCCCCCGCCGCCCTCACCCACGCTGATATCGCGCCTCAGGTGTTGTTGCTGCTCCGGCAAATGCTGGATTTGTTCCGCCAGGGTGACAGTGCAACCCACCGCCAGCAATTACTGGATATCACTGAGCAACTAGCCCATGTGGGCCAGGGCATTGATTCTTGGCAAACCCTGGTGGGTCAAGTGCGAACCGCCATCGGCCTGCCTCAGAACAGTTTTGCTGCCCTAGCCAAGGTTTGCCTGCAAGACCTGAAGCAGGGGGCAGACCTGATCCAGGCCGGCCGGCCGGCCGAGGCGATCGCCAGTGCCCAACTGGCTCGGCTGGCGGCCGGGGCCGGGGGTACTATTCCGCCCCAAGCGCTGGCAGCAACCATCACCATTCCCACGGATCCCCAAGCGGCAGCAGACGCCCTACTCAAGGCCCTGGATACCCCCCGTCTCACCCAACTGGCCAAACTCTTGGTGCAGGCCCTCAAGCAGCGCAGTGTCTAGAGCCACGGGCTTGCAAACCGATGTTAAGGCTTGCTAACATCGTTAAGCTGCTCAATGGGGCGTCGCCAAGCGGTAAGGCAGCTGGTTTTGGTCCAGCCATTCCGAGGTTCGAATCCTTGCGCCCCAGTTAATTCCCATGTCCTCTCCAGAACCGGCTCTTCTGGCCCTTGACTTTGATGGGGTGCTCTGCGACGGCCGGCCGGAGTATTTTGCCACCACCTGTCTGGCCTACCGGGAACTGTGGCCGGAGATTGGCTGCGGTGCCCATCTGGATGCCTTTCGGGACGCTTTCTATGCCTGGCGGCCGGCCGTAGCCCACGGTTGGGAGATGCCCCTGCTTCTCCACGGCCTAGTGACGGGCGCTTTGACCGACGCTGAACCCGTATCGACACACACCTGGGGCACCCACCGGCCAACCCTCTTAGCCGAGAGCCGCTCCACACCGGCCGAGTTGGGAGGACTTGTCGATGGGGTCAGGGATGACTGGATTGAGCGGGACTTGCCCGATTGGCTGGGCCACCACAACTTCTACCCCGGTGTTGTGCCTCGCCTCCAGACCTGGTTAGCCCAGGGCAGCCCCCAACTGGCCATCCTCACCACCAAGGCCGGCCGGTTTGTCCAGCAACTCTTCGAGGCCGCCGACGTGGATTTTCCCACAACCTGGATCTGGGGACGGGAGGCCGGCCGACCCAAAGTCACCCTATTGGCCGAGCTAGTGGCGCAGGGTCATGCTCCCCTGTGGTTTGTGGAGGACTACCGGCCCACCCTCGACCGCGTTACCCAGACGCCCGGACTGGAAACGGTATGCCTCTTCCTAGCGACTTGGGGCTACAACACCCCCGCCGCTGCTGCCGAGTTGGGCACCATTCAACCCTTAACTCTGAACCACTGGCACCTTGACCTCAAGGATTGGCGGACACCAGCGGCTTCACCTGCATCCGCACCAGCACCACCGTCACATTGTCGTGGCCGTTGATCGTATTCGCCACGTCAATCAACTGCTTGCAGCCCTCCTGGAGATAGGCGAGACCAGCCTGGGGTACAAGCAAGGGTTTGAGGTGGGTCGCACAACAGCTTTCCACCAATTCATTGTCCGTCATGCCATCCGAAGCAAGCAGGAAGAGGGTGTCTTCCACCACCGTCAGGTATTGGATGTGGATGTCTAAATCCCGCTTGTGGCGAGGGCCGAGGGCCTGGGTCAGTTGGTAGGCGTCGGGACGACTGTAGGCCGTCTTGGGATCAACCCCCTGCTGGATATGCCACTGCCCCACCTCATGGTCGAGGGTGACCTGCACCAGGCCCTCCGACTCCGTTAACCGATAGAGACGACTATCCCCGATGTGGGTAATCGCCACCCGATTGTCCTGCACCAAGGCCAGCACCAGGGTCGTGCCCATGCGGGACTTCCCGTGGCGCGCCTCACCCTCATTGCGTTCGTAGATCGCTTGATTAGCCAACTCCACGCCCGCCTGAATCAGTTCAGGACTAGGCAGATTGGTCTGCTCCTTGTACAGCCATTCCTGCTGTAGAAATGCTCCCAACCGATGGGTGGCTAATTGGCTGGCCTCATCCCCGCCGGCGTGACCACCCATGCCATCACAGAGAATGTACAACCCCTTTCCCCAAACCTGATCCCCCTGGGGTGTGATCCGCCGCTCGGTACAGGTTTGCACCAGAAAGTAGTCCTGGTTGTACTCTCGCTGCATCCCCACATCGGTTTGGGCGACAGCTTCCAGGGCTTGAAGCCGCACCGGAGGAATTGTCGGCGTCAGTTCAACGGTGGGATCAACGGCAGTCACATCAGTGGAAGGGGGAGATTGCATAGGATTCCTACAAGCATAGCCTGGAGATTTTCCCAGTCCGGGGGTTAACCCGACTGAAATTCAAAAACCACGGGCTGGTCACTGCCCAGGGCAATGGCATCACCAGCGGTCAGGGGTTTGCGCTCACCCGGCCAGAGACGCTGACCATTGAGGTAAGTGCCGTTGGTACTGCCCATATCCTCAAGGAGGGGGGGGGGTGGCACCAGCAGAATACGAGCGTGCACCCGAGACACAGCGGCGGCTTCGGGGAACTCCGACAGGTCAATGTCGGGGGGCAGATGGGTATTGGGTTTTCCGAGGAGGACTAGGTTGCGGTGCTCCGGCAGGGGGATAATTCGTCCGGATGGGCGATGAATCAACCGTGGGTGGGCCGGTGCCGGCCGGTCGGCGGAAGTCACCATGGGACAGACCGCGTTACAGCAGCCGCAGGGAATTGGTTTCATTATTACCGGCTGGGTTCAATTTGACCACGGCCGGCCGGGGCGGGAGCGGGCAAATCCGAGGTCATGGGGAGGTGCAGTGAGAAACAGGTTACCTGGTTGCTGCTGCGGGCCTCAATAGTTCCCCCCAAGTGGGTGACCAGACGACGGACTAGGGCCAAGCCCAAACCCATCCCACTGTATTGCCAGGGATCTCGACGGGGAATACGGTAGAAACGCTCGAAGATGAGGGGCAACTCTTCTGGGGAAATCTCGACCCCTGTATTGCTGACGGTCAGGGTAAGTTCATCCTGGCCGGCCGTGGCCTCTAGGGTAATGGCCTGGTCACGGGGAGTGTATTTGCAGGCATTGGTCAGTAGTTCCGTCAGGACGCGTTCCAGACTAAAGGGATGGGTACGCAGGGGGGGTAAATCCGGGTCAATCTGATAGCGAAGGCGCTGGCTTTGGCGGTCAGCTTGGGTGCGAAAACGCTCCAGCAACGGGGGCAACCAGTCCTGGAGAATCACAGTGGTTTGGTGGAGCGGCTCAGCGCCCGTTTCCAGGTGCCGCAGGTTGAGCAAATCCTGGATCAGGTTAGCCTCGCGGTGATATTCCGCCTCCAAAATGTCCAGGTACTGGCCCAGCCGCTGGCCCGCATCGGCCGCCAAACTCCGGCCGGGACGAATCTGGAGCCGCAGCATTTTGAGGGCCATTTTCATGTTGGAGAGGGGAGTGCGCAACTCGTGGGACACAGAACTGAGAAAGTCATCCTTGAGCCGACTCAGGCGTTCGAGGGCCACGACCTGGGCCTGGGCCGCCTGGTACAGTCGGGCTTGCCGAATGGCGATAGCACACTGGCTGGCAACCTGGGGGATCAAGGCCATTAGGAGGGCTCGCCCCGGCCGGCCGGCCGTCACCACCCCCAGTTCACCCAAAACGCCTTGATCATCTCGAATCGGATGAATCCATAGTTCACCCTCAGGACCCCTAAGGACTTGATAGGCCAGGGGCAGCACCTCGACCGGGGGCGCCAACCACGGGGTACCCGCCAGAAGGGGTTGATAAAACGCCGGATAGTCAGCGAGGGTGAGCCGGAGACCCAAGTGGGTGGGGCCGGCCGGCCCTAGATATTCGTAGGCCACCGTCGCCGCAGTCTGGCGGTCATCGTAGAGGGCAGCCCAGCAGTAGTCAGTGCCCAGGGCTTGCCCCAGTTCTTGGATAGCAGTCTGGAGGATTTGGGCTTCGTCGAGACTATCCCGCACCCGATCGGTCACTGCCTTCAGCACCTGAGCACAGTCGAGGGCTTCCTGGAGTTCTGCCGTCCGCTCCCTGACCTGGGCCTCCAAGCTCGTATTGAGGGTCTGAAGCTGGGCATAGAGTTGGGCCTGATCAATAGCAATGCCCAGTTGGAGGGCAAGCTGCTCTAACAACTCCACATCCTGAAGCTGCCAGGCCCGCAGCCCTTTGCATTGATGGGCCACCAACAGCCCCCACAAATCCTGCTGCTGGAGCACGGGCACCACCAGACTGCTGCGCACCCGCCACTCATCCAGTTGCCGCACCTGGCCCGCCTCCAGATCCGACTGAAAAATATCGGGAATTACCTGGGCTTGCCCCTGGCGCAAGGACTCCAAATGCTGGGGCGCCACACCGAAGTAGCCCATATTCTGTCCCAGGAGCGAAGAGCAGTCCGAGGCGGTGGCCTCTACCACCACTGTGCCCCCCAGGCCCTCAAAGCGGTGGATCATCACCCGATCCGCGTGCAGAAAGCACCGCACCTCAGTGACCGTGGTTTCCAGAATGGTTTGCAAGTCCAAAGACTGACGGATGCCGGCAGCCATGCGCCGGACAATCCGTTCCCGTTCCGCCTGTTCCCGCAGACTGTCCTCTAGGCGACGGTGGCGGGTGACATCCCGGCAGGTGACAATCAGGCCGCGTATTTGAGGTGGATGGCCCAGGGGAGCCAGGGTAGCTGAAAGGTAGTATTCACAGCCCGACCGACTGAGCAGTAACGTATCCCTGGGTAACCCCGTCACCACGCCCTCCCGCAGCACCCGTCCCAGCAACCCCTCAACAGGCTGATGGGTGCGGGCATTGACAAGGCATAGCACCTGGAAGAGGGGCTGTCCCACGGCCTCCTCTGCACTCCAGCCAGTCAATTGCTCCGCAGCCTGGTTCATCACCCAAACCCGGCAATTCAGGTCAGTGAGGATCACCCCATCCCCAATACTGCCCAGCACTGTGTGCAGCCACGCCTGTTCCGTTGGGCTGGTGATCTGGGGGAGGAGGTCGGGAGGAAGCGAATCTGGGGAAACCATGGGCTATCTCCATGCCCTCCAGCCCCATTGTTCCAAAGTTTGTCGAGCAAAGGGTACTAAGTCTTACAAAACACACTCAAACGAAACACATCCCAAGGCCAAGGGGCAGGGGATTTCCCTAACTGCCGGCACCGCGTACCTGGCGGGCTTGTTTGAGCAGGTCAATCAGGGTGTGATGGGCGGCACTGGCATCGGGCAACGGGGGAGTGAAGGGAATCCGCAGGGACACCGAAGTGCCATCGACGGCCGCGTAAAGATCCATACCCTCTAGATCTAGGGCGACCAGGGTAGCGGCGGTTGCGTTTGGGGTTTGGCCGAGAACCTGGGCGTAGAGGAGAACCGCATCGGCGTGATCTTCGTTCATGTGGCGACAGATGCGCGCACTGACGTCCGAGGGAATAGCTGCGGTCATAGAGCAGGGTTCGGGGTGAGTGGAGAGGATTTTGGCCTGCGGGGGCAACTCTGGGATTTGGGCCAAAGGGGGCTGTAGACAGGTGCTTATGGCCAACGGCCGGCCGATGGTGCAGTGCCCGGCTGTCGTCTAGGATTAGCTGCCGTAGTAGAAGGCGACTTCCTTAGGTTTGAGGGGGGCAAAGCCCGCCGCGACCAATTCGGCATCCAACTCAGCCTGGGGTAGATGCTTCGCGCCGATGCGCACAATCCGAGACCGCATCGTGTTACTGACCCCGCTCCGTTGCCGGCCGGCCTCCAAGCCCATGACTCGCTGGTAAAGGGCCAGCTTGGCCGGGGGGATGGGGCTGCCGTCAAAATCAATACCCTGGGCAATCGCCCCATCGACTGCATCGGCGCCTGTGGTGGTGCCAGCGGTTGTTTCACCGACCATTTCACTGCCCTCAACCCAACACAAGCATTTTACCAGGGGGCTGATCCTGGCCGCCGCCGCCCTCCATAATGGAATTAGACCCTCCTCGCCTCACCGCCAGCCATGTTGCAGGACAGTCAAACCGTCCGCCACTACCAACGCCTCACCGATGGCTTCCTCGAGCTGCAAAACCAGGGCTACAGTCTGGATGATCTGCGCCTCTACCTAGACGGCTACTTGGCGGCCCTGCGGCACGCAGACACCTTGGAACCCCATCACGCCCATCGGCTGGAGCAGGAAGCCCTACGCTTCCTCCACGACCCCAGTAACTTTGCGGGCATCCGTCGCTAGGTGAGGTCGGCGCTATGGCCCAGGCCCTGGGAAGGGTACAGTTACACTTAGGGTTCGCCCCGGCCGTCCCTCCCCTGCGCCTGTGATGCGCGTTTTCCCCTCGCTGCTTCAGGACTTGCTCCAGGTGGTACCCCACCTGCGCCCGCAACTATACTTCAAATCCTCCCTGACGGCCCTTTCCCATGCCATGGAGGATCAGGTATTTACCAGCGCCGCGCCGCCGTTGGTAATTGCCAACTTTCAGCGGGAGCGCTATTACCGCCAAGAAACCCGCCGCTATCGCCAGATTGCCCGCCACAGCAACCAGGTTTATGTGCTGGCAGCACCGGAGGCGGAGTTTGGCCAGGTGCCAGAACCCTACGAAACGATTGCATTTACCCCCGACGATGCCCTCGCCCAAGAGTGGCACTTGGTGGTGCTGGGGCCAGGCATGGCGGCCTCCCTGGTCTGCCGAGAAAAACCCACCGAACAGCCCCTAATGGATCAGAGCCGGCGCTTTGAGGGCATCTGGACGTTTGATCCCCAAGTGAGTGCTCAAGTGGCCCTTTTGCTGCTGGCGCGCATCGGCCATTACCGTCCTGACCTTGCTGCAAAACTGACGGCTGCCCAGACAACTTACCAGCTCACCCAGATGCCGGCGGCCGGCCGGCCGAGCCTCGACCCACAGCCCTTTGTCGAGCGGCTCGTGACCTACCTCCAGGCCAGCCAGTACCGGGTTCTGAAGGGCTATCGCGCCCTGAGTGCCAAGGAACGGCGGGAACGGTTGGTAAACCGGATTACGACCGCGATCCGCAGCTCTCTCAATCCCCAAGCGATCCTGACCGTCGCCGTTCAGGAACTGGGGCAAGCCTTCCCCGAAAGTCGTTGTCTGGTTTACCGCTGCCGGGCTAACTTGGCCAGCACCGTGATTGAGCATGAGTACGTCAACCCCGGTGTCTCCAGCCTGCGGGGCCAGAGTTGGGACTTGGAACACCACCCCCTGTTTCGCCAAGCGCTCACCCAGGATCAGGTCGCGGCCATCAGTGATGTCACCCGGTCACCGGAACTGGCTGGTTTCCAGGCTCAGGTAGGCCAGTGGGGTATTCGCTCCTGGCTCGTAGCACCCGTGGTCTACCAGGACAGCCTGCTGGGCATGGTGGAACTGCACCACTGCGGCGCGCAGCCCTACCTCTGGCGGGATGAGGATCTGGCCTTGGTCACGGACGTAGTTCTCCAAATTGGGGTGGCCCTCATCCAGGCCCAAGCCTACACCCAAATTCAGGAGTTGAACCTGCAACTGGAGGCCCTGGACCGTACCCGCACCAACCTAATTGCGATCATCGGCCACGAACTGCGCACGCCCCTATCTACGGTTCAGGTCTGTCTGGAGAGTTTCGCCAGTGACCCCGATATGCCCGCCGCCCCGCGCCAAGAGATGCTGGCCACGGCCATGCAGGACACGGAACGGCTCCACAAGCTGATCCAGGACTTCCTCACCCTATCGCGCCTAGAAAGTGGGCGAGTCCGTTGGCATCTTGAGCCGATTACACTTCAGGAATGCGTGGATCTGGCCCTCAGTAGCCTGCGCGCCCGCCGCCACCCCGAAACCCTGCCCAAGCTCAGCCTCCAACTCCCCGAAGGCTTGCCCCTGATTCGGACGGATGGGGAGGGCATTGTCGAGGTACTGGCCAAGTTGCTGGACAATGCCTGCAAGTTTACGGGACCGGAGGGGGTGATCACGATCCAGGCCGGCCGGCGGGAAGCGCAAATGCTAGAGGTGGTGGTCAGCGACACGGGCCGGGGGATTGAACCGAGTCAGTTGGAGGCGGTTTTTGACCGGTTCTACCAAGAGGAAAATGCCCTGCGGCGCACGGTGGGTGGAACGGGATTGGGGCTGGCCATTTGTCGGCAGATCATCGAAGGCTTAGGGGGGCGAATTTGGGCTTCTTCCCAGGGGCGCGGGCAGGGCAGCCAGTTTCACTTCACCGTACCCTTGGTGGCTGAAACCCTGGGGGACGGCCGGCCGACTCCCCTAGAGTACTCTGGGTGATTTCTGGCTAAGTGTTAAGGTTCTTCACAGCAGATTTCAGGGGGGGCAAGCCCGGTGGTACGATGCCTGCCAGCCATTCTGGGAGAGAAGCGTCCATGACGGAAACCCTGAATCTGCAAACCCCGACTCCGATTTTTGGGGGCAGCACCGGCGGCCTACTCCGCAAAGCCGAGGTCGAAGAAAAATACGCGATTATCTGGACCAGCCCCAAGGAGCAGGTCTTTGAAATGCCCACGGGCGGCGCGGCGACGATGCGAGCAGGGGACAACCTGCTGTACCTGGCTCGTAAGGAACAATGCCTGGCTCTGGGTACCCAACTGCGTACCAAGTTCAAAATCGACTACAAGATTTACCGGGTGTTTCCCAGCGGTGAAATTGAGTACCTGCATCCCAAGGATGGGGTCTACCCCGAAAAGGTGAATGCCGGCAGGGTGGCGGTGGGCACCAAGGATCGTTCGATTGGCAAGAACCCTAACCCGATCAAGGTGAAATTCACCGGGCAGTCCCCCTCGGACGTCTAGTCGTTGCACCCATCGTCCGACTGGGTTCGCACCTGTTTGTGGAAGTTCAGTCACCTTCACACCGAATTGCTCCGGGGATGACGCCTGGAGCTTTTTTATGGCAGGATGCTCTCGGTTTGGGGTGGTGAGGGTGCAACGTGGTCAGCAGTTGGCAGGTAGTGGGTGTGGGGCTAGCGCTCCTGCTGTTCCAGGGCTGTGCACCCCGGCCGGCCGGCCCGATGGATCAGTTGACTGTGGTGGGTTTCAATGTCGAGTCGGGGGACGCAGATCCCCAGGCATTGGCAAAAACCGTGATTCAGGCCACCGCCCCGGCTAACCTCTGGGGGTTTTCTGAGCTCCAAAGTGGGGGATGGTTACGCATCCTTGAAGACGCGTCCGAGGCCCACGGGGGCAGTAATTACACCGGCATCATCGGCAACACCGGCGGGGAAGACCGACTGGGCATCCTCTACGACACCCAACGGCTGGACTATAGAGGCCACTTTGAACTACTCACGGCCCAGGCCGGCCGAGCCAATCGCGCCCCCCTGGTCGCCGAGTTCGTCTTCAAACCCACGGGGCAGCGCTTTTTGTTTGTAGTCACCCACCTCTATCGAGGCCTAGGCAGTAGACGACAGGATACCCGCTGGCGGCAGGCTGAAGCGCTCAATACCTGGGCCAGGAATCAGTCACTGCCCGTTATTGCCGTGGGCGACTTTAACTTCGACTGGGAGGTTAAGTCCCGCGGCCAACTGAGGGATAGGGGCTTTGACATCCTCACTGACCCTAGGGAGGGGGCTTTTAGGTGGGTCAAGCCTGAGTTCCTAGTCAAGACCACCTGTAGCGAGTTCGATAGCATTCTCGACTTTGTGTTCGTAGCTGGCCCGTCACAAACCTGGCCGGCCGCTGCGGATATCCTTTTCCCCGAAGATGCCTATTGTGGAGATACCCCCCAGTCGAGTGACCACCGGCCCGTGCGGGCTGTTTTTCAGGTACCCAAACCATGACCCCCGGCCGGCCGCAGTCTGGCCTGCCTGACATCAATCGCCCCCTGCTGGCGAGTTGCTGCACGTTGGCCCGAGCTGTACTGCCCCTCTACTTCCAATCAATCACCGTCGTTGGGCGAGAACATATTCCCGCGACCGGGCCGTTGCTGATTACCCCCACCCACCGCTCCCGCTGGGACGGCATCCTCGTGAACTACCTGCTCGGTTGGCCGGCCGGCCCGCGGCTCCTCCGCTTTATGGTGCTAGAAAACCAATTTGTGGGGATACAGGGTTGGTTGATTCCCCGCATGGGCGGTTTTCCGGTGAATCGGGATCGCCCCAGTCGCGCCACCCTCAAACTGACCCTCGACATTTTGGGCCAAGGTGAGAGCCTCGTGGTGTTCCCGGAGGGCCATATCCACCGTGATCATGACCTACTCCCTGTCAAGCCTGGGATTCTCCGCCTGGCACTCCAGGCCCATCAAGCCCGCCCTGACCTTCAGATTCTGCCGGTCAGTCTGTTGTACAGCCCCCCAACCATTCCCTGGTGGTCGCGGGTTCAAGTGCACATCGCCCCTCCCATCGACTTAACCCCCTTTCAGACCCAATCCAGCAAAATGGCCAGCCAGGCCCTTGCCGATCGGTTGACCGCTGCCTTAGCAACCCTGACAGATACCCAACGGAAGCCCTACAATGGGGATGTTACGTTTAGTTAAGCGTTTCTTCAGAATCAGTTATTAGCCTGCGGGCGACCCCGCCCCCCTTTTTGTTGGTTCACCCTTCCTAAGCGCGAGGTCTGCAATGAAAATCTCCTGGAAAACCGCCCTCCTCTGGCTGCTGCCCGTCGCCGTCATCGGCTTCTTTGTCTGGCAAGGCATGCTTGGGCCGGCCGTGATGGATTCTGGCACGAACGCTGCAACAGCCCGGATGACCTACGGGCGGTTCCTGGAGTACCTGGACAGTGGTCAAGCCCGGCGCGTCGACCTGTATAACGGCGGTCGTACGGCCATTGTCGATGTGATCGATCCAGAAGTGGCTAACCGTTACCAGCGCATTCGCGTGGAGCTGCCCTCGGCCGGCCCTGACCTGATCAGTCGCCTACGCACCGCCCATGTCGACTTCGATATCCATCCCAGCCGCAACACGGGTGCCATCTGGGGACTCCTGGGTAACCTGGTGTTTCCGCTGCTCCTCGTGGGAGGTCTCGTCTTCCTGTTCCGCCGTTCCAACAACATGACCGGTGGCCCGGGCCAGGCCATGAGCTTTGGCAAGTCCCGGGCCCGCTTCCAAATGGAAGCCAAAACCGGTGTCAAGTTTGATGATGTGGCTGGTATCGAAGAAGCCAAAGAGGAACTGCAAGAGGTCGTGACCTTCCTGAAAAAGCCGGAGCGGTTTACGGCTGTAGGTGCCCGGATTCCCAAGGGAGTGCTGCTGGTGGGGCCTCCCGGTACAGGTAAGACCTTGCTGGCCAAAGCAATTGCCGGGGAAGCAGGCGTGCCCTTCTTCAGCATTTCCGGCTCTGAGTTTGTCGAAATGTTTGTGGGGGTGGGGGCCTCCCGTGTCCGTGACCTGTTCAAGAAGGCCAAGGAAAACGCACCCTGCATCATTTTCATTGATGAAATCGATGCCGTGGGCCGCCAACGGGGTGCCGGTATTGGTGGGGGCAATGACGAGCGGGAGCAGACCCTCAACCAGTTGCTGACGGAGATGGATGGGTTTGAGGGCAACACAGGGATCATCATCATTGCCGCCACCAACCGCCCCGATGTGCTGGATTCTGCCCTTCTGCGTCCGGGTCGGTTTGACCGCCAGATCACCGTGGATATTCCCGACATCAAGGGCCGTCTCGAAGTCCTGAACGTGCATGCCCGGAACAAAAAGTTGGCGGAAGATGTGTCCCTGGAGGCTATTGCCCGGCGTACCCCTGGCTTCTCCGGGGCCGACCTCGCCAACCTACTTAACGAAGCCGCAATCCTGACAGCCCGCCGCCGCAAGGAGGCCATTACGCTCTCAGAGATCGACGCAGCGGTGGATCGGGTTGTGGCTGGGATGGAAGGTACACCCTTGGTGGACAGCAAGAGCAAGCGGCTGATTGCCTACCACGAAATTGGACATGCCATAGTCGGCACCCTGCTCAAGCACCACGACCCAGTGCAGAAGGTAACGCTGGTACCCAGAGGCCAAGCTCGTGGTCTCACCTGGTTTATGCCCCCTGACGATCAAGCCCTGATCTCCCGCGCCCAACTCTTGGCCCGCATCACCGGTGCTCTTGGAGGACGGGCTGCTGAAGAGGAGGTCTTTGGTCGGGATGAGGTGACGACTGGAGCAGGTAACGACCTGCAACAAGTGACAGGGATGGCCCGCCAGATGGTGACCCGCTTCGGTATGTCTGATCTAGGGCCGCTATCCCTGGAGGGGCAAATGGGTGAAGTCTTCCTCGGTCGTGACCTCGTCTCCCGTTCCGAGTATTCGAACCAAATCGCCTCACGGGTGGATGTTCAAGTGCGCCAGATTGTCGATCACTGCTATGCTGAAGCGCGCAAGATCATGCGAGACAATCGGGAAGTTATTGACCGCTTGGTGGACTTGCTGGTGGAAAAGGAAACCATTGATGGAGAAGAGTTCCGCCAGATTGTCTCTGAGTACGCGGTTGTCCCCCAGAAGGAAGGCTACTTAGCGGCGGTTTAGTCAATCTCTAGGGGAGCACCCCCTCATGTTCTGGAGTCCTAGCCCCTGGCTGGGGCTTTTTTTGGCCCATTGTGGCATCGGAGGGGAGGCGGGTGTCCCTAGTCAATCTTGGTTTTGGGGTCGGGCGGATTCATCTGCGATGTCCGGGTGGAAAGCCTGTGCGACAATAGCCGGGCACTGATGGCATACGGGTATGCGGCCTATTGATGGCTGGATCGTCTTTGCATATTTGGTTCTGAGCCTGGTTCTGGGACTTTACCTGTCCCGGCGCGGGTCGCGCAGCCTGGAGGATTTTTTCGTGTCGGGCCGCTCCCTGCCCTGGTGGCTGGCAGGAGTGAGTATGGCCGCCACTACGTTCTCTATCGATACACCCCTATATGTGGCCGGTCTTGTGGCGACGCGGGGCGTTGCTGGCAATTGGGAGTGGTGGTGTTTTGGGGTGGCCCACGTCTTCCTAGTCTATGTGTTTGCGCGACTCTGGCAGCGGGCGGGGATCATCACCGATGCCGAGTTGACGGAACTGCGCTACGGCGGCCGGTCGGCCGCGTGGCTGCGGGGGGTAAAGGCATTTTTGTTTGCGGTGCCGATCAATGCCATCGGGATTGGCTACGCCATGCTGGCCACGGTCAAGGTGGTGGAGGCCCTGGAAATCTGGCCTCGTCTAGGGATTGACCCCGGCCCCGGCCTCAAGTTGTGGAGTGTGGTGGGGGTGAGTCTGCTGGTGCTGGTCTACGCCGGGCTGGCGGGCCTATGGGGGGTGGTGGTGACGGACTTCTTTCAGTTTTTCCTGGCGATGATTGGAGCCATTGTCGTCACTACAGTCGCCGTGAACCATGTGGGGGGGATGGCAGCCCTGGTGGATCAGGTGCGCGCCCAGTACGGGCCAGAGTTTCTCAGTTTTCTGCCGGTGCAGTTCACGGCCGGCCGATGGCTGTGGAGTTCTCTGGCAGGGATTTCGGCCAGTACCTTCTGGGCCTATCTCCTGGTGCAGTGGTGGGCCTTTCGCCGCAGCGATGGGGGCGGGGAGTTCATCCAGCGGCTAGCCGCCTGCCGCAGTGAATCCGAGGCAGTACAGGCAGCTTGGGGCTTCAACTTCCTCAACTACGTCCTACGCACGTGGCCCTGGGTGGTGGTGGGCTTGGTGGCCCTCGTGCTCTACCCTGACTTGGCGGATCGGGAGTTGGGGTATCCCAAGCTCATGCTGGATTTCCTGGGGCCGGGGTGGCTGGGGCTGGTGGTGGCTTCCTTGCTCGCAGCCTTTATGAGCACGGTCTCTACTCAGATTAACTGGGGAGCGTCTTACCTCACCCACGACCTCTACCAGCGGTTTCTCCGGCCGGCCGCCAGCCAGAGGGAACTGGTGACGGCCGGCCGGGTGGCCTCCGTGATCGTGACTTTGCTGGGGGCGGTGGCCGCGTTCCAGGCCGAGGATGTAGGAACGGTTTTCCGCTTGGTGATCGCCATTGGGACTGGGCCAGGGCTGGTGCTGATTCTGCGGTGGTTTTGGTGGCGGGTCAATGCAGCGGCGGAACTAGCGGCGATGGTGGCGGGGTTTGGGGTCGGCTTGGCCACCAGTGTAGTACCGATGGTGCAGATTGAGGACTTTGGGGAGCGCCTCATAGTCACAACGCTGCTCACCATGGCCGTTTGGGTGCCAGTCATGTTTCTCACCCCGCCAGAGGATGGCCCAACACTGGCCCGGTTTTACACCCAGGTACGGCCCGGCGGCCCTGGCTGGCGGGTGCAGCAGCAGTCCACTGGGTTAGCCCCGCGCCAAAACCTCTCCTTGGAATTGCGACGCGTCGCGGCCGGCCTGCTGCTGTTATACGGCCTGATGTTCGCCCTGGGGGGATTTCTGCTTTGGCAACCCTGGACAGGGTGGATGGCGCTGATCAGTGCAGCTATTGGTGGTGCATGGTTGCGGCGACTCCATCGGGGGTCTGCTTCCCAGTGAGTTGCCCGCTAGCCCTTATGAAATCAAGCGCCGCTGTCCAGGATACCGACTGGTTTATGCTGTCGAGGGCGAGGTCATCATGGTTACAGTGATCGCCGTAGACAAGCACCATCGGAACGGAGTCTCTAGAGTGGCTGTAGCTTGCCTGTATGCCCCCTTCAAGCCCTAAGTCTGCTGAATTTAGGGCCGGCCGGCAAGGAATAGTGCTGTACAGCCGATTTGAATGGGAATGAGACATTTCTTCAGCTCCCTTAACTCTCCCTACCTACCCTAGAAGTCTTATATGGACGGTGTCTGGCGGACATGGAGAGGTGAGCCTAAGTGTCTCAAACCTGAATGAAACGGCTATAGCCTTCGGTTAAAAGTCCGAAGTTTCCTTTCCAGGCTTCAAACCGACCAGACAGGGGAGGGGTATCTATGGCACTGGTTATTTGACTGAATGTAAGGTTTCTCGATACAGTTCGACGGCTGGTTGAGAGATCTGCATCGACATTGACCGGTGCCCATAGGTAAGGTGTGAACTCAAACTTCCAAGGAGAGTTGCTGGATTTCGTGTCCTGGGCGCTGCTGGCGTAGATCCCGGAACCCAGGGGTAAACTTGCATCGGTTAGGTTGGGAACCTCCTGGCCGTTCAAATCTGAACCCTTTTGGGCAGGATACCCAAGGCCCAAACTGGCCGGTAGATCCCCGGCGGTCTTCGGAGATTGCTCGTTCGATGCCGCTTGAGGCCGCCGGTCATCCAAGCTCTGACCGACTTCGGCGCGTGATGGCGAGGACGGGGAATCAGTCACCGACTGGGATTCTGGTGCAATACCTGCCAGGAGGCTAGCTTCGGGTGTCGTAAACAACCCAGCCTGCTTGGCATCCTCAACACCATCCGTTAAAAAACTTTCCCTATCCGGGCCTTGAGACGCCCGAGCGGATTGCTTGGCGCCCAAATAGAATGTCCCTACTAAGGATAGGGTGGTAGCAAGCAGGCTGATCCTTCTGAGAAGGTAACGGGAACGTGGAATCTCGGCTGTCATTAAACTTAATTGCACCCAATGTCAGAGTCAATACGCAGGCATGGCGTCGTCATAGCACATAACGGGGTGTGCATCTCCGATCGCAATAGAGCTTTGAGACCTCTGACACTTAAGCAAAGACAGGGGCAGTTTATCAAATTGATTCGGAGAGATTATGACTTACCTGGTCACTGCCTGTGGTGAATAGCATCATGCCAAAATGGCAGGAGTTTGTCCCCTGCTTTTTAGGGTCGTTCAAGACCCCATGCTTAGGGGAAGTGTATCTACACCTGTCGGCCGGCCGGCGGGTTGCCGTCATCCATCGATTGCATTCTCATATGGATTGTTAGCCCAGTCCGCAAATCTGCTGGTTAACAACTTTTGTTCTCAAGTGTTTACCGCTGCTCAGGTTCAATGGTAAAGTTCATAGCTGCCCAATCCCAGTAGTCATCTTAATTCACCCAGGGGCTATCAGCGGTGAACCTCCCTATCTTACTACTCATCAACCTCTACTCAAAACAGGGATTGGCTCGTTTTGGAGAAGTGGTGGCCAATTTCAATGACTTAGATGTGAAGTACATTATCGGCCAAGTTCGTAAGGTTGAAGACTTTGCCCAGTGTATTCGGCGGTATCGTGGGAAGGTTTCAGCCGTTGTCATTGGGGGCGGGGATGGAACCCTCAATGTAGCTATCGATGCCCTATTGGAAACGGGTTTACCCCTGGGGATTTTACCCCTTGGTACAGCTAATGATCTCGCCCGCACCCTCAAGATACCCACAGATCTGGCCGCAGCCTGCGCGGTGATCGCCAGGGGGAATCAGCAAGCCATTGATTTAGGGCGAGTGAATGGCAAATATTTTTTCAATGTGGCAAGTTGTGGCCTCAGTGTACGCATTACCCAGGAACTTTCGGGAGCCAGTAAGCAACGGTTTGGGGTAGTGGCCTATGCCTTGGCGGCCCTGCGAGCCATAGTTATGGTGGAGCGCTTCACGGCCACAATTCAGATTGATGGGGGAGAGGTAATCACGCGCAAGTCCCTCCAAATCGCGGTAGGCAATGGCCGCTACTACGGGGGAGGGCTAACAGTGGCTAGTGATGCAGCGATTGATGACCAGCGCCTGGATTTATACAGCTTGGAAATTCCACACTGGTGGCACATATTTTTCCTGTTGCCAGCCTTGCGCTCCGGTCACCTTGGGGAGCATATTGGCATTGCCCACTGGTCGGGCCAACGGATCCAGCTTTGGACTCGCCATCCGAAGCGGGTGAATACGGATGGGGAAATTACCACGCGTACCCCAGCCCTGTTCGAGATTTATCCGCGGGCGTTACAGGTGTTGGTTCCTGAGCCAGGAGCAAGCTAAGGGGTTGAGGCGAGCGGGTCAGAACGACAAGGAAACACTCCCCACTGCTGGTATCCTCGGCGACAGAATCCGGCCGGCCGAATCCCTATTACTTGTTATGACAAGCACCGGCGGCATGTTATGAACGGGGCCATAGGTATTGATCTGGGATTGGATCGCAGCTTCGATCCGGCATGGCTGCTCACACCTGCACAACAGGAGTTGCGGGAAAGGCTGATCGAACTATGCCTCACTCACCTGCGGCCCCAGGCCATTGAGTCGGATCGAACTCTGGTTTATCCCCGTAAGAATTTTGAGGCCCTCGCCTCCCTCGGACTCCTGGGCCTATTTGTCCCCAAAGCTTGGGGGGGACTGGGGGAAAACCACGTCTGTGCCGCCATGGTGGTGGAAACCATCGCCCGTTACGGCTGCCCCAGCACGGCCATGTGCTACACCATGCACTTGGGAGCCGTTGCGGCACTGCTGTTTCGCACCCATACGAATCCCAACGTCATTCCCCTGCTCCAGCGCCTGGATCGGGATGTCCAGATCGGCACCCTCTCCTACTCCGACCCGGAAACCGGCTCTCACTTCTGGTACCCCGTGTCCTCCAGCGCCGTTGCCCATCCCCAGGGGTGGCAGGTCTCCAAAAAAGCGTCCTGGACGACCTCCGCCGGGTTTGCCGATTGGTATGTGGTGCAGACCACCAGCCCTGACTTTGCTGGCAATTACGCCGATCTCTCCTGTTTCCTGATTTTCAGGGATGAAGTCCAGGCCGAACCCCACAAGTGGGATGCCCTGGGGTTGCGGGGCAATCAGTCGGGCACGCTCCAAGTAGATCGGGTGGTGATTCCGGAAAACCGGATGATCGGGCCGAAGGGGGACGGGGCCTTTTCCAATGATGAGATTGTCGATCCCTTTTTCCTGCTCTGCTCTTCAGCCTGCTGGAATGGCATTGCCCTGGGAGCGATTGACATTGCCAAGAAGCACACGACCCGTAAGAAACATGTGGATGTGGGCATGCGTGTCGCGGACTACCCCACAATCCAGGACTACGTGGGCGAGGCGATCATGGATACGAACGCCTCCCGGATGTTTGTCTACAGCATGGGTCAGTTGATGGATCGGGTCACCGAGGATTGCAACTGGTCGATCCATGAGAACCTGGAGGCGCTGCCCCGTTCGGCCTACCTGTCCTGGTACTGGCAAATTAAGTTTACGGCCGCCAAAAATGTCGCCCATGTCTGCGACAAGATGCTCCACGCCTGTGGGGGAAGTGGCTTTAAGAAAGATATGGAAATTGAGCGCTATTTGCGCGACGGCAAGGCGGGCTGGGTGATGGGGCCCACCAATGAGGTGCTGCGCCAGTTTGTGGGCAAGCTGGCCTTGCTTGGCCCGGATGCCCTGGACTATTGGAATCAGCGGGTGAATGAGCGGGTGCTGCACAATGAGGTGAAGAAACTGGATGCAACCGGTAAGCGGCAACTGGCTGCTCAGTTGTTGGCAGAAGCCGAGGCCGCAGAAAATCGGGTGCCGATGAGCGTATAACTGGAACAGGCGGCCGGCCGAGAGGTGCGGACATGGGGATGGGTTTGGTGGGCACCGTGGTTTCCCTATGGCGATACCCGGTCAAGTCAATGCTGGGGGAGGCCCTCGATGCAGCCCAGGTGATCGCAGATGGCCTGCTGGGGGATCGGGCCTACGGTTTGGTGGATCAGGCGACGGGCAAAGTCGTGAGTGCTAAGCATCCCCGCCGCTGGGCCAGCCTATTTGCCTGCCGGGCAACGCTAGAGTCCACCTCCGCAACCGGCGTGCAGGTCACCCTTCCTGATGGCCAGCAAGTCTACGGCCCCTCGGAGGATGCGGATGCTCATCTCACAGCGCTATTGCAGCGCACCGTGCAGTTGACGGCCACACCGCCGGCTACGCCCCGCTATGAGTACCATTGGCCTGATCTGGATCAACTGCCCCACCGAGACCAGGTCACCGACCTGAAAATGCCGGCCGGCCGTTTCTTTGATGCCGCCCCTTTGCATCTGCTGACCACCGCCACCCTGGATCACCTGCGTACCCTGAGTCCCGGCGCGGATTTCGCGAGCCAGCGCTTTCGCCCCAACCTGCTGATTCGGCCGGCCGCCCCGGTGGTGGGGTTTGTAGAACAGGACTGGATTGGGCGCATCCTTGCCCTCGGTGCGGAGGTCAAGCTGCGGATCACAGAAGCCTGCCCCCGTTGCGTGATGACCACCCTGGCCCAGGAGAGCCTGCCGGACGACCTGACAATCCTCAAAACAGCCCTCCAGCACAACCAGGGTGAGGTGGGGATCTACGCCGAGGTAATCCAGGGGGGCACGCTCCAATCTGGCGACTCGGTACGGATCGATGCCTGAAGCCCTGGTTTCGCTTGCCCATCCCCCCGTTCCTCCCCCCCTGGGGCGGGTGATCGCCGAATACTGGATTGAACCCGGCACT
>JACYLR010000085.1 GCA_015272465.1 Gloeomargaritaceae cyanobacterium C42_A2020_066
GTTTATGGACGTCTATTTTACGCTTTCTCGTTGTGACTGGTGTGTGAGCCAAGTTAGGTCTATCTAGCCATCGATAAATGGTTGCTCTATTGATTCCGAATATTCTGGCAGTTTCAGTGATGCCGTGACCACTCTCTAAGAAACTAATGACTTTCACTCTTAAATCAAGGCTGTAGGGCATGGAAGGCTACTCCTCAATAGACACGTCGTCAATCTTAGCTCATCATTGTAGATAGCGCTGCATGGTAATTTAAATCGGCTATACCTTACTGGATGGCTAGCTCGTGAGCGGCGGGGACGGGCATATCGTTCAAAATCTTTACGGCTGTTGTTTACCCCAGACCAGGATACGCGCTGAGAGACACGCGACCATCAACAAACTGAGGAGAGGGAGGCTGCGTCTTGCTGAGGTCTCTCGGCCGGCCGCAGGTGGGGCACTAGCTTTAGGCCAAATACCGCTTCGAACGCTTCTTTTTTGTAGCCTAGACTCCACAACTCCAGGGCGCAGTCATCCCCCGGCCGGCCGGCCTGGAGGTAGAGATGCAGTTCGCCGCGTTCCGGTAGGGCCTCACAGGTCAGGGCAGGTATGGCCCCCAACTGCCGCCGATCCAGCGCAACTGCCACCCGTAGCAGGGCACTCAACTGCTCAATCCGCTGGCGGTCAGTCTTGACCAGAGCACCGTAGGCTTCATGCCGCTTCTTAGGGGTATTTTTGCGGTGATAGCGAGCGATGTTGGCCACCAATTCAATTTCATTTTCCGTGTAGCCCAGCAGTTCCCCGTAGCGAATTAGGTAGTAGGAATGCTTGTGATGAGCCGAGTGGCTGATGTGATGGCCGCTGTTGTGTAAAATTGCGGCCGCCCAGAGTAAGTCTCGCTCCGCCTGCCCCCAGAAATGCACCCGTCCCTGGGTTTGGTCAAACAGGCTGACAGCTAACTGGGCCACCTGTTGGGCATGGCTGAGGTTGACCTGGTACTTCTCTGCTAACCGCAATACACTCCGCTGGCGAATGGTGCTCTGGTAGCGGAGATGGTCGGCAATTAGGCCGTGGCCCAGCATCCAATCGACAATGATCCCCTCCCGCAGGGCGCGGTCACAGTAGACGATCCAGTCCATGCCCAAAAGGGTCATGGCTTCGTGGAGGATGACCGCCCCGGCCAGGAGGATCTCGGAGCGGCGGGGGGGCAAGTCCAGGGTTTCGCGCCGCTGGCTGTCATCCAACTTGCGCAGGGTCTGCACCAGATTGCCCAAATCCGTGCGGCTAAAACCGTAGCCCTGCAAGGAGAGGGGCACAGCCCCCAGGTTTTGCTGGGCGTGGAGGGCCGCCAAGGTTTCCGCAGTGCCTGAAGTGCCCACCAGTGTGGCCGTCTGTCCGGAGGTCAGCCGCGCCCGCAAATCTTCCGTCGGCCACTCCAGCATGCCCTGGACATAACTGCGGAGCCGCTGGTAATCCGTGGCACTAATGGGATCGCTGGTCACGCATTCAGCGGTCAGCCGTACTGCACCCACCTTGGTGCTACTCAGGTAGGCGGGTTCCCCCCCATCTCCCAAAATCAGTTCGGTAGAACCCCCACCAATGTCAATGATGATGTGCGGCCGGCCGTGGAAGGCCATCCCGGAGAGGACACCCAGGTAAATCCGCCGAGCCTCTTCCTGGCCGGAGATCAGGTCAATTCTCAGGCCCAACTGCCGCTCGATCTCTTGGAGAAACGCCTGACCATTGGCCGCTTCGCGCACAGCACTGGTGGCAACCGCTACCACCGCTTCCGCTTGATGAGCTTTGGCTAGGGACAGACAGCGCTCCAAGGTTGCCCGTGCCCGGCCCATGGCTTCCTCGGTCAGATTGCGGGTGAGGGGGCAGCGTTCCCCCAGGCGTACCGTATCCTTTTCCCTGGCAATCACGGTGAAGGCGGGGAGATGGGGTTGAATATGAACCACCACCATGTGGATGGAGTTGGTGCCCACATCAATGGCCGCCAGAACCCGGGGATTCTCCACGTTGGCTAACGCTGTGCAATCAGAACGCCCCAATCTTACCCCAGGGTGGTCACCCCGGCCGGCCGCCCAGAGAGGCTGCCCTATGATCAGAATACCTGTGCAGCGCGCCGCAGGCCGCTCGACAAGCTTTAACTAGCCGTCTGTCAGTACTTTTCTTGATTGATATTGTGACCACGCCTGCGGAACCCTGGGTCGAAGTCCTGGTGGATTGTCCCGGCCTCCAGAGTCTATTTACCTACGCCATCCCGGCCGGCCTGAGTGTGGCACCGGGGGATGTGCTGCGTGTGCCCCTGGGTAGTCGCACCGTCGGCGGTATTGCTATTCAGGCCCGGCAGCAACTCCCCCCAGAGGTGAACCCGGAGCAGGTGCGGCCTGTAACCGAAGTCCTCAGTAGCCAGTTTTTCCCCGCCGGCTATTGGGCACTGCTCAGCCAACTGGCGAACTACTACCAGACACCCCTGATCCAGGTGGTGCGGGCTGCCTTGCCCCCTGGTTTATTGCGTCAGGCTCAGCGCCGGATTCGTCTCTGTGCCCTGGCCGATGCCGATGCCGATGCCCTGCCCCCGGCCGCCCGGCAACTTTGGGACTACCTCCGCCAGCAACCCCAGGGAGACTACAGTTGGCGGCACCTCCAACAGAAACTACCCCAGGCGGCGGCCGGCCTGCGGGTGCTGTTGCGCCAGGGTTGGGTGGAGAGCTACTGGAGTCAGCCCGATCCCCCCAAGCCTCAGTTCCGCCAAGTGGCAACCCTGGTATCTAGCCCTGAGGACAAGCTGACGCCGCAACAACAGCGAGTCGTCGATGTCCTAGGGCACCACGGCGGTGTCTTGGAGGTGACGGCCCTCAAGCAGGCGGCTCAGGTAAGTGATGCCCCCCTCAAGCGCTTGGCGACCAAGGGCTATCTGGTGATCCAGGCCCAGGAAACCCTGCGCACGGGCCAGAACGCGGGCCACCGCGATCAACCCAAACCCCTGACTCCAGCCCAACAGCGGGCCGTGTTGGCCATCCAAGCGGCCGGCCGGGGGCCACTTCTACTTCACGGTGTCACCGGATCGGGCAAAACCGAGGTCTACCTCCAGGCCCTAGCTCCCGTGCTGGCGCGGGGGCAAGCGGGGCTGGTGCTGGTGCCAGAAATTGGCCTGACCCCCCAACTCACCGATCGGTTTCGGGCGCGCTTTGGCAGCCAGGTTCTTGTTTACCACAGTGGTCTTGCGGATGGGGAGCGCTACGACACCTGGCGTTTGGCCTTGGCCGGCCGGCCGGTGGTGCTGATCGGCACCCGTTCGGCGGTGCTGGTGCCCCTCCCCAACCTGGGGCTGATCATCCTTGACGAGGAACACGACTCCAGTTTCAAACAGGAACAGCCTGCCCCCTGCTACCATGCCCGCACGGTTGCCACCTGGCGGGCCGAGGAAGCCAACTGTCCCCTGATTTTAGGTACCGCCACCCCCAGTCTGGAGACCTGGGAGGCCCTGCGGCCTACGGATCGCTACCTAGAGCTACCTGAGCGGATTCCCCCCCGGCCCCTGCCCCCGGTCACGGTGGTCGATATGCGGCGAGAGCTACAGGTGGGCAATTTCAGCCTGTTCAGCCGCACCTTGGCCGAGCAGTTGACCAGCCTTCCCCAGCAGGGCCACCAAGCCATCCTGTTTGTGCCTCGCCGGGGTTTTAGTTCCTTTGTGTCCTGTCGCAGTTGTGGCTACGTCCTGGGGTGCCCCCGTTGCGACACCTCTCTCACCTACCACCAGCACAGCGCTGGCGAGGGCCTCCACTGCCATTACTGCGGCTGGCGCCAGACCCAGCCCGACCACTGTCCCCAGTGTGAATCTCCCTACTTCAAACACTTTGGTTGCGGCACCCAACGGGTGGTCGAAGCCCTAGAACGCCACCACCCCCAGTTGCGGGTTCTCCGCTTCGACAGCGACACGACTCAAACCAAGGATGGTCACCGCAAACTGCTCACCGCTTTTGCGGAGGGCAAGGCGGATGTTCTGGTGGGAACGCAAATGCTGACCAAGGGCCTTGACCTGCCGCGGGTCACCCTGGTGGGGATTCTGGCCGCCGATGGCCTCCTCCATCTGGGAGACTACCGCGCCCAGGAACGGGCTTTCCAACTGTTTGTCCAAGTTGCGGGTCGGGCCGGCCGGGCCGAGGCACCGGGACACGTCATTCTCCAGACCTACACCCCCGATCACCCCCTCCTGCCCTACCTACTGGCCTACGACTACCCAGGCTTCATGGCCCAGGAAGCGGCCGGCCGGCAAGTCCTCGGCTATCCACCCCACGGTCGCCTCATCCTGCTGCGGCTCACATAAGACCAGTTCCCCTGTATCGGTGAGGATCATGATCCCATCCACCCAGCTTTC
>JACYLR010000034.1 GCA_015272465.1 Gloeomargaritaceae cyanobacterium C42_A2020_066
AGCCATGAGTAGGGCTGCCGGCATCCCCTTGCCCATGACGTCCGCCAGGGTGAAGGTAAAGCGCAGGGTGCGCGACGACCAGGCCCAGTCGTAGAAATCTCCCCCCACCTCCCGCGCCGGAATACAGCGGGCTGCCAGTTCAAACCCTGGCAAGCTGGGGAAGCTATGGGGCAAGAGATCGGCTTGGATGCGGCCGGCCCTAGCGAGTTCTGCACTGAGGCGGGCCTGCTGTGTTTCCAATTGGCGCTGTTGCCAACGGATCGTCAACTGGTGATTAACACGGGCCAGCACCTCCTCCACCTGAAAGGGTTTCGTCACATAATCGGCCCCACCCACCTGGAAAGCTCGCAGCTTATCGGCCACGTCATCCAGGGCACTGATGAAAATTACTGGGATTGGGGCCGTGATCGGGTTGGCCTTGAGCTGCTGACAGACCTCGTAGCCATCCATACCAGGCATCCGAATATCCAGCAGGATCAGATCGGGGGGGTCGGCACCAGCGCCCATGAGGGCCATCGGGCCATTAATCACCTGGCGCACCTCATGCCCCTGACCACTGAGCATGGCCGCCAGCAGGTGGAGATTCTCTAATTTGTCATCCACCACCAGGATGTTGCCGGGTGTGGGCATGGGAAGTCCCTCAGGTGAGGCTGGCCTCGAAGTCGGCCCGACTGGCGTAGATGGGCATTACTTTATCAAACCCAGTGGCTTCAATCACCCGCAGAATCAGAGGCCGGGGGGCGATCAGGCCCAGACTTCCCCCCAGCGCCGTGACGTGCTTGCGGCAGGCTAGGAGTGCCCCCAACCCCCCACTGTCCATAAACTCGACCCGAGACAGGTCAATGCCCAGGATGAGCGGCCGGCCGGCCACTGCTTCAATGCACAGGTCTTTGATCTGGGGGGCGACGGTACCATCCAGACGCGTCACCGGTACGGACAGGGGTTCCCCTGCAAACACCTCCTGGGTGGCGGGCACGAGCACAAGATGTTCCATTCCGGGCGCGCAAAGCACAGCACATCCAGTGTATCGGCCAGGGGTTCCTTTACCGGGTGCTGGCGGTGGAGGGTCGGCGCGCTACCCAGACCAAAACTGGAATGGCTAGGGTCTGCATCAGCACCGAAAAGCCAATCACCAGACCCAGGCTTTGGTCGTAGAGAAACCCCATCACCGCGCTCCCCAAAAACCAGGCCACCCCATACCCCGTGTTAAAAATACCGTAGGCTGACCCCCGCCGCGCGGCAGGTACCATCCCCGCCACGACGGCCTTGAGAATGGACTCCTGGGCACCCATGCCGATCCCCCAGAGCACCATGCCCAGCAAGGCCAAGGTGGGATCACGCCCAAAGACCAGCGGCGCAAATCCTAGGGAGAGGGCGATGGCCAGAATCAGGCTGGTGATTCCCAACCGGTCGAACCCATAGCCAAAAGCCAGGGCAGCTACTGTATCTACCCCCATGGCCAAGGCGTAGAGGAGGGAAATCTGGGTTGAGTCGCCCCAGCTGGACTGTTGCAGATGAAACGCAATCAAGGGAAAGTCGGCAAAGCCTGCCGCCATCAGGGCTACCGCCCCCAGGTACACCCAGAAGTGCTGGGGCAAGCCTTCCCCATATAAATCTTGGGTGACAGGCTCAAAGTCTTGGGGATTGGGATAACGGCGCTGGGCCAGTAGGAGTACCCCCATGCCAAATACCGCTGGCAGGGCCAGGATGGCAAAGCCACCGCGAAACCCACCCCCAGCCGCTAGGACAGCCGCGACCATCAGGGGGCCAGCAACCGCACCGATTTGATCCAGGGCTTCATGGAGGCCAAAGCCAAAGCCGCGGCCCACCTGAAGTGCAGCATGGGAGAGGAGGACATCCCGCGGTGGGGTGCGGATAGCTTTCCCAGTGCGCTCACTAATCATTAGCCCCGCGAGGACTTCCCAGCGGCCGGCCGCCGCCATCAGGGGTACCACGGCGGTATTGATCGCATAACCCAGGGTGGTCACTTGCCAGTACTGCCGGGTGCGATCGCTCCAGTAGCCGACGAATAGTCTCAGGCCGTAGCCGATCAGTTCCCCCAGGCCAGCCACGAGGCCGACCACCGCACCGCTGGCTCCCAGCACCCCCAGGTACGCCCCGGTAATGCTGCGCGCCCCTTCGTAGGTAGCATCGGCGCAGAGGCTGACTATACCCAGCCACATCACGAAGCGGAGGGCAGTCGGAGGGGGCATAGCCTTGGCAGGAGGGTGAGTCTTTGGGGCAGACGGCGAAGCCAACCCTTCTTGACCATACCCGAATCCTGCTCCAATGCCCTGGATCACTGAGGTTGCGGGAAACTTTAGCGGATAATACCGTCTTAATTTTGGGGCCGTGCCCGATGGGCCAAAGGCAGATCATCCCGGCTGGCCGCCCTGTTTCTCCTATTGGAGGTGTGAACGATGCGACTCTTGCCCCTGATCACGCTGGTACCTGTAGCTGCACTGGTGATAGCCCAAGCTCGGCCGGCCGTGGCTTCCGTCGAAAGCCGGCTGCAAAACTCGATTGATGTCCTGGATAGCTTCATGGACGATCCCCAACAACGGATTCCCGAGCGCATCCTGCGGCGAGCCAAAGGGATCGCCATTATTCCCGGCGTCACGTCTGCGGGGTTTATTTTTGGGGGCACCCGCGGCGCGGGCATCCTCACCCTCAAACAGGAAAGTGGGCAGTGGAGCAACCCGGCCTTCGTCACCCTCACCGGCGGCAGCGTCGGCCTCCAGATCGGGGCACGCACCACCGATTTGATTTTGCTCTTTATGAACGAGCGTAGTGTGCGGGCTGCCCTGAATCGCTCCTTTGATCTCGGGGGCGACGTGGGCGTTGCGGCTGGCCCGGTGGGCGGCAACGTGGTCACCCCGACCGATGCCAGTGGTTCGGACGTGTTGGCCTATAGCCGCAGTGCGGGCCTCTTTGCTGGGGTTTCCCTGGGGGGCACCAAACTGGCCTTTGACCAGGATTCCAGCGCCCAGTTTTACAACCAGGAAGACCTGACCCCCCAGAAAATCCTCCTCGACCCCAGCCTGTCGTCGCCGCCCCTAGTGGCCTCGATGCGTCGTTCCCTCAACCAGGCGATGAAATAGGGGGAACAACGGCTGGTCTACAGGTCGGCTAACCGCTGCAACACCTCTGTGGCGGTTTGGGCGCGCTCGCTGTAGTCCCGTTGCACCATGGCCTTAACCACGTCTACTAAGCCACTGTCGATGCCCTGGGTGGGCCAGAGCAGTTCGCCGGTGGCAGGGTCTTCCGGCAGGCGGTGAGGGGCAATACCAGTCAGGGCCTGGATGGCAATCATGCCGACGGCGTAGAGGTCACTGTTGAACTGCGGCCGGCCGGCGCATTGCTCTAGGGGCATATAGCCTTGGGTGCCCACCGCGACGGTAAAGGCACTGGCCGGCTCCGCCAGACTGGTTTCAATTGCTTTGACGGCTCCAAAGTCGATCAACACTAAGCGCCGATCCTGGTCGCGGCGGATGATGTTGCTGGGCTTGATGTCTCGGTGGATCACCCGTGCCTCGTGGACAAACTCTAGTACCGTCAGCAAGTCGCGCAGAATGGACACTACCTGACTGGCGGGTAGCGGCTGGCCCTTGACCAACTCATCCCCCAGGAGATGGCCTTCGATAAACTCCTGCACCAGATAGAAATTGCGCTCCTGTTCAAAGTAGGCGAGCAGGCGTGGAATGCGGTCGTGCTGACCCAACTTTTCCAGGGTTTCCGCCTCACTGTGGAAGAGGCGTTGGGCGGTGTCCAAGCCACTGGCATCTTCAATGTGGAGCCGCAGTTGCTTGACCACGCACAGACAGCGGCCCGGGCGGTGACTGTCTTCGGCCAGGTAGGTGTGGCAGAACCCCCCAGTTCCCAGGGTTTTAATCACTCGGTAGCGGCCGGCCAACACCAGGGGTTGCTGGGTGGTGGCTTGCGCTGCCTCGTCCCCCAGGTAGCGGGCGGAGATCACTACGCCGACGAGGCCCTCTGGCCCCATGAGGGTCTTGAGCGAAGCGCTCAGGCGCCGCCAGTTGCCGAGACGGTGCCGCCGCCGCAACTCTAGAGTCTGTGGCAACCCTGGGGTAGACAGGGCTGTGAGATAGGCGTTCTGGAAGGGATCGACGTCTTCGGGGTGTACCAAATCCAGGTAGGGTTTGCCCACTAACTCTTCCGAGCGAAACCCCAAACTGGTGGACTT
>JACYLR010000038.1 GCA_015272465.1 Gloeomargaritaceae cyanobacterium C42_A2020_066
TGTCCGTGCTTACTGTGGAAATAGAGTGTCGCATTCCTAATCTAATCGGCTATAAATAGAGCCTTGCAGAAAATATCCACAACGAGAGGAAGGATTGAAAACTACATATTTGTGACAACAAAGCCTATTGATTTAAGGAGTCAGGAGTACGCCAGATCTCTTTATCATGAAACGGGAGGTATTGAGTTCATAATTCTTGATTGCATCGGCTTCTTGAGACATTTCCTAAATCTATTTCATAGATTGAGAGGGGAATTTCTTGAAACATATCAGTCTATGATCTTAGCTGAAACACAAGGTTCAGTGAGTCAGCTAATTAAAGCGAAGTCAATTACTCGCTGATCTCCAGTTCCTTCTCCTCTCCGCGTAAAACAACCTGGTCGTAGGTTCCCATACGAATGATCCTCCCCTGATCGAGTACGTAAACTCGATCGCAGTCTTTGATGGTTTCGAGGCGATGGGCAATCGTAATCAGAGTTTTGGTTAAGCCTAGATTCTTGATCGCCTTGACAACCGACTTCTCCGTTTCCTGGTCAAGCGCTGCCGTGGCTTCATCCAAAACCAGGATTTCGCTGTCGTGGTACATAGCCCGCGCGATACCCACCCGTTGGCGCTGCCCACCCGAGAGACGTGTTCCTCTCTCGCCAATACGGGTCTCAATGCCATTCGGGAGCTGATTCACAACATCCCTCAATTGAGCTACATCAATAACATGATTGACCTTGTCTATATCAATGAGGCGGTCGGGAACGCCAAAGGCAATGTTTCGGACAAATGTGTCATCCATCAAAAAAATGGACTGAGGAATATAGCCGATCATTTGTCGCCAAGCTTTCGGGGCTTCATATATTGAAGTCACTCCATCGACAACAATGTCGCCAGAACTTGGTTTTAGAAGACCTAGTATAATGTCCACCAGGGTTGTTTTCCCAGCGCCAGAGCGACCAATAAAGGCTATAGATTCTCCCTTGTAGATTTTTAGACTGACATTTTGTATGGCGTCCTTATCACTTCGAGGATACCGGTAACTCACATTACACAAATCTATTCTCTCCAGAAAAGCTATCTTTTTCTTGGCAACCCCTGGCGAGAAGCTGCCACCACGAACCGCGTACTTTTCAGTGCCTTTCTCTAACTCGCGAGTCTCGGAGCTGCTTCTTAATTCATTGTATAAACTGTCAATCACATAGTTGGAGCTTCTAAGCAAGGTTAATTCTGTTGACAACTTGTTTGAACTTCCCGAGAGTCTCATTGCGACCAATCCAATAATACCAAGCTTTGCGATCAGGAATTGATTACCTTCTGAAATAAAGAGGATGATACAGATAAGACCCACTACAGAGACTATGGTAAGAATCTCAATAAATGCCTTGGGAATTCTTGAGAAGTCATGCCTCTCTCGTTGAATGATCATGGCTCGTTGGGCATACTCCTGGAACTTGTTCTCAAAGTAGATTTCACATCCCATGACCTTCGTTTCTTTAATACCTCCAATGGCATGCTGAATGGTTCGTATAATCTCTTTATTTGTCCTAGATAGAGTCTTGCCCCAAAGAGGAGCTTTGTGTCTCAGTAAGTAAAAGATTACTCCAACAAATAAGAGCATGACCACAATAACTAGGCAGGCCAGGGGATCGGTTGCAATGACTAGTGCACCCAAAAAGAAGAACATTGTTACACTAACTGAGTAATTGAGAGAGGCCAAGATGACCCCCTGTGAGAATGTAGATGTTTCACCTGAAATGGTATGAATAATCTGAGCGGAGTTTTTACGTAGGTGAATACTGTAAGGCGCGTGAAGGTAAGCCCTCAGAAGGCGCAACTGTAGGTCTCGCTGCAACCGTATGGCGAAGTCATGAGTCTTCTGTTGAATAAGTAATGATAAAAGCGTCCTCGATGTATGGATTATGATAACTATTAGCCCAATAAGGGCTACAAACTTGGCTTCAGACTGAATAAATGTTCTCTCTTTAAGGTATTCATAGATCGACGCAATAGTTTCCTGTCTGTTAATGAGCTTCGGTGAAGCTGCTAGAGCAATAAATGGACCAAGAAGACCGATAGTTGCAGCTTCCAAAAAGGAGTTAACTAGGATAGCCAACTGTAGGAGAAAATATTTATATTTATCTTTCCCAAGAATGTAGATAGCTCTCTTAATTAGCCTTCGCATCTCTGCACGTCACTCCACTCATCGCATTTCTGCATACCTTCTGAATATAGCAGTTGCCAGGCCTCTCGTTGGCTGTATCTCTTCCAGCGTGAACCGGCTCTTTCACAAGTCCCTCATTATGCAAGATATTAGGACGAACAATTTTCACCGCTTTCGTGTTCTCACTAACTGCACATCTTTCGTCTAACTAAGTGGCAGTTTGTCCTAGAGCAGACGATGCTGGAGCCTCCTCGGTGAACCAAAAGGGTAACATACTGGTCTTTACCAGAGGTTTTGCCACTTTACTCAGGGTTACTGTGGTCGGAAAGTACTTCTGGAGTGTAGCAGCAGCGTTACTGTTGTATGTCATAGGGATTTCCGCGGTGTGGGCGGATTCCGGCCGGCCGGCCTTGGTCACAGCCCAACTGGTCAGCGAAGTCACCTCCTTACGGCCGGAACAACGCTTTGAGGTGGCTCTGCGTCTCGTGATTACGCCTGAATGGCACGTCTACTGGCGTAACCCAGGGGATTCGGGGATGGCTCCGCGTCTCAGTTGGAACCTGCCCCCAGGAACCACTGTAAGCGAAATCCAGTGGCCCTATCCGGCTCGGTTACCCGCTGGCCCCCTCCTCAACTTCGGCTACGAGGGGGAAGTTTACTTGCCGATGACCGTGCGTGCCACCGGCCGGCCGGGCGAAACCCTCACCCTCAGGGCACGGGCGGATTGGCTGGTGTGTAAAGAGGATTGCATCCCTGAACAAGCCAATCTGGAACTGACGCTGCCTGTAGCAGATCGGGCGCCAGTCCCTGACCCCCGCTGGCAGGCAGGTTTTGGGCGAACACGCCAAGCGCTCCCTCAACCCCTCGGCCGGCCGGGTCTCTACGAGCGTCAAGGGGATAACTGGGTGTTCCAGATACCCCGTGATGCCCTCCCAGACGCATCACTAAGAAAAGCCACCTTTTTCCCCTATGCCGATGGGGTGATCACCAATGCCGCCCCTCAGCAGTTCACGGCCGGCCGGGAGAACGTTTGGCTGGTCGTTCAAGCGGGCCAAACTCCTGATCCTGGGCGCATTCAAGGGGTGCTGGTGGTGGAGGGGACAGGAACCGGGGCCTACGAACTCACCCTGGAGCCAGGGCAGGTGGCCGGCCGGCCGCAGCCAGGGGCCGTCTTGGGCTACCAGGCCCTGATTCTGGCCTTTTTCGGGGGGCTGCTGTTGAATGCCATGCCCTGTGTCTTTCCCATCCTCTCCCTGAAAACCCTGCATCTGACCCAACGGGTGACCCAGTCCCTGGGGACAATGCGCTGGGGAGCTATCGCCTTTACCGTTGGGGTGCTGGCCACACTGGTGGGTCTGGCTGGGGCACTGTTGACCCTGCGGGCCTGGGGGGAACAGGTGGGCTGGGGCTTCCAGCTCCAGTCGCCGCTGGTCGTTACCCTGTTGGCCTACGTGCTTTTTGCCGTGGGGCTGAGTCTGTCAGGGGTATTCACCGTTGGCGCGCGCTGGATGGGCATTGGCCAGGGATTGACAGACCAAGCAGGCTGGCGGGGCGAGTTCTTCACGGGTGTCCTCGCAGTGGTGGCGGCCACTCCCTGCACAGCGCCCTTTATGGCTACAGCTATTGGAGCAGCCCTGGTGCAGCCGCTGCCCGTCGCCCTGGGGATTTTCGTCAGTCTGGGATTGGGGTTTGCCCTGCCTTACCTGGCTCTCAGTTGGGTGCCGGGGTGGCGGCGGTGGTTGCCTAAGCCAGGACCGTGGATGGCCACGCTCCAGCAATTGTTGGCCTTTCCGGTCTACGGCGTGGTGGCTTGGTTGGTTTGGGTGCAGGCGCAGCAAAGCGGCTCGGAGGGGTTGAGTGTGCTTCTGGGGGGGCTGGTGCTGATTGCCCTAGCCGCTTGGCTACACCAAAAGTCGGTCACGGCCGGCCGGCCGTGGCAACGCCTCGGGCAGGCAGGTGCTCTGGGGGTTGTTGCTCTCATCCTGGCGGTCACCCTGCCCCTCGGCTGGCCCCAGCCCACC
>JACYLR010000227.1 GCA_015272465.1 Gloeomargaritaceae cyanobacterium C42_A2020_066
CAGCTATTACATTCTCTCATGAAACGAGTTCGTCTCAATAAATAGAGGTGCCCTAATGCTAAACGGTTTTATGGCCATAATTGCCAGTGAACGCCGCAAGCAAGAGCAACGGCGACTGATTCTAGAAAAATGGAGTCAAACCACCCTCGGCCGGCCGATTCGTCAGGAAAGCGAACTCACCCCCGAAGAACTGGATACTTGGAAGACCTACCTCAAGGCCAACCACCGGCTACTGTATTAGATGAAAAATCCCACGGGGCTTATCTCATCCCGACCAGCCAACGCCTCCCCCTCAGCCACCCCCCACATACCTAGTTTCAATTAGGCAGCTAAAGCGCAAGCCCCTATGTGGCTAAGACCCAGACTGAGGCAGGGAGTCTGATAGGTCATCCCAAGCATAAACAGCCGGCCCTTATAATTGCAAATTATAACGACACTGCTGTAGATAGCTGTCGGTGCGCTATTCTTATTCACTGACCCATGGGCTTCTTTCGTCATTCGCATCATAGGTGGCCCTCTTTATTTTCAAAAGCTCTAACCTGTGATTTATAAGCACTCAGAGCACCGTCAAACCCTTCTCTAGGGGTACTGCAAGCTACATGGGCAAGTCATTACGTCAATTTCTGTCCGACAGTTGTCCACATTATGCCTCAGTGACATCCCGTCTCAAGTTACCAGGTTACTCACCATGACCCTCGACCCCAATCAAATCGCTACGGAAGTTGAGCAAGAGAAGAACCGTCATTTGATCATCAAAACCTTGTATCTGTCGCGATGCAAGATTTGGATCATGGTACTTCTAACATTGTTGACTCCGATAGCCGCCTATATCTATACGCGTCGGTGGAAAGCTATGTTCTTTTCATTCCTCACTATCTTTTTCTTCCTCCTGATCTATGTGGGAGACGAAGAAGACTTTGAGCGAGCCTTTAATAAAGGAGCTGAACTGGCACCCATCGTTGCCCTGGCCACAGGCATTGATAACTGGCTTGGTATTTGCCGGGCTAGGCAAAAAGTCATCCTTTGGAACCGAAACCCCTCGGGTGATTCCTGACCAGATGTGGAGCATTCCCATGTTCTTTCTTGAGACATTACTCCGCAGTCTGTTGACCAGTTCAATCAACCTTTACCAGCAGTACCTTTCCCCTCTCAAGGGCTTCCGTTGCGCCCATGCCGTTCGTTACGGAGGTGAAACCTGCTCGGCCTATATTAAACGTGTCCTAAGCGAGAAAAGCCTGGTAATGGCTCTGAAACTAGCCCTTGCCCGCTTTCAAGCCTGTGGACAGGCATCCCTGGAATTGACTCGCTCGACCAGTACGTTATCTTCTGCGTCTGCCCCAGGAACCCCGTCCTTGCTCCGGCTTCAGCATCGGCGCTATTTCCTATGGGTTACAGTACCTGCATTTCTTCTGGGGCTATCTACTCCAGCACTAGCGGCCGGCCGCGTCCCGCGAGGCTGTGGGTGGAGTGTCAGTCGGGGTGGATACCATGGCTACCGCGCCTCCCAAAGTTCCACAGACGAAGGAACCCAGCAACTGATGCAGGGCCTCTGCTGTGGGGCTATGGTTCTGGGGGCCTTCCTCTCGGCCCATGAAGAGCGGTGAATCTTTCGTGCCTGATTGCAAATCCTCCATTCCTGCGGTGACTCCCATGAAGATTTGGATTCGCTCAGCCAGAACCCGTTACCTTTTTTTAGCTGGTGCCAACGGTAGCATCACCCTGGTTTTGCTACTGATTGCCCCCCTGGGCCTGACCACCGTTCTGGCTAACACGCTGCTGGTTTCACTCTCGACTTACTACTTATCCCTTTTCTCGGAGGGTATTTTCTGTGTTCTACCCAAGGAACCTACGTTTAGTACACCCCCTACCGAAAACACTGCATTGGGGCAGTCAAAGCCCCTGCCACCTGACACCAGTAACATCCGTAGGTACTAGCCACCCATACTCTCCTTGACAGATATAGCCATTTTGAATGGTAATGAGACATTTTTGGTTTTCTCGACTCTCCCTACCTGCTCTGGAAGTCTTCTGTAGGCGGTGTCTAACCGACATGAGGAGGTGAGGCCAAGTGTCTCATGCTTGATTGAAATGGCTATATGGCCGATTTAATTAAATATGAGGCGACATCTGTCAATGGTGGGCTAAAATTAAATGACACCTCTATTAGTTGGTGAATCACCCCCTTACTGAGAATGGGTCGACTTGAAATGTCTAGTTTACCGGCCGCTATTGTCAATAAGTGAGTAGTAGACTGAATAAATAGAGGTACCCTTAATTATGGGCAATGCGCCAATCTATCGAAAGAATAGAGTTAAGGAACTTGTGGAAGCCAAGGGGCGTGTGGTTCTATTTCTACCAAGCTATTCACCAGACCTCAACGACATTGAACACGACTTCAGTGCGTTGAAGCGGTTGAGAGTGAATGCACCTGCCGACACTAGCACAGATGAGATTATCCGTGCTTACTGCGGATACAGAGCGTCTCATACTTAATCTAATTTGCTACACTATAGGGCTAACCGCCTCGGTAGGTCAACGCGGCGATGCTTGATACTATCGGTCGCGAATATCGTCCTTGACTGTTCGGGTTGGATGAAAAGTTAACCGCTGATCCAAGCTTTTGAGTGGGATCTAGAGCACGCTTACCGGTAGGGTTGATGGGCTAGCCGATCTCAACCGTAGACTGGTTCGCTAAGTGCCCCAGGGCTTGCCAAACCTGATCCAGAAGAGTCTCTAACCCCTGGCGGGTCGCGGCTGAAATAGCCACCACCGGCCGGCCGCTCGCCGCCCTGAGGGCCTGGATCAAGGCGGGAAGGGCCTCCGAATCCGTGAGGGCATCCAGCTTATTGATCACCAAAATCTGGGGGCGCTCCACCAGCGGCGGGCCAAAATACAGCGCCCCGGCCGGCCGCTCCACGTGCCCATAGGCCGCCAATTCTGCCTGCACCGTTTGGTAGTCCAGGATTGGATCCTCCCCCGTCCCGTCGATCACATGAAGCAAGAGCCGCGTCCGCTCCACATGGCGAAGAAACTCTATCCCCAACCCCACCCCCCGGTGGGCACCCTCGATCAACCCCGGAATGTCGGCAAACACAGTGCCATCCCCCAGGGGATTGGGGACAACCCCCAGATTGGGCACCAGCGTGGTAAAGGGGTAGTCGGCGATCTTGGGTCGGGCGGCCGATAGCACCGAAATCAGCGTCGATTTGCCCGCGTTGGGTAGACCAATAATCCCCACCTCCGCCAGCAACTTCAATTCCAAGCGCAGGTGACGTTCTTCCCCCGGTAAACCCTCCAGGGCATAGTCCGGTGCCCGGTTGTGATTACTCAAAAAGTGACGGTTACCCAGGCCCCCCTTGCCCCCCTTAGCCACCACCAAGCGCCGGCCGGCCGTGGTCAAATCCCCCAAGACCTCACCCGTGGCCGTGTCTACCACCACCGTGCCACAGGGCACCTCAATTTCCCGATCCTCCCCTGTGGCCCCCGTCCGGTTATTCGGCCCTCCCCGCTGGCCATCTGCCGCCTTAAACTGGCGCTGGTACTGAAAATCCAGGAGCGTCTGCCGCTTTTCCACCGCCACTAGCACCACATCACCCCCCGGCCCGCCATTGCCGCCGGCCGGCCCGCCAGCAGGGACATACTTCTCCCGGCGGAAAGCCACTAGCCCATCGCCTCCCTTGCCGGCCAACACCGAGATTTCTGCTTGGTCAATGAATTGCATGAGTTCCTGCCCCGGATTATGGCCACTGGGGGCATTGCCACCATCCACCTAGACTAGCGTTCCTGCCCCTCAACGCCACCCCATCCAGGGACTGAGATGCGGGGACACCTGCTGGCCGGCCCGTTGCGATTCCTGATCCAACACCGCGGTCATCTGGGCGTAAATCGCCTCAGCCTGGGCGGGGGAGTTGCCGATGCAGGTCAACCCCAGCTTGCCAAACTCGGACAACGCCCCCATGAGATGAAACACCGCCCCCGTCTCCGTACTGGTATCGAAGTGCAACTGATGCTGGGCAATAATGTCCATCAGGTCATTGGGCAACAGACTCCGGTAGGCCGGCCGCTGCAAATTGTCCGTGGCCATGTAGTACTTGGCAGGCCCGTGGGGGCTGTAGAAGAGTCCTGACTCCGGGTCG